>JAZQHM010000063.1:0-2660 GCA_045540575.1 Faecousia sp. | reverse complement strand
GTGCATCTCCCAGTTAAATTCACCAGTGTTGTCCAGCTCGTCCTGGAGCTCCTTGGTGAACTCCGTCTCAGCAAACTGACGGAACAGCTTCTGCTGCATTGCATGCTTCTTATCAAGAATCATTCAGGGGTTCCTCCTATTTATTCTTTTTTATTCGTTGTCAGTTATTGTTCACAAGATATGCTTTCAGCCCGCCCCAAGTCTCACAGAACAGCTGAGGATCCATCTGCTTAAGATCTGCCGCGATGGTAGGCACAAAATCCATATGGGCCAGAATATCCTTCTCCAGCTCCATACCAGGTGCGATCTCAATAAGAGTCATCTTTCCGCCGATCAGCTTGAAAACGCAGCGCTCGGTGACGTAGAGGACCTCTTGTCCCTCTTTTGCATACTGACCAGCAAAGGTGATCTGTTCCACATTCTTCAGGAATTTCTTAATGTTTCCTTCCTGTACAATGGACAGCTTGCCGTCACCCACGGCATACTTGGCCTTACCGACGAACGTGCCGCAAAAAACAACCTTCGGTGTTGCGTTGGTAATATCAATAAAGCCACCAGGACCGGTCAGCCGCGGGCCGAACTTACTGACATTTACATTACCGCTTTCATCACACTCACCTAAACCAAGGCAGGTCATTGTCAGAGCACCGCCGTCAATCATATCAAAGGTTGCATTGTGCTCCATCGTGCATTCAGGATTGTAGCTACTGCCAAAGTTGGGCAGCGGACAGGGTACGCCGCCGATCATTCCAGACTCGCTGGCCATAGTAACCTGGTCTATACAGCCCTCCTCAGACAGGATATTCCCCACATTGGCACTGATACCCACGCCTAGATTCAGCACACCGCCGGAGGTAACTTCCATAGCGCAGCGACGGGCGATAACTTTTCTCTCGTCCAAGGGCATTGCCGGAATATCCTTTACGGGCTTTCGGATATGACCGGAGAAGGCAGGTTCCCAATACACACCCTCTGCCTGCCAGCAGGCCATAGGATCGGTAGCTTGTACCACATAGTCCACCAAAATTCCGGGGATCTTTACATCCTTCGGATTGAGTGTCTCGGCCTTTGTAATATACTCTACCTGCACGATCACGATACCACCGGAGTTATGGGCTGCCGTAGCGACCGACAAACCCTCGTTAATAATGCTCTCATGCATAAAGGAGATGTTTCCTTTTTCATCTGCCACGGTACCGCGCAGCAGCGCCACATTTACAGGAAAGCTCTTGTAGAACAGATATTCCTCCCCGCCAAAATTCACCAACTCGGCAATGTTGTCTTGGGTGACCGCATTCATTCTACCTCCCTCTACGCGAGGATCGACAAAGGTGCCAAGACCCACTTTTGTGATCAGACCGGGGCGTCCCGCGGCAATCTCACGCCAGAGATTCACGGCCACGCCTTGCGGCAGGCAGTGGCACTCCAGTTTATTCTGCACTGCCAGCTTGTTCAGCGCAAACGCACTGCCAACATGCGCGCCGCTCCATTTAGTAATAAGCCCTTCTCCGGCTTCACCGAAACGAGTGGCGCCTCTGGCTCCGTTTTCCGTGTCAGGTCCATCGGCACGTTTACTCTTATCCCAGCCGATAAATTGATTGCCATAGCCCCAGTCGCCCATGGCACTGCCTTGGCGCAGTGTCAAGTTGCAGGGATGACCCGTCTCTTTAAAGCTGTCTCTGACAGCACAGGCTACTTCTTCGGGCCAACCAGACAAGCCCATTCCCGCAATACCGACGGTCGCACCGTCAGGGATCAATTTCGCCGCTTCAGCAGCAGTAATAAATCTTGCCATATTTCCTCCGTTATAAATACCATAAAAGCTTTCTCAGCAATACTACCCTATTTCCTAATCGCAGAATGCAATATAATCCACCTATGCAGGCAAAACACCACAATTCTTAATGCGATAAATAAGGTGCTGTGCAAAAGCACAGTTTTTTAATTCCCGGCGCTATTTTTTTGTGGATGGCATCCATTATGATCCCTACAAAAAAGGCCGAAATAAATGTACCCTCACGAACACCGACAATCTTTCCGATGCCGATGTATGTCACCAACACAGCACTTATCACCAATGTACAATCCATGATGATTTTTGCCATGCCAAGTGATACCTTGCACCGCTTGCTGATCGCCAACGTTGTGCGCTCGGGTGCATTAATGAGCAGATCTGTATCAATATAAATGGCAATGCTTAAAGCAAACACTACTAAACCTAATAGCAGCTCGGCAAATCTTTCCGGATATGTCTTCGGTGTCCAAAAAGATGTTATGTGATTTCCCAAACTGATAAACGCGCTGGAAATCAAAGCGGAAATAAGCTGGGAAACATCTCGCAGGCGAAACTCCTTTCCAAGTAAAAGAATCTGCACCAGCATCATAAGGAAAAATAGGACAAAAGCCCACAAGCCAAGATCCATCCCCCAAACTTGAGAGCACGCAAAAGCCAAAGAACTTCCCGGCATGACCCCTAGTCCGGCATTAACAGATAGTCCTATGCCACAGCCACACAAAAATTGTCCGACAAGATAGAATAGGATTCTCCAGCTCAATCCTTTTATGTCAGTGTGACGCTTCACCTGTCGTCTTCCCTCCTATTCAGAATCAATATTCTGCCACGCTTTTCTGCTATACTCGTATAAGGCGTCCTTCAAAAC
>JAZQHM010000062.1:0-3177 GCA_045540575.1 Faecousia sp. | reverse complement strand
GAAAACGGCGAGATGGTATTTGATTTTTCTCTCAACGACAAACGAATTGATTATCTCGTATCAAAAGGCTTTGACATTCTCCTTGTTTATGCCTTTATCCCGCCATGGCTTTCCGCAGAGCAAACCGATGCTCTCAAAAAGCCGCGCTATAAGGGATCAATTTTCTATCGCTCCTACCCTTCTGACTACTCAAAATGGCAAGAGATTTGTCGTGTTTACACGGAACATCTTGTGGAGCGTTACGGAGAAGAGACCGTTGCAAAATGGAAAATCCACTGCTATAACGAACCGGATAAAATTCACTTTTTCTACGCTACCGCCCCAAGCTACAAAGCACGCGCAGAGGAATTCTTCAAGCTTTATTGCGGTTTTGTAAACGGAATTACAGCAGTCAGCGACAAAATCGAACTCGGTGCCTGTGGGTTTGCCGATGCCTACGAATTTCTTGAGTATTTCCTTAAGCTCGTAAAGCAATCCGGTTTGAAGTTTGACTTTTTAAGCTGTCATCCATATGGCACAACACACTCTCTTGTCAATAACAAAACACGGCCGTTAAACGCTTATGATCCGTACACCTACATATACACGGTTAAAAGTATCGCTGAGCTTTGCGGTTTTAAAAACATTCCGATCGTATGCGACGAGTGGGGTGCTTTAGAAGAAGGATACTACGGCATGGAACAGTGCCCTGCATATGAAATGCGCGAAAACGAGCTTTACGCTGCGTATTTTGCAAAGCTTCTTACTTATCTTGATGAGTCTGCAGTTAATGTCGAAAAACTCATGATATGCTTATCCGGTCAGCATGATTTGAAAGAAGATTTTGCAGGACACCGAAACTTCTTTTCAAAGAGTTTTTATCCGAAACCAATATATAATGCCCATGTTCTGGCAAACAAACTCGGAGACAAAAAGCTTTATCATTACGCTGACTATTCTGAGGAACGAATATCTGTGCTTCCCTCCAAAAGCACAACGGATGGGCACATTTCCGTTTTAATTTGCTATGCAGATCCATTTTTTGTATCCTCGCTTCCTGATATAAGCACAGAAATCAGATTCGAAGGTCTGGATGGAGCTTATCGCGTACAAAAGCAAGTCATTGACAGAACCCACGCAAATGCATACACAAAATTTGTCGAGCTTGGCAGACCGCAAAATCCATCAGAGGAAATAAAGCAAATCATCCGCGATGCCGGTACTCTCAAAGCTGAGAATATCGGAACCGTAACGCCTGACAACAACACAATTCTTTTGGAAATGGAGAACAATGCCGTTGTTCTTCTTGAACTGTACCATGAAATGTAAAAAGAAAGGATAATTACTATGATTAAAATTTTCTGCGACAAAAAAGAAAAAGATCTGGTAAATTTCTGGAATCATATGGTATTCCATCCCACCAACTCCATTGAAGATCCCTGGGGTCAGCAGCATCTGGACAAGCTGGCAGAGGATAAGGCTGTACAGATCGTCCGCATTTACTCCATGTTTGAGGAGAGCGTCACGCTGGGTGAAAACGGCGAGCTGCAGTACGACTTTACCATGAACGATCTGCGGATCGACGAGCTTCTGAAGCGGGGCTTCACCCCTTATATTGGCTACGCCTTCTTCCCCGGCTTCCTCTCTGCCGAGCAGGACGAAAAGCTGATCAGCCACCGGTATAAGGATAATCTGCTGTACCGCAGCTATATGACCGACTATGATAAGTGGGAAGAGATGTGCCGGGTCTATACCCAGCATATCGTGGACCGCTACGGTCTGGAAACTGTGTCCAAGTGGTATCTGCACTGCTACAACGAGCCGGATCTGACAGTATTCTTCTATTACAATGCCCCCAGCTACCGGGAGCGTGCAGCGGAATACTGCAAGATGTATGAAGCCTTTGTCAAGGGTCTGAACGCTGTCAGCGAAAAGCTGATGATCGGCGGCGTTGCCCTGTCCGAAGGCCCCACCCATTTTGAATTCCTGGAGTACTTCCTGAACTTCGTCAAGGAAAAGAGTTTAAAGCTGGACTTCCTGAGCTACCACTCCTACGGTACCGGCCCCAAGGGTATGATCGAGGGCACCAATCCTCTGGATGTAAAGGGCGCAATATATAACACCATGATGGTCAAGCGCATCGCAAAGCTCTGCGGTTTCGGAGATGTTCCCACCGTCTGCGACGAGTGGGGTGCCTGCACAGAAGGCTATCTGGGCACTGACAAGTGCTCCGGCTTTATCTTCCGGGAAAATGAGATTTATGCCGCTTACTTTGCCAAGATGCTGACCCTCTACGATGAAATGGGCCTTTACGATCCCCAGCTGATCTGCATGTCCGGCTCCCACGGTCTGAAGGTAGACTTCGGCGGACACCGGAATTTCTTCACCAAGAATTTCTATCCCAAGCCCATTTTCAACGCCTATGTGCTGGCAGCAAAGCTGGGAAAAGAAAAGCTGTACCACTATGCTGAGCTGGACTGTGAGGATTTGTCCATCATGCCCACCCGTCATGCAGACGGTCATATGTCCATCCTGCTGTGCTACGCCGATGATGCGTTCACCCGGCAGCTGAAGCCCCTGAGCGTAGATGTTACCTTTGCGGGCATTACAGGAAAGTACACCGTCACCGGCTGGCGGATCGACGCCGACCACGCCAACGCCATCCGCAAGTTCAAAGAACTTGGACAGCCTGCCGAACCCACCGAGGAGCAGAAGGCAGCCATTCGGGAATTTGGCGCACTGAAGCCGGAGACTCTGGGCACTGTTTCCGCAGAAGATCCCATTCTGACTGTGAAGATGGAAAACAACGCAACTCTGCTGCTGGAGCTGTACCCTGCAGAATAACCAATCCACCGGCGCTGCCAACCAGGCAGCGCCGGTGCTTTGCAAATTCCAATTTTGCGGGCAGTGCCCGCGGACAATACGTGCACAGTGCTCTGCTTGTCGTAACTTCCCTAACCCGCTCGGTATCGTAACACTGGCGGTCAAATTCCGATTTGTCGGTGCGTTTTTCATTAGAAATCGTAGGGGCGCTTATTAAGCGCCCGGTGATTTTGTGTAGCAAAATCACATCGCCGCAAGGCGATAATTCAATTATTTCCTTCGGAAATCCAACAATTTGCGAGCAAATTGTTGGCGGGCGCTTGATAAGCGCCCCTACGGAGTGTGACGATAGGCATACCGAACAGCCCGATAAAT
>JAZQHM010000061.1:0-22370 GCA_045540575.1 Faecousia sp. | reverse complement strand
CCGCTGGCTGTGAATGTACCGCCGTTGATCACCAGCTGACCTCTGTCGCTGATACGGAAGATCATACCGTTATTCTGCACGATACCGCCGTTGCCGCTGACTGTCAGCTTTGCTGCGCTATAAACATCGATGCGCTTATCGTTGGCAAAGGTGATGGTGAAGCCGTTAAAGTCAAGGCTTGCATCCAGCAGACAGGTAATATTCTCGCTGAGATCATAGGTAATATCCTTGCCCAGCTTTACTGTCCGACCTTCTTCCAGTGCCTGCTTCAGCTGCTGTGCATCCATAACTGTGAGGATCTCAGACGGATCCATCTTCACGACCTTATAAAGATCAGATTCCTTCTGCACCTTATAGCCAAATGCCACATTCTTGATAGGATCGGATTTAAACGCGCCACCGGTAACACCGGCAACTCTGCCGTTTCCTGCAAGGCAAGCACCGGATGCGTTATAGAAGCTGCCATCTTCAATATAGACAGCACCGTTATTGCTATCCCAAATCATGGGACGGGCACTCGCTTCCGCTGTTACGCCTTCTGTATAGAATCTTTGGAAAGTGCCATTTTTAATGGTCAGAACACCTTCAGCGACCTTGAATGTTGCACCGTTTTCCTTCTGAGCGGAAGTGATCCGGTGATTGATCGTACCGTTACCAAGCACAGTCAGCTCAGAATCCTCAGTCAGCGTGATAAATGCATCAGACTTTCCATCGGGAGTATAGGTAATGGTATGACCGTTCAGATTCAAACCGACCTTTCCGGTCACCTTTATTGCACTGCTGCATGTAATATCGCCAGTCAAAACCACACTCTTGCCTGCTTCAAGTGCAGCAATGAGCTCCTGCTCGGTGCCGACAGAAACGGGCTTTTCAACGATGTACCATGTGACATTGTTCTCTGTCACATTCACAACCATGTGGTCATCTGCAACACCGTAACCGCTGGGATCGATGTTGAACTTACCGCCGGTAATGACCGTACCCGCACCGGCGCCAAATACGCACCGCGCCTGGTTGCTGACGAAAGTACCGCCCTCGATAATCAGCTTGCTGTTACCGCTATCCCAGAAGATATTGCGGCCGGATTCGGTGGTATTGCCATCCGTATAAACACGCTTTACCGTAGTGCCGTCCTTAATGACGAGCTCACCTGCCGCAATCCGGAAGGTTGCAGCATTATCCACGGTTGCATAGGGAACATTGTGAATAATGGTACCGCCGGTGACCACAAGTCTGGTATCGCCTGTCAGATTGATGAACTTATTAGCTGCCCCGTCGGGTGCAGGTGTATAGGTGATGGTATGACCGTTCAGATCCAGAGTCACATAGCCGCCAATATTGATAATGCTTGCAGCTTCTTCAGCCGTATCAAACGCATCCTTCACAATGTTTTGCGCAAGGTAGGCAATATCGTTCTTCAAAATGACACTGTGACCTGCCTGTAGTGCATCGTGCAGCTGCTGTGCAGTACCAACTTCCACGGCAGGATTGACAACATACCATTTCTTACCGGAGGAGTCCGTACTCTTTGCGATGCCATAGCCAGCGCCAACACCGAGGTTATTGGGATTGGAAGCGAATGCACCACCGGTAATGGCAACACCGTCAGCGCTGTAAATCTCGCGGATACCCTCGCTGCGGAATGTACCACCGCTGATATTCAGGCTGCCGGAGCCGCCGTTCCAGAAAATCCATCTGTTGCCAGAGGTATTCTCAATGCCGCTAAATATCCGCTCAAATACGCCGTTTTCAATATTCAATGTGCCTGCAGCCACACGGAAGGTTGCACCATTGTCTGCATCGGCATAGCAAACATTGTGGATCAGCTTACCGTTACCTGTAATAGTCAATTCACTATTGAGGGTCAAGTTGATGAACTTGTTTGCCGCAGGAATCTCGTCGGTCGGATCCGGATCCAGTGTCGGGGTATACCGGATGGTATAGCCGTTCATATCCAGCTTAACCTTGCCGGTTACATTGATAATTCCGGGAGCCTCCGTAAGTCCGCCTGCAAAATCAACAATATCTGCAGCAAGATAATCAATGTCGGAAACCAGTTTCACACTGTAGCCGCCCTGCAGAGCATCGTGAAGCTTCTGTGCAGAATCCACCTCAATGGTCTGCTTGTCTGCATGGACAACCGTGTAAACACCGTTTTCTTTTACTGCAACGTAGGCAAATGCAACTGCCTTGCCGGGATCTGTATTGAATGTACCGCCAGTAATGCCGGAGACCAACCCCTCACCCGCAACGCAAGCTGCATTGCCGGTAAAGTCGCCGCCTTCGATATAAACTGCGCCTTCGTCGCTGTCCCAAATAATGGCGCGAGGCTGCTTTTCTTTCGTAACACCGTCTTCAAATACGCGCTTAAACGTACCGTTTTCAACGGTAAGCATGCCCTTTGTCACGCGGAAGGTCGCACCGTTTTCTGCAGACGCTGAGGTGATCATATGGATGATCGTTCCCTCTCCGTTGACTCTGAGTGCTGCGTCCGTAGAAATATCGATGAATTTGTCCAGCTTGCCATCGGGAATGTAGGTAATTGTGTAACCGTTGAGATTCAGCGTTACATTGCCATTAACCAAAATGCTGCCGGCGCTCTTGCCCGCATCCTTGATATCGGCAGCAGTGTAAACAATGTCATTGATCAGAATAACACTCTTACCTGCCTGCAGCGCATCATGCAGCTGCTGCGCATTCTCAACTTCCGTAGGTGCAACAACAACGAAGCTGTCGCCATCCTTTATTACATAAGAGCCGTAGGACACACCGTAGCCGGTGGGATCCGTTGTAAATGTGCCGCCGGCAACGGTGACACCGGCAACACCGGAGATGGCACGGGTAGTGCCCAAATTATCAAAGCTACCGCCCAGAATCTTAACAGTAGATCCGTTGGGGCTGTTGCGAATGATAAAGCGGACAACCTGTTCTTGCTTAACACCTTCGGAATAGGCGCGGACAAAGTTACCGTTTTCAATTACCAGCTCACCCTTGGCATCTACACGGAAGGTAGATCCGTTATCAGCCTCTTCAGAAGAAACAATATGCTTCACTGTTCCCTCACCGATAACCGTCAAACGGGCATTGCCGGGAATGTTAATGAACTTATCTGCTACAGGAATATCCTCAGTATTTCCTGCCGGTGCATAGGTGATGGTATAACCATTCAAGTCCAGCGTAACATGACCGGCTACATTGATGATACCGGGCGCTTCCTTGTAGGTATCCTTGGTTACCTCACCAACACCGAAGATGATTTCTGTCATCTGAACCACAACGCTGCTGTCTTTGACGAAAGCTGCGCTGTACAAAATGTCCTGCGTAAGAATGACGCTCTTACCGGCTTGCAGCGCATCATGCAGTTGCTGAGCCGTGCCAACCTCAACAGGCGGCTCAACAATGTACCAGGTCTTGTTGGCATCATCCACGGAAGTTGTGACACCATAACCGCTAATCACACCGTAATCAGCAGGATTTGTGCTGAATTTGCCGCCACGGATGGTCATGCCGGTCTTCTCGGCGATCACTCGTGCGCCAACATTTGCAAACACACCGTCAATGATCTCAACGGTGGCACTGCCGCCATTCCAGATCAGATAACGATTGTCCTTGCTTGCGCTGACACCTTCCGCGTAGACACGCTCAAAGGTGCCGTCGACAATGGTCAACTTGCCGGCAGCAGCGCGGAACATTGCGCCGTTATCTGCCTCGGCAAAGAGAACCTTGTGGGTAATGGTACCGTTGCCGAGAATCGTCAACTCGCAGTTGCCCATCAGGTTGATAAACTTGTTTGCAGCAGGAATATCATCATTCAAATCGGTATCCGCTGCGGGGATATAGGTAATGGTGAAGCCCTGCATATCAAGGGTAATTCTGTTTCTGACATTGATGATGCCGGGAGCTTCCGCAGTTGCGTCAGCGTCAACGATCTTGGAAGCGTCATACATAATATCAGCGCTCAGTATCACGCTGTAGCCTGCCTGCAGCGCATCATGCAACTGCTGTGCAGTGGACACGACCACCGTGCGCTCCAAGTAGATCTTACCGTCTTCACGCAGGGTGAAATTACCGGATTCATACTTGAAGAATGCTGTGTCAGCTTCGGTCAGCGCAGTATCCGTACCGGTTGCCGCCACCTGCTTGCCCACAGTCTGGTTGACCCAAATTTCAGCGCCCTTCTTAAGACCGCCAAGGGCATTTCCATCTGCATCCTTGCCGCCGACAGTAAGATACGCATCGCCGCGAAGAGATACACCAAGATATCCCTCGGGGGCAGTGATCTTAGCTGTACCGGAAACGGTAATGCAGCTAAACACCTGACCCAAAGCAGTCTGGGAATTCACTCCGCCATGGATCTGACCGCCGGTGACGATCAGCTTGCCGTTATTTGTCTGCGTGCCGAGGTTCACCACTGCAATATTGCTGTGGGGTGCATCGGTCTTGTCGCCCAGCGCCAGACCATCCTTGATTTCGCCGCCCTCGACCTGCAGTGTGCCGCGGACATCAAAGTTGCCGCCCATATTCATGGACTTACCGCCGGAAACAACACCGCCCTTCAAAACAAAGGTCGCATTGCCGTACTCGGTATTGCCGCAGATATAAATGCTGCCGCCGTTTGCACCCTCAGCCGTGTTCTCACCGCCAAGGATCTGACCGCCGGTCATGGTAATACGGGACTGCTGACCCATATAGACATTGCCGCCGTTCTTTTCTGCTGTGCCGTCCTTCACGGTTACACCGCCAAGAGTCGCAGTTGCGGCATTGCCAATGTAAATGTTACCGCCCAGCACAGCGCTGCCGCCTTCAATGGTGCCGCCGGTGAAGTTGCCAACGGCAAAATTGCCTGCAAGCACGACGTTGCCGCCGTAGGCATCGCCGGTCTTGGTGACGACGCTTGCCTTGCCGTCTTCACCCTTCACCTGAACATCCTGGGTCGTAAAGACAGCCTTACCGCCCTTTACCGTGCCGCCGGTCATATTCACAGTACCGGTTGTATAGATCGTACCGCCACGACCGCCGCTGAAGCCCTGGGTCGCATCGTTCCAGATGGACTTCGCTGTGCCACCGATGATGGTGCCGCCGTGGATATTGATAGTAGAGCCTTCCGTGCCATGGATGGCTGCACCGCTTTTTGCATTGACAACGCCGGATGCATCAAATGTGCCTCCGTAGATTGTCAAAGTGTGGGGCTTGGCAGATCTGCGCAGCCAGAAGAGCAATCCTTCATTCTTCGTCTCCACGCTTGCCGCGATCATCTTACCTGTCTGCTCCTTGCTGGAGTCGGTTACGGTAAGAGAAACGGGAACTTCTGTTGCATGCAGAGAGTATACACGACCGTCCTTGGTTGCCTTAACGGTCTTTCCGTTCAAGTCAAGAGCGATGGTCGCCTCATTTGTGACGCTGACCTGACCGCCGAGATCCACATCATAAAGCAGATAATAATTGCCGGTGGTTGTGGGCAGGCTGGTCTTGCTGCTCCAGGCGCCCCAAGCAAGCTGCTTGCCGTCGCACTCGCCAAAATGCTTGCCATCTGCTGCGCCACAAAGGCAGCCCAAACGACCTGCAAACAGGCACTTCTCATAGTAAACAACACCCACATCCGGATAGTCCAGATGGAAGTATTTCTTGTTCTCTTCGGCAGTTTCCGTTGTGAAATTGCCGCTGGCAGTGACATGGATTTCCGCACCCTCTGTCAGCTTGCCCACATGGATGGGATGACCGCCGCGGATATAGAGATTTGCATAGCCTTCCGCAGCATCCTTGATCTGTGCTGTGCCGGAAAGGTTGACATTATACGTACCGTTGCCGGTGGTGGTATTTTGCAGATACACATGACCGTTGATGTAGCCACCGGACATATTCATCTCGCCATTAACAACGAAAACGTTGCTGAAGTCGGCGAGAGATTCGTTCAGCTCATCGTCCAGCTTGCGACCGTTGGTAATAGAACCGCCGGTCATGTTCAGCACACCGTAAAGCACCAAATTACCGCCGCGGTTGGTCGTTGCACCGCCATCAATGGTGCCGCCGCTCAAATTGAAAATACCCTTATTTGCAATGTAGATACTACCGCCGTTCTTGCCCGGGCGAATGGTCTTACCGCCGGTGATCTTGGAATCACCGCTCATACTGAAGGTACCATGGGCATTGACGAATACGTTACCGCCGCCGCCATGAGAGGTACCGCCCCGCAGCTCGCCTCCTTCCATGTTAAATGTACCGTTGGCTGCAACAAAGACGTTACCGCCAAGACCGTTGGAATAAGAACCGGTATCACGGAAATAGTAAGCCTCTGCCTTACCCTTGGTGATAAGGCCGTCGTACATATTGAATGTACCGGCAACATAGACATTGCCGCCCATGCCGGCAGAGATCTTCTGGGTAGTGGGATCGTACTTAGTAGAGATCGTACCGCCGGTGATCGTACCGCCGTACATATTGAAAACAGAATCCTTAGGAACACAAACTGCCGCGCCGTTGTTGACGCTGTATGCAGCAGATGCATCCAGTGTGCCGCCGTACAGCTCAAACACACCGTAACGTACCCAAACGCAAGCACCCTGATGGATCAGCAGCATAGAATTGCCAGCAACCACCTTGCCGGACTTTTCTTCACTGCTATCCATGATGGCAAGGTAACAGCCCTGATTATGCAGGGAGAACACACGGTTGTCTTCCTTTCCCTGAATAGTCTTGCCGTTCAAGTCCAGAATGATCTCCGTATCTGCCTGAATAGATGTCTGAGCCTTGGCAACGATATCGTTCATCAGGAAGTAGTGTCCGCTATCTGCCGCAGGCAGAACCGTGATCTTCTCCCAGCCGATCCACTTGACCTCTTCCTTACAATGCTCGCAGTAGGCATAGCGGATATTGCCAAGATCAGCACGGGAAACGATGAAGATATCCGCCACCTCTCCCCGCTTGTTCATAACAGCAAGGAAACGGTCATCTGCGCGAAGCACACTGATGCCACCCAAAGGATCGGTTTCACCGCTGACGTCATAAACTCTTGCGTCCTCAGCCATAGTGAGAGTATACTCACCTTCGGAGGCAGAGCCTTTTTTCATTGTGGCAACGATTGTATTCTTCTTCACAGAAGATACATACACCCGCTTACCGTCGCAGGCATAGCCGCCGGTGAAATCTTCCACCTTCAATACTTCGGTGATAATACCGTCTTTCAACGTAAGACCGAGAATGTCATAAGAATCGATTTCGTTGGCGATCTCTCTGTCATTGGTCTTACGGGTAACCGTTCTGCCGCGATAGCTCAGACGGATGCTGTAAAATCCGTCCGCATCCGCTTCACGGCTGGTTTTACCGTCAGCCGCCTGACCGGCATACTGATCCCGATCTAAGTTCCAATAAAGCAGATATGTACCCTCTTCCCCCACTTCCGTTTCCGACGGTTTCAGCAGGAAAAACAGCAGCGTACCAACAACAGCTGCCAAAGCCAGGATACCTGCTACCAACGCGATAATAAGCTTTTTGCGTTTTTGAGACTTCATTACCTGTTCTTCCATATATAGTCTCCTCTCTTTTACTCTGATGCCAAAATGCGACAAAATTATATATTAAACCGATACCTGCGAAGGCAGAAATATCAAAATTGCTTGCAATTTCAAAAAATATGCCGTAAACTAATTACATTCCACAAAAGGAGCTTGCCATGAAAAGCATTTTTTCCTATGAATCCAAATTCATGCAGACTCTGCTGATTGCAGCAGACTATATCATTCTCAGCGCCGTTTTTGTCGTTTGCTGTTTGCCTGTCTTTACCATTGGTGCTGCCCAGGCAGGTCTGTACACAGGCTTAAAAGTCCTCAGAGACAAGGAAGATGACACTTCTCCGCTAAGAGCTTTTTTCCGGGGCTTTAAAAACGGCTTCGGCACGATCACCATTGTCTGGTGTTTATTTGCCGTTTGTATCGTTTTGCTGGGCTATAATCTGGTTTCTGTCCTTATTTACGGAATCAAGGGCATGAACGCCCCCCTTTGGATGGCTTTGCTGGGTGTGTTTTTCTGCATGGTGTTTCAGTCCCTGCTGACACCCTTCCACGCATCCTTCGGCTGCACGGCATGGCAGCTTCTCAGAAACGTGTTCTTTGTGTTCCTCGCCCATCCTCTCAGAAGCATCGCTCTAACGCTTCTTACCTGGGGACCCATGATCGTGCTTGCCATCAATCTGCCGATTTTCCTGCAGGGCACCATTGCTTGGGTGGCGGGTTATTACAGCATCGCTTTTTCGCTAAACTTAAGTCTAATGGCAAAGCCATTTCGGATTTTCACAGAGAATTTCATGGCTGCAAAGGAAGCCAAACAAGGTGAAATCCCCTCGGATAAGTGATTTTAAACATCCAAATAAGAGACCCATATCCCATTACCCTTTCGGGCAATGGGATATGTTTTTTCCTTTTATCAGCCCTTGACAGAGCCCACCATAACGCCTTTCTGGAAGTACTTCTGCACAACAGCGTACATCGCCAGAACCGGCACAGTGGAGATAACGATCAGGCAGTAGCGGATCTGCTCGATACCGCTGTCCTTCATCGCCTGCTGCTCAGCAGCGGACATCTGACCGGGATCCAGTTCCGCAGCAGATGTCATAATGTTACGCAGGAACATCTGCAACGGCCACAGATCCTGCCGACCGGACAGATAGATCATTGCGTTAAAGTATTCGTTCCAGAAACCAACTGCCGCATACAGGATCAGCACGGAAATGGTTGCCTTGCCCAAAGGGATTGCCAACTTGAACAGGCACTGGAAATCATTTGCGCCGTCGATTTTGGCAGCGTCAAACAGATCGCCGGGAATGCTGTGCATAAAGGAGTTGCGCAGCATAAAGACATAGCTGACGGTGACCAGACCGTTCAGAACGATCGCCCAAATCGTGCCGACCATACCGAGGCTCATTTTCAAAATGAAGGTGGGGATCATGCCGGCGCTGAACATCATAACGATCAGCATTAACCGCAGGACGATCTTCTTGCCCTGGTACTCCCGCTTGGACAGCGGGTATGCCATCAGAATCTGCATGGTGATGGTCAGCAACGTGCCTACGATGGTGTAGAAAATGGTATTGCGATAGCCTGTCCAAACAACTTCATACTGGAACACAAAATCATAGCCTTTTAAGCTGATATCCACAGGCCAAAGCAAAACACGGGCATTGGACAGCGCTTCAGACGAAGAAAAGGAGCAGGAGATAACATAGATCAAAGGGTAGCCGATGATAATGAGGATCAGGATCAGGATCACCGTAGTAACGGTTTCCAGCACGCGATCACCAAAGCTCTCGCGAATCTTTGTAGACTTCTTTGCCATAACTGCATCCCTCCTCAGAACAGACTGTTTTCACCGTCAGAAA
Source organism: Faecousia sp. (assembly GCA_045540575.1). Lineage (GTDB taxonomy): Bacteria > Bacillota > Clostridia > Oscillospirales > Oscillospiraceae > Faecousia. The sequence continues at coordinate 13,000 of JAZQHM010000061.1, read as the reverse complement.
GCTTGTCGGTGACCCAGTTAACAAGAACGACCATGGTGGTATTGACCACGGTATTCATAAGACCGACAGCTGAACCGAAGGAATAGTTTGCGTCGCCGATACCCTTCTTGTAAACGTATGTAGAAACGATCTCAGACACTTCGATATTGGCGCCATTTTGCATCAAATAGGCCTTTTCGTGACCAACAGAAACGATGGAGCCAAAACGCAGGATCAGCATCATGCACACCGTGGGCATGATAGCGGGAAGATCCACATGCAGCACCCGCTTCCAGCGGCTGGCACCGTCGATCTTGGCAGCTTCATGCAGCTCCTGGGACACGCCGCTGAGGGCAGCCACATACATGATCGCCTGCCAGCCCATCTGCTGCCAGACACCTGACCACACATACAAATGGTAAAATGAATCCTGGTTGTTCCGGATGTCCACCGGCTGCAAAACACCAAGCACGCGACAGATCGCGCCGTAAATTCCGGAGTAGGGGCTGAACACCTGATTGAGGATACCAACCAGAATGACCACAGAAATGAAGTGAGGAATGTAAGAAACATTCTGCACGACTTTCTTCAGCACCTTCTTCTCGCTGATGTGCAGGATCAACGCCAAAATAATGGGAATCGGGAAGCCTGCCGCGATTTGGTACAGGGAAATGGTCAAAGTGTTTCTCAAATAGAAGAACCACTTACGGTTGGAGAAAAAGCGCTCAAATTGATAAAGGCCGACCCACTCACTGCCCCAAATACCTTTTCTGGGACGGTATTCGCGGAAAGCGATCTGAATGCCGTACATTGGACCGTAGTTAAACAGCAAAATGTAGGCAAGGGGCAAAAGCATCATCAGATGCAGCTGCCAGTTCTTTTTGAAATTAAGTACAAAACGCTGCCATGGTGTTTTGTTCAGCGTATTGGCAGACATAAAGGTCTGTTTTTGCATGAATTACTTCCTCTCTTTGCGCATATCCATATTAAATGGTTCATGCAGGACATTGCCAAAAACCGCACATTGGCTGGGAGGAAGCTCCCAGCCTATGTGTCGGATACATTATTAGATGTATGCAGTACCGTCCAAAACAGCCTGCTTGTAACCGTTCTGCTCGTAGATTCTCTGCAGCTGAGCCTGCCAATCGTCAACACCGTTATCCTTCAGCTCGCCCAGGTAAATGTTCCAATCGGAGTTGGAGTTGGGATCCAGACCGCCGGCACCGACGACAAACTTCATCTGATAAGAGTTAACTACGCTCTTAACGTTGATCTGCTCGTTCTCGGTTTCCAGCGCTTCATCTTCTGTGTAGTAGATGACGGGCATCATGTACTTGGGGTTATTTTCCTTTTCAGCCTTGTCAAAGCTGTAGAAAATGTCACGGATCAAGCCGTTCTTGGCATGCAGCCACTTGTCAAGAGTCTCATCATACTGAGCATACTCATTCTCAGCGCCGATCAAAATGGTAGCAGAGATAGAGTGATAGGTCTGACCGTTAATGCCGGAGAAAGCGTCGTCCTTGATGATCTTGTAGGTAGCATCATAGCCCAGGTAAGACTTGGAACCTGCATCGGCATCGTCCCAGTCGACCTTGTATTCGCCGTAGCGCTGGCGCATAGCGCTCTCTTCGCTGGACATCAGCATCAGAAGATCCCAGCATGCATCGGGATCATCCGCATCTTCCGTGATGAAGGTGCCGTAGGTGTTCTGATTTTCGTTGCGGATGGCATAGCCCCAGTAAGGAATCGCCGTATATGCGTAGACGGATTCGCCGCCGTAGTTAAAGTCCAGCGTGGGGTGACCCTGACCGACACCAACCACATTGACACCGTTGGTGGGGTTGAGGAAGCTGGTGATCTCGGACTCGCTGATAGAGAAGCAGTTGACCATCAGGCCCTCATCATACAGCTTACGCAGGTAGATCAGCGCCTCGCGATACTTATCCTCAGCAAAGGGTGTGGTGACAGTCTGACCATCTTCGCTCAGACCGAACATCTTCTCTGTGTTGTAGGGAACAAACATGTTGATGATCCAAGCAATAACACCGCTACCGCCCACCAGAGGCTTCTCATCCTTTTCACCGTTGCCGTTGGGATCACCGTCACGGAAAGCCTTCAAAACATTATAAAGGGTATCCGGATCCTTGGGCATATCCAGCTCCAGCTTGGTCAGCCATTCCTGGTTGATGAACACCATATAGTCCATGGTGTCGATCTCTGTGTACTCGATACGGGGGAATGCATACATACCGCCGTCATTGCCTGTGCAGCGGCGCAGGACCATATCCACATAGCCCTGAGGCAGCTTGGACGCACGGTCCCACCAAGGCTTTGCCTTGCCTTCCTTGTCTTCAAAATACTCCGTCAGATCGATAAAGTAGCCGTCTTCACCGTATGTAGACCATACACCGCTTCCGAGACCCTTGAAGCCCCACAGAATGTCGGGCAGATCTTCATCTTCATTGATGATGGCAGTAGCCAGCTGGGTCTTATAGTCAGCAGCGGAGCTGTTGTACAAGACGAACTCAATGTTGTAGCCGGATTCTGCTTCCAGCCACTTGGTGTAGGCATTCTCATCATAGTTGGGAATGACCTTCGTATCCTGAGGGATGCCGATGGTGATGGTATTGCTTTCGCCATCGCCCTTGTTCTCAGTTGCATCATTGCCGTTGCCGCCGCAGGCAGTAAACAGGCTCATCACCATAGCCAGACACAGCAGCATTGCTAATACTTTTTTCATCACATTTCCTCCTAGTAAAGAAAGGTATCTCATTACCCATAAATAATATCATATCCGAAAAACAAAAACAACTTGACAAGAATCACAAAATCCTTGTTCACATTTTGACACATCTCACAACAATTTTCCGCATTGTTGAACACCATTAGACACCACAGAAAACCGGCGGTGCTGTTTTCTTTAAAAACATTCCAAATTCTTGCCGCTTCTTCCGCTTTTTAAATATTTTTATCGGTAACTCTCATTTCATTGACTTTCTCCCTGCCCTTTGCTAAAATAATCAAAAAGAAAGGGGCGCTGCGCATGGCTGTTTACTATCTGCAGACCGGATCAACAGATCCGGCTTACAATCTGGCTTTTGAGGAATATGTACTGGCAAACCGCACCAGCGGCAGCTATCTGATCCTTTGGCAGAACGAAAACGCTGTGATCATCGGCAGAAACCAAAACGCCGAGGCAGAGATCAACCGCAGCTTTGTGCAGGAGCATGGTATTCGCGTTGTTCGCAGAAACACCGGAGGCGGTGCAGTTTACCACGATTTGGGTAATCTTAACTACTCCTTTATTACCGACGCAGGCAGCCCCGAAAACCGCAGCGCAGACCGCTTCACCTCCCCCGTCGTAAGAGCCCTACGAAATCTCGGTTTAGACGCAGATGCCTCGGGAAGAAACGATATTCTGGTATCCGGGCGCAAGGTCTCCGGCACAGCCCAGCAATTGCTGAAAGGAAGGATCCTCCATCACGGAACCTTGCTTTTTGACTCCGACTCCAATATGATCTCAGGTGCTTTGAATCCGGATCCATCCAAGTTCCAATTTAAGGGCGTCCAATCCGTCCGCAGCCGCGTTGGCTCTATTCGCAGCGCTCTGCAAAGAGATATGACCTTAACGGAATTTTGGGCATATTTAGAAACAGAGCTGGCAGAAGACGGCATCATTCCCACTTCCCTATCCAAAGAAGAACTGGCGCAGATCGAGATTCTGAAAGCCGAAAAGTATGACACCTGGCAGTGGAACTTCGGCAAATCACCAAAATTCCAGACCTGCTGCAAGCAACGGTTTCCGGGTGGGCTTTTGGAACTGCACCTGACCGTAACACAAGGATGCATTGAGAATTTGCAGATTCTGGGAGACTTTTTAGCGCTCACAGAGCTTTCCCCTTTGGAAAATGCGCTGATCGGCTGCGTTTACGAAGAGGAAGCTGTACGTGGTATTTTGGATAAATTTCCTTTTTTTGAATATTTGGGCAATATTACTAAAAATGAGTTTATCGAGACTTTATTTAACAAAAAGGAGGCAAGCTGAGCTTGCCTCCTAACTGTTTATTTCCTCGGTTTGTTTTGGGTTGTAGAGCAATCTGATATCCGTGTTTTTTATCTGTTCAGCCGCCTTTTGAGCGGAAATACGGTAGCCGTTGCAGTCATCTTCCGCAAAGGGCAAATGGTATACAAGAACATGCGCAGGTCGGATATGTTCTGCCAAAAATTGCTGTCCTTTTCGCAATGTAATCCAGGGAAAATCCAGGATCGCAACATCGATTTTCCGGTCGCCGATGGCATCTGTCAACGCAGGGCTTGCCAGCGCACAATCTCCCGGAAGTAAGATGTTCCTCCCCTGCAAATTCATCAGCAGACCGTAATGGGCAACATCCGCATACTGCTCCCCTTCGTGGGGCAGACGGAAAAACTCTATCGAAATATCTCCCTGCCGCACCGTATGCGTTTGCCCGGACAGAAGAATCTGATTATCAAAATCCCGCCGTGGCAAAATCAGCGTTACATCCGACCATTTTTCCACGGCTTGTTTTGTTAGTTCCCGGGAGTAATGATCCGGGTGGCAATGGGTATAGATCATGTAATCCGGTGCAGCCCAGGAAAACACCCACTCCTGCAGCTGCTGGTTCAGCGTAGAAAAGGATTTGACCGCACTCTTATGCAGTGCATCCACCCAAATCTTTTTGCCTGCCGCTTCTATGCAAACACCGGCATTGGCACTCAAAGTAACCTTGATGCTTCCCATTCTCTCACCTCCGGATACGATTTTCTTTAACAATAGCACAAAACCGATATATATTCAAAGATTTTTTTGCAGAAATTCACGGTTTGTTTATATTTTTTTCCTATTTATGCTTATAATGTATGCTAAGAAATTTTACACCAAAGGATCGGTGCGAATATATGGGAAAATTTAGTGTTAAAAAGCCATTTACCATACTGGTGGCTGTTATCGCCGTGTTGGTGCTGGGTATCGTATCTGTGACGAGAATGACCACAGATCTGCTGCCCAACATGAGTTTGCCGTATTTAATGGTAGTCACGCCCTACCCCGGTGCCAGTCCGGAGCGGGTGGAAGCAGATGTTGTCAGACCTTTGGAAAGCGCACTTGGTACTGTAAGCGGTGTGGAGGCGGTGTATTCCACATCATCGGAAAACTATGGCATGGTGCAGCTGGAATTTGCAGAAGGCACTGATATGGATTCCACCATGGTCAAGGTCACCAGTGCCTTGCAGGAGGCAACCGCCGGTCTTCCCGAAGTTTGCGGTACACCCTCCATCATCGAACTGAGCATAGACATGCTGGCAACGATGTATGTTTCCGTCAGCCGGGAAGGCTACGATATTTATCAGCTCTCCGCATTTGTGGAGGACAGCGTCCGACCCTATCTGGAACGTCAGAACGGCGTTGCCAATGTAACCACCCTCGGTCTTGTGGAAAAGAGCATTCATGTGCAGCTGGATCAGACGAAGATCGATGATCTGAACGCAAAGCTCTTAGAAGCCATCAACGAACAGCTTGCCAATGCTGCAAAGGAACTTGATAAGGCGGAAAAAGAAGTCAAGAACGGCAAGGCAGAGTTGGAAAAAGCCCAATCCAGTTTCGGTGCGACCATGGCTGATACCATTTTCGGTCAGATCGATGAAAGCGTTAAAACCGCTGCTGCCGAGCTGAAAGCAAATGTGGATACCCTTTTAAAGCAGGTACAGGCTCTTCGTTCTGAGGTCACTGACGGAGAAATCGGTCAGGCATTGGATACCATCATCAAAAACCTTAAAGATATATCCCAGCGTCTGAGCAAGGAAGATATTTCCGTTGAAGATCTTATGGAAATTTCCGGCTCTTTGCGGGTAATTGGCGAGAATCTTTCCACACTTCTGGAAAAGATCGACTTTGAACCCCGTGACCCCGCCACTATCAACGATCTGCAGGAAAGACTTAAAAACATTACCGGCAGCCTTGAAAATCTTTCCAAGACTTTGGACTCTGTTCCCGAGATTCTTGCCGGCTTGAAGGACGCATACGCCGGCATGACGCAAGCACAACTGGAGGCAGCTGTTGGCTTTGCCGTTGCCAGCAATCAGCTCAGCAACGCGGAAGCGCAGCTTGTTGCCGCCCGTGACCAGTACGAAACTGCAAAGGATCAAGCCCTTGGCAGCGCAAATCTCGACAAACTGTTGAGCATCTCCACCCTCTCCCAAATGATCTACGCACAAAACTTCTCCATGCCCGCCGGCTACATTGATGACGCAGAGGACAACAGCTGGCTTTTGAAAGTTGGCGAGGAATTTGATACCGTAGAGGATATTTCCGGTGCGCTGCTTGTGAGCATGGAGGGCATTGGCGATGTTCGTCTTTCCGATGTAGCAACCGTTACCGTCCTTGACAACGCAGGACAAAGCTATGCCCGCCTTAACGGCGAGCAGGCTGTCATTTTGAGCATTTACAAAAACAGCACCACCGGCACAAATGCCACCGCCAAAAACTGCCTTGCCGCATTTGAGGAGCTGGAAAACAAGTACACCGGTGCAAAGCTGGTTACGCTGATGAATCAAGGAAGTTATATCGATTTGATCATTGAATCCGTGCTTTCCAGTATGATCACCGGTGCGATCCTCGCTATCATCATTTTGGCACTGTTTTTGAAGGATGTTAAGCCTACCATCGTTGTAGCCGTCAGTATCCCCCTATCCGTTCTGTTTACGCTGGTTTTGATGTATTTTACCGGCATTACGCTGAACATGATGACTCTGTGCGGTCTTGCCCTCGGCATTGGTATGCTTGTTGACAACTCCGTTGTTGTCATAGAAAACATCTACCGTCTAAGAGGTCGCGGTGTCAGCGCCGCACGAGCTGCCGTTCAAGGTACAAAGCAGGTTGCCGGCGCCATCATTTCCTCGACGCTGACCACCGTGTGCGTTTTTCTGCCCTTGGTATTTACGGAAGGCATGGTCAAAGACCTGCTGCTACCCCTTGGTCTTTGCATCGGCTACTGCCTGATGGCTTCGTTGATTGTGGCATTGACCGTTGTGCCTGCCGCTGCATCTACCATGCTCCGCAGCGCCAAGCCCAAGAATCATCCCTGGTTTGATAAGGTGCTTAATGTTTACGGAAAATTCCTCAACTGGTGCTTAGACCACAAAGCCGCGCCGTTGGCTACCTCCATCGGTCTTTTGGTTCTTTGCATCGTCATCGTGCTGAACATGGGCATCGTGCTCCTTCCGGAAATGACCGCAGATTCCATTCAGGTCAATGTCTCCACCCCGGAGGGACTATCACGGGAAGAATCCTACGAAATCGCAGACGAAATTATTGAAAAGATTCTCAGCGTTGACGGTGTTGCGGAGGTAGGTGTCATGGACAGCGGCTCTACCGCCGGATTGCTGGGCGGTATGGGTGCAGGCAACAGTGGATCCTACGGCAGATATTCCTATTTTGTAGTCGTGGAGCCCGACACACCCATCAGCAAAGTCAACACCATCGTTAACGAGATCAATGCCACCTGTGCGGACATTGCGGGCAATGTTGAAGCTACCGCGGGCGGCATGGATGATATGACCGCCATGCTGGGAACAGGCTTGTCCGTAAACATTTACGGCGACGATCTTGACACCATGAAAACCATTGCCGATGAGATCGCCGCTATTGTTCAAACCGTACCCGGTTACACCGATATCTCCAATGGATTCTCCGGCGGTGAGCCTACTATTCAGCTGAAGGTCGATAAAGACAAGGCCATGGCAAAGGGACTTACCGTTGCGCAGATCTATATGGCAATTTCCGAAAAGCTTACTACTTCTGCCAGCTCCACCAGCGTCACCATCGACGGATTCACGATGAATGTTACTGTGGAAAACGCAAACGATCCGGTAACTGTGGAGAATCTGCTGGACATGGAGCTGGAAGCCAGCACCATGGATGCAACCGGCAACGCGGTTTCCGCCACTTATAAGCTTTCTGAATTTGCAACCATTGAGAAAACCACCTCCGTCGGCTCTATCAACCGGGAGAATCAAACCCGGTATGTTACGGTTTCTGCAGATGTAGCGCAAGGCTATAACGCCACCCTCCTGGCTCGCACCTTAAGCGAAAAGCTGGAGGCATACACCACCGGCGAGGCTGTTCCCTATGGCTACAGCGTCATGATCGAGGGTGAAAGCTCCACCGTTAACGAAATGGTCTCTCAAATGGTTCTTTTGATCGCGCTTGGCTGCTTACTGATCTACCTAGTGATGGTTGCTCAGTTCCAAAGCCTGCTGAGCCCCTTCATCGTGCTGTTCACTGTCCCGCTGGCATTCACCGGCGGTATGCTGGGTCTGCTGCTTACCGGGCATCCGTTAAGCCTTTTGTCGCTGATGGGCTTCGCTGTTTTGATGGGCACGATCGTCAATAACGGCATCGTCTTCGTTGACTATGTAAATCAGCTGCGCCTGGGCGGCATGGATCGCCGCAGCGCCTTGATTGCCACCGGCAAAACCCGTATGCGCCCCATTTTGATGACCGCGCTTACCACCATTTTGGCCATGTTCCAGATGGTCTTCAGCGATGACATGGCAGGACAGCTGGGCGGCGATATGTCTATCGTCATCATTGGCGGCTTGCTTTACGGTACAATTATGACTTTGATCGTTGTTCCCGTAATTTACGACATTTTCTCCAAAAAACAGCCCCACACCGTGGACATCGGCAGCGATAACTTAGACGATGTTCCCGATGACGCAGCAGAATTCATTGCCGAAGCACTTGCCAAAGAAGAAGCTGCAGAAGAATAAGGAAAAGCCGCCGGCAAACTGCCGGCGGCTCTTATTATTACTTCTTGTCCCGTTTTCTGGTAAGGTAGATATCCAGCTTGTCCTTCATATTGTCAGGCATGGTCTTTGCCACGGGGCAGCGCTTTGCGTTTGCCATGCGGTCTGTAAAAGCTGTGATAAATGTAATATCCTCCGCCATCTGCTCGCCCTTCATAAGGGCAATGGTATCGTAGCTATTGTGGATCGTTGCCGTATTGGGCGGCGCGATCCGGGCAAAGGAAACCGCAGGGATTCCCTTATCTGCAAAGGGTGTGGAATCACTGGAGTAAACATCCTGATAAGCCTTGTTGGAAAATCCCAGTTCGCTGGAGAAATAGTTGATGTAGCTGACCAAAGCATCTTCGCAAGTGCAGCAGGAAATGAACTTACCCATAATGCAGCCGATCATATCCAGATTGATATTCAGCACCACATTTTTAAGATTGTCCTCATTGCTGCAGTAAGCCTTCGCGCCCAACAAGCCCCGCTCTTCGCTGCCGCACCAAATAAAGCGCAGACCGTAACGATGGGGATTCTTTGAAAAATACTCTGCAACGCCCAAAATGCCCACAGAGCCCGACATATTGTCGTAAGCGCCCTGAGAAAGAGATGTGGAATCATAGTGAGCGGTCAGCACGATGTATTCGTCGATCTCACCGGGCAGGTCCAAAATCACATTGTGGGATTCACCCTTGAATTCCTCCTGCTTCAGCAGGATTTTCGCGGTTTTCACATCCTTGCGGATCAGCTCAATGGCATCCTTGGCATTGATGTTCACACCGGGGATCTTATTGCCCTTGCTGACATAGCTGCGAAGCTCCCGCTGGTCAATATCCCGGTCTGTATAGTTTGCATTGCCGTCATAGGTCACAAAGCCTACAGCGCCGTTTTCCAGCAGATCCTGGTACATCCAGTAGCCAAGATATCCGTCGATCATAACGATCTTGTCCCGGCACTGGGAAAGGCTATAGTCATCCGTGCCACGCAGGTAGTAAAGGGGTGCTTCCACCTCACCGCTGCCGGCACAAAGATAACCCTTGCAGGGAATCTGCACACCGTCTGCATAAAGTACAGCCTCCTGAATGGTAGCCATATCCACTTCAAAGCCTTCCAGCTGTGCTGAAAGCCCCATTTCAGCGCACAGCGACTGAATATACTTCGCAGCTTTCAGCTCCTCTGCGCTTCCGCCCATGCGGACATAGGCGGTGTCTTCAAAAATTTTCATAATCTTGGTTGCATCCATGATCATTTCCTCCTTTTTTCTATCTATCCTACATGATTTTTCGTTATTTCGCAACTGTTATTTACACCTTTTCGATCACACCGCAGCCAATTTTTACACCTGCATTTCCCACCGGATAACTGTGCCCGCGCAGCAGGTCTTTCAAGTACATTTTGCATAACGATCACCTCGTATCAACATATGATATGCCTGCCGCTTTTGATATTGCGCAAAAACATAAAATATGCTATCATCCTTTTGAGGTGATTGTATGAAGCCGATCGCTTACTGCAAATATCTGGATCACGAGGGCGCAACACTTTTTACCTGCATCGCACTTCCTGATGCAACCGGCACATTCCCTACGGTAATCATGCGCAGCCCTTATGTTGATCAAACCGAAAGCATGGACAACGCTTCACTCTGCGAGCAATTTATCAAAGATCAAATGGAGTGGCTTAGCCGTGGCTATGCGGTGGTTGAGCAGCACTGTCGGGGCTGCGGAAAAAGCACCGGCGAATGTATCCCCTATCTGAACGAACGCAAGGATGGTCTACATCTGCAAGCGTGGATCCGGCGGCAACCTTTTTATAACGGCGAACTTTACCTATTTGGCGCAAGCTACACATCTTCCGTGCATTATGTCACCGCGCCTTTCGCACCGGATATCAAAGGCGCAATATTTAAGGTTCAAGATTGTGAACGATATAACGCCAATTACCGCAACGGCTTTTATAAAATCGGCCTGCACGGAAATTGGTACATGAGTATGTACAAAAAGAAAACCATCCGCGACAAAAATTATTCCGCGGATGATTTCAAAATGCTGCCTCTTTCCAATCTATCCAAAAAGGTTTTCGGTGAAAGCGCAGAGGATTTTGACGAGATTCTAATGCACCCCAAACAAAATGACCCATTCTGGAAAACCCACATAGGCGGTGCAGATGGACGAGATGCGATAAAGGGAGCGAAAATCCCGATTTTGCTCGTTACCGGCTTTTACGATATCTACACCGGCGGCATTTTCGATATGTGGAATGCCCTCGATGAAGAAACCAAAGCTATTTCCGCGCTGGTGGTCCACCCCTACGGTCACAGCGGCATGCCAGACGGTCAACCCATAACCTTTGAAAAGGGTACAGTTGGCGCGCATTTCCCCGAATGGCCCATGAAATGGATGGACTACGCAGCAGGAAAATGCGAATCCCAAATTCCCACCGGGAAAATAAGCTACTACAACCTCTTCGCTAACGAATGGTGCACCGATTTCACCGTCCCTGCAGACTACAAAACCTTCCCTATAGGCAGCGGCGAAGTCACCTATCAATACGACCCCAAAGACCCCGCAACCTTTAAGGGCGGACTATCCCGCTGCTTCGGCGGTACTGCATGGCAAGACCACCCCAATCAACGGCAGGATATTGTCACCGTCTACACCCCCGAATTCACAGAAAACACCACAATTCGTGGCAATATGTCTGCCAAACTGCAAGTCCGTTCCGACTGCGAAGATACCTGCTTTTATATCCGAATCAGCCTTGTAAAGGCAGAGGGCGACTATGGACTGCGCGATGATATCCAGCAGATTTCCAATATCTGTGCTGATTACAGACCCGGTGAAAGCGTCACTTTAGATTTCTCTTTTGACGAGCATGCCTTTGAGATACAAAAGGGCGAGCGGTTGCGGATTGACATCTCCTCCTCCGCTTTCCCCCATTATGTACCTCACACAAACAATACGGGGCTGTTTTCTCAGCAGACAGATGCAAAAGTGGCAAATAACACCGTTATTCTAAAAAATTCCACGATAACACTTCCTATTGGTTAAGAAAAATCCCCACCTACTAGTCTGAGAGCACTGCTTTTGCAGTGCTCTTTTTCAGAGGTACCGGCCAGATTTGTTTGCATTTTTGCCATTGGCAAAAATTATGGTTTCGCTCCGTCAAGCCGTCGCGAGCGGTGCTCATCCGCGCCGCATTTGATTTTTCAAATCTGTTGGTACGGTAGCTCCAAAAAGAAAACGCACACCAAAAGGTGTGCGTTTTCTTTTTGGCGCTACCGCGCCAAGATTTGAAAGATTAAATGCAACACCCCGGTGGGGTGTTGCTCGCGAGGGCTCGACCGAGCGAAACAACTATTTTTGCCTAAGGCAAAAATGCAAACAAATCTGGCCGGTACCGTCTGCGAATCCCAGGTAAAGAGATTGCGGCACCTTATTAGGTGCCGCGTAATGGAGTTTGTTACTGAATTTCAATGCTGCAATTTGTAAAATTGTCTGCATCCGAACTATAATACATCAAGGAAAAGTTGTATTCCCCGTCTTCAGAAATGGTATAAACAAAGGTGTGGTTCTGATTCTTTATACTGTCTGTTTCTACCATTTTACCGTTTTGAATTGCGCCGAATTCGACGATACAATTATCAGTTGCTTCCATGGAAACTATGACAACATCCCCTTTTTCAAGCAGGTATGACTTTTCTCCGGTTGGGTGTAACAGAATCATATTTCCGCATCCCAACAGGAAATCTTCAAAGGTTCCGTCTTCATTTACGCCAACTGGTGTGATATTTATGGGCATCAGTTCTAAGCTTGTGACGTCTAGCATATCTCCGGCACCTGCTTTGCAGCGTGCTATGCGTTCTTTTTCCTTTGCCAACTCCAGCTGTTTCACCTCAGTGGGGGTAAGAACCATAATTTCCTTGCCATCGCTGTTATAGTAATGGGTATTGCCCTCCTTATCTGTTGTTTCGTAGCTACAGGAATGTTCGATTGTCTGCATGATTTCCTGAATCTGCTGATCACTCATGTTCTGTGTATTCATAAAGCCTGTCCAGTTCCATGCTGCATATACTGCTATCGACATTGCAAGCACAATTGCAATCACAGCGGCAATAGCAAAAAATCGTGGAGTGTATTTCCTTCCGGTTGTTTCTGCGTTGATCTTTTTCATAGTCATCCGTGTAATCCTTTCTGCAGGAGAACCGTCCTTACAC
>JAZQHM010000060.1:0-15480 GCA_045540575.1 Faecousia sp. | reverse complement strand
AATTGAAAATGGACAATGGACAATTATGGTGTCCGCTTTGCGGACTTATTTCAATCATTTGCGTATGCAAATACCTCTAATTGACAATTGTCAATTGTCAACTGTCAATTTGCTCGTCAGAGCGTCAAACTGAAATTTGACTTTCAAAGCCCTGCGTGGTATGATGAATTATCATGTTTTGGGAGGTTTCCCTATGCAGTTTTTATTTATGGCGCTGTTTGCCCTTGGCATCGCGGCGGTGGATCAGATCACCAAATTTCTGGTGGTGGCGAACATCGAGCTGTATGCCGACGTACCCTTTCTGCCCGGCATCGTGCAGCTGACCTATGTGCAAAATACCGGCGCAGCTTTTTCCATTTTCCAGGGCATGCAGTGGCTGTTTTTGGTGATTTTCATTGCGCTGACAGCGCTGATCATTTTTGAGTATTTCAAAAAGCCCATGCCCTTTACGACCCTGGAGCGCTGGTGCATTGCCGCCATCTACGGCGGCGGTCTTGGCAACATGATCGACCGGATTCGCCTTGGTTATGTGGTGGATATGATTGAGACCCAATTCATCACCTTCCCCGTTTTCAATGTGGCAGACTGCTTCATCACCTGCGGCTGCATTTTGCTGCTGGTACACCTTGTTTTGTTCAACAAAAGCTTCTGGAAGGAAGAGAAAAAATGACCCTTTTTGCCGATATTCCTAACGAACGGCTGGATGCGTTCCTTGCCCGCAACAGCGAACTGACCCGATCTGCAGCCCAAAAGCTGATCGAAGAGGGCTGCGTTACGCTGCGGGGCAAGCCAGGAAAGAAAAACGACAAACTGAATATCGGCGATGAAGTGGTGTTTTCCATACCCGAGCCCAAGGAAGTGGACATCGTGCCCAAAGAAATGGCGCTGGACATCGTTTACGAAGACGAGGATGTTTTGGTGATCAACAAGCCCAAGGGTCTTGTTGTGCACCCCGCCGCCGGTCATCAGGACGATACGCTGGTAAACGGACTGCTTTTCGCCATGGGCGACAGCCTTTCCGGTATCAACGGCGAGCTGCGTCCCGGTATTGTCCACCGCATCGACAAGGATACCTCCGGTCTTTTGGCGGTTGCCAAAAATGACCTTGCCCATACAGTGCTGGCATCCCAGCTGAAGGACCACTCCATGGCGCGGACCTATGAAGCCATCGTCTGCGGCTCCTTCCGGGAAGACAGCGGTACGATTGACGCGCCCATTGGTCGGCATCCCAGCGACCGCAAAAAGATGTGCGTTATCCAGCGAAACAGCAAAGATGCCGTTACCCACTGGGAAGTGGTCGCCCGTTACCGGGGCTATACCCACATCCGCTGCCGTTTGGAAACCGGACGCACCCACCAGATTCGTGTCCACATGGCGCATATCGGCCACCCCATTTTGGGCGACACCGTTTACGGACACAAAAGTAAGGAGCTGGGGCAGGACAGCCAATGCCTGCATGCCGGTCAGCTTTGCTTCCGCCACCCCCGGGACGGCAGACCCATTATGGTCTTCGCGCCGCTGCCGGAATATTTTGAAAAAGTGATTGAAAAACTGGAGAAAATGAATTAATGGCACTTTATTCTGATGTTTTACTGACGGTGGATCACGACCGCACCTTGACCGCACCGGATTCCACAATCCCTGCGCGCAATTTCGATGCGATCCGCTATTTTATGGAAAACGGCGGCACCTTCACCATGAATACCGGACGCAGCATCCCCATGTCGCTGCGTAATATCTTAGGCATCGTCCCCCACAACGCACCGCTGCTGCTGTATAACGGCAGCGCCGCTTATGATGACGCCGCCGAACAATTTACCCGCACTGCCATCATCGATCTTGACCCCGACACCGTGCTGCCGGATCTGCAAGAGCGGTTTCCGGAGCTGAATGTGGAAGTGCAGGGCGTGGATGCCCACTACCTGATGCGCAAGGATAAGGGCTGGGAGGATTATTGCGACCACAATGGCTGCCCCTGGAAATATGCCCAGCCCAGCAAGATCCCGGGGCCGTTTATGAAGTTTTCTTTCTACGGTGAATTCCGAAAAAACACCGTTGCGGATATGTACAACGCAACAGAAGAAGAGCTGGCGCTGTTTGACCGGATGATCGCCTATATGGAGCAAACCTACGGCGATAAGGTGGAAATTTTCCGCGCCTGTGCCCGGATTGTGGATATCCATGCCAAGGGTGTTTCCAAGCTGAATTCCGCCCGTCTTCTGCAAAAGGAGTTGGGCAAAAAGATCCTCGTATGCGTGGGCGATGCGGAAAACGACCTTTCCATGCTGGAGGGCGCAGATTACGCATTCTGCCCCAGCGACGGTGTGGTGGCAGACCGCTTCCCCAATGTCTGCAAATGCGCTGACGGCGCGGTTGCGGATGTGATTTATGAAAAAATTCCACAGATACTGAAAAATAGACCTTGACAAGCAATCGTTCCTATGCTAAAATTCTATGGCTGAAAGACTTGCGGGTGTAGTTCAATGGTAGAACACCAGCCTTCCAAGCTGGATACGCGGGTCCGATTCCCGTCACCCGCTCCATAGATACGCGCCAGTAGCTCAGTTGGATAGAGCAACTGCCTTCTAAGCAGTAGGTCAGGGGTTCGAGTCCCTTCTGGCGTGCCAATTAAACTGCCCGTCTTACGAAAGATCCACCGCAGTTCGTTGCGGTAGATCTTACCTAGGACTCGAACAATTTAAATGCAACGCGGATGAGCGTTGCTCGCGAGGGCTGGACCGAGCGACTCCTTGATTAAACGAGTCCCTTCTGGCGTACCTCGCAACAGAATTAAGTAAATATGGTGGATATAGCACAGTTGGTTAGCGCGTCAGATTGTGGCTCTGAAGGTCGTGGGTTCGAATCCCATTATCCACCCCAGAAAAAGAAGAGAAGACCAAAAGGTCTTCTCTTTTTTTCTGAAGTGAATGGGATTCGAATGGTCTAAATGCAGCGCGGATGAGCGCTGCTCGCGAGGGCTGGACCGAGCGAAACAATAATTTTCGCTATCGGCGAAAATGCAAACGAATCCCATTATCCACCCATAGGCGGATGGTGGCAGGCAGTATGCCTGTTGACATTCGTCTATCTTCTTTCAATCATTGCCAAAACCGCTATTTTATGCTATGCTGTAAAAAACGCAAAGGAGATCAAACTATGAAATCCTTCATTCTCTTGTTCCTCGAAATATTTTTGATTGCATTTGCAGGTTTTGTCATATGCAATGCCATGGAGATTCTATTCGATTGCTTTTCTGCCGGATTTTCTTCTTTTTGGGAAAGGGTGCTGGATCTTCCCTACTTACTGTACGCTGGCTTTTCTTTGTTTGCCTCCGCACTCATTCTTTTTCTGATTTGTAAAAAACCCGCAAAGGAGGCCTCCAAATGAAGATCACAATCGACGATTTGCAAGCCTATCTTTCCGACCGGTACAGCGGCTGGGCAACGGAGCAAAGTATGTTCATGAAGCTGGTGGAAGAGATCGGCGAGGTGGCAGAAGTGCTGAATAAGCGCGCCGGACGGAAAAGCTCCGACGAAGCTGACCTTGAAGAGCAGCTAGGCATCGAATTGGCGGACATGATCCACTACATCGTCGCCATCGCCGCCCTCAACAACATCGACCTTTCGAGAGTCATCATCGAAAAGGACAGAAAAGCATCCGTAAAGTACAATCACACCGTCAATCTGGAAACCTTCCTGTCTTCCAAGTAAAAAGAGCGCAACTGCGCTCTTTTTTTATTCCGTTTTTCCAAAAACCGCCTGTCCCAAGCCCCATTCGGTAAACATCAGATTCACATCCGCTTTGCCGGCAATTCCGGGCACGCTGCCGCTTGCCGTATACTGCCACAGATCCACCTTGCAGGGCGATTCCATGGAAAGATCATACATGGCAAGCCACCAGGGATACGCTTCCAGTTCCTTTAAGTACAGCAGCTTTTCCGCTTGATACTTGTTAAAATAGATCATAGCGTCGTAGCCGGCTTTTTCCACCGCCTGACAAAAAGCCAGGGTGCAATCCGTCAGCAGCCGGGGCTCCATATTTGCCGTGCGGGCAGTATCATTTACATACTCCCAGTCATAGACCAAGGGAAGATCCAGCCGGAATCCATCCAGCACCCGCAGCGCAAACATAGCTTCCCGCTTTGCCTCTCCAACAGAAACGGCTTGAGAGAAAAAGTAGGCGCCAACCAACAGCCCCGCCTCTTGGGCGGCAGCCAAATTGGCTCTTGCATAGCTATCCATACGCAGCAGACCGCCTTCATAGCCACGGCTACCCAGACGGACAAATGCGAATTTGATACCGGACGCCGCAACCGCTTGCCAATCGATTTCCTCATTGTAGGAAGAAACATCCACACCCAGCACCGTTTCTCCCGCTGTGCAGGTCAAAAAATCGCCTTCGTAGCGGTAATCCTGGGCAGTATAGGGGCTTTGCGGCAGCGTGGGCGGCGGGTCGGTGGGTGGTTGCGTAGGCTCGGTGGGCTCCGGAGTGCGGGCACAGCCCCAAAGCAGCAGCGCTGCCAAGAAAATGGCTATCCACTTTTTCATTGCCCGCCCTCCTCTTTTTTATTTCTTTTCGGCGTTCAGTTCATCCACCACGATGTCGGGATAGGGATTTACAATCACCGTGCGATACGAATGATAAATCACCATGCCGGGCTTTCCGGCAGGTGTCTTTTTTACCTGCTTGACCGGTGTCACATCCACGGGAATGTTCTGTCCGCCGGCAGTCTCAGCATAATGCGCCGCCAGCTGCGCCGCCTGAGAGATCGTATCGTCGGGCACCGGCTGTCCTGCGCAGGCGATGATCACATGGCTGCCGTGAACCTTGGAGGCATGAAGCCAAATATCGTCCTTTCGCGCCATTTTGAAGGTCAGTTCCTCATTCTGCCGATTATTTCTGCCTACAAAAATGGGGAATCCATCCGTAGATTCAAACCGCATCGGGGCGGTTTTCGCCTGCTTCATTTTCCGTTTGCCGGAGTCTGTTTTCACATAGCCGCCGCCATGCAGCTCCTGCCGGATCTCCTCCAGCTCCTGCTCGCTTTGGGCGCGGTTTAATTCATCCAGCACGCTCTGCAGGTAGGAAAGCTCCTCTTTACCGATGGAAAGCTGCCGTGTCAGCTCTTTTTCCGCATTTTTCATGCGGGTGTAGTCCTTGTAAAACTTCGCCGCGTTCTGCTGGGGAGACAAAATGGGAGAAATGGCAATGTCGATGACCGACATTTGCTCATCATAAAAATCTTCCGCCTGCAAAACCGTCTGCCCCTTTGTGATGCGGTGCAGATTTGCGGTGACGATGTCGCCCTGCTGGCGAAGGCGCTCTCTGTCCTTGGACTGCTCCAGCTCCTTTTCCTGCAGGGCGATCTTGCGGGTCAGGCGGGTAACAAGATTTTGCACCGTTTTGCGAAGACCCTGCCCCTTCTGCCGAATGGCATCGGTGCGGTCGCGCAGGGTGTAGTACATATCCAAAAGGGCGGAAAAGCTGTCCGCTTCCCGACTTTCGCCATACTGCCGTATGGGGCAGAAGGCAAATTGCTTGGGCGTGCCGTCGGCTTGGGCGAAGTAAGAGGGCACGGGGCGGCGCATATATTCTCCGAAGAATGCCCGCAGCTTTTCCGTAACAGCACTTATATCGCAGCCACTGACCCGCGCATCGGTACTGCCGGCAGCAAAAAGCGCCGCTTCCCGGCAAACCAAGGGAGAAAGACCGCCTAACTCATCCATCAACCGATCAGCTAAAATATCTGCGCCGGGTTTTTCTAATAGGTTTACATAACTTTCTTCATCGGCAGGGTCTGACTTATTGATGGGCTCCGGATTCTGGTAGTACATACCCGGCAGCGCCGGTCGTTTGGTGGTTTCGTCCAAGCCCACGCGCCGCAGGCAGTCCAAAATCCGCCCGTCGGGGCTTAAAAGGTACAGATTGCAGGTTCTGCCCATAAGCTCCGCCACCAGCCGCTTTTCCACCCGGTCGCCAAGCTCGTCAATGCAGTCAAAATGGAACACCGCGCAGCGCTCCATAGGAAGCTGAGAAACCTTCGTCAGCCGTCCGCTCATCAGATGCTTGCGCAGCAGCATGCAAAACATAGGCGGCTCCGGCGGGTTTTCCGGATTTGCCGTGGTCAGATGCAGCCGGGGTGCGGCAGGATTGGCTGCCAGCAGGAGCCTCGCTCTGCCCTCCCGGCGCTTCAGGAGCAAAATCACCGTGTCCCGGCTGGGCTGGTAGATCTTTTCAATTTTTGCATCCTCTAAGCTGCGGATCTCCTCCAGCACGCAGGACATATAAAACGCATCAAATGCCATCTTCGGCCTCCATTATGATCGCAAAGAGTTCATTGAGCCGCTCAAGCTTTCCCGCCAGATACAGCGCGCCAAAAAGGGTCTCCAGCCCCGTTGCCATGGCATACTCCTGCTTGGTCGCCGACTTGGGCGCAGCATGAGAATGGGCATTTTTGCCCCGGCGGTAGTAGCTTTGCTCCTCCTCGGTAAGATGGGGCAGCAATTTTTCCGCAAACCGCGCCTGGGTAGGCGCTTTTACCAGCGCAACGCTGTCCCGGTGCAGATTTTTCACCGTATGATCGCCCATGGCGCAAAGATAGCTTCTGCACATCAGCTCATATACGCCGTCGCCGATATGGGCAAGTCCCAAATTGGAAATGGCATCGATACGGCGCTTATCCATATTCATCTGAAAATAGTTTTCCACAGTTTATCTCCCCGATTCAATATGGTTTGGGCGATGAGCCCCGTCAAAAAGCCGGTCAAAATGCTGATGACAACCAGCACCGGCAGATAAATCACAAGTCCCGGTGTTCCGGAAATGACCACCGCTGCCGCCATTTGCCCAGCAGAATGGGCAACCGCGCCGATGCAGCCCGCCACCCAGATCTGCTTCACGGTCAAAATTCGTTTTAAGCCGATGGTGGCAGCAATGGCGCAAAGACCGCCGGCACCGGAATAGAAAATGGTGCTGAAATTCCCGGCAAACACAGCCCCCAGAAAAATCCGGCAGGCAAGCACCGCGAAGCCTTCCTTTGCCCCGATGGCAAAAACGGCGAACACCGTAATGATATTGGCAAGACCCAGCTTCACACCGGGGATCGGCACGATGGGGGGAAGCTGCGCCTCCACCGTAAAAATGATGAGGGCGATTGCCGTCAAAAGTCCCAGCAGCGCCAGTTTTTTCACTTTCATGCCCTCACCTCCACGCTGTTTAGAATAGCAGATTTTGCGGCAAAAGTAAAGCCTCCCCAACGGGGAGGCTTTCACCTTAGCATTTCTTCATCAGGCGGATATAAAATTCCACTGCGCGGGAAATGGCTTCCACGCGAATGCGCTCGTTATTGCCGTGGATGGTGGCGCGCTCCTGCGATGTCAGCGCCATGGCAGAAAAGCGGTATACATGGTTACTGAGATCCCGATAATGGCGGGAATCGGAGCACTGCACCATTAAGTAAGGCGCAACGATGCAGCCGGGCCAAGTTTCCGCAACGGCGGCAGAAACCTTATCCCATGCAGGACAATCCGTTTCGGACACCGGGCTGGGCTCGAAGGACTCCAGTGCGGAGACCTCAACCTGCTCGTTTTTCACTGTTTTGCGCAGGTATGCAAGGGCGCTTTCCACGCTGTCGTGGGGATTCAGGCGCATATTGGCAACCATCTTCGCCTCTACGGGGATCACATTCCGGGCGGAGCTGCCCTCCATCTGGGTAAACGCCACGGTGGTGCGCACCAGGGCATTCATTTCGCCGCCGGAGAGCTTGCCCAGCAGGTCGATGACCCATCCGAAGCACCACATATTGGCGAAAATCATCTTATAAAGGAAGGTAGAATAGCGACCTAAGGTATCAAACATCTTCGCCGCAGGACCGGCAATATGTGCCTTAAAGGGGTGGTCTTCCAGCCGCTTGCAGGCTGCCGACAACACACCCACCGGCGTATGGGACTTGGGCGCAGAGGCATGACCGCCGTTGGACGCGGTTTTGAACTGGGCGTTGATCATGCCCTTTTCTGCAATGCCGATCAGACCGCAGGGCTGCTTCACACCGGGGAACACATTTTCCACCACAGCGCCGCCTTCGTCCACCACCAGTGCCGGCTGAATGCCGTTGTCAAAAAACCACTTAACGATATTGGGCGCACCCTTGCCGTTGACCTCTTCCCCGCCGGAGAAGGCGAAATACACATCGTTTTCCGGCACAAAGCCCTTGGAAATCAAATGGTCGGCAGCAGACAGCACGCCGTTAAAGGTGACCTTGGTATCCAGCGTGCCGCGACCCCACATAATGCCGTCCTCGATGATTGCGTCAAAAGGCGGCTTTTCCCAGCCCTCTTCATTGACGGGCACCACATCGTAGTGCGCCATCATGACGCTGGGCGCAGCCTCGGACTTACCCCGCCACTTGAAAAGCAGCGCCCGGTCGGGCAGCTGGGCAAACTCGCATCTGCCCATCACATTGGGATACAGCTGGGGCAGCAGATTGATGAGTTTTTGAAACTCCCCGTCATCTTCCATGGACTTATCGTTATAGGAGATCGTGCGGCATTTTACCAGCTCTGCCAAGGCAGAAACCGTCTTTTCCCGGTCGAAATCCACATTTTCATCGCTAATCGGCGGCTGAGGCTTAGGAGTAAACATAGCCGTGCGGATCAGCACCACCGCAAAAAACGCCACGATCAGTCCCAAAATGGCATAACCCATTACAGCACACCTCTTTTATACAGAATTCTGCCCACACCGATGGTGAACAGCGCGCTCACCGGCACCATGATGCCCACCATGCCGGAATCCAGCGCAGGAACAAAGATAAACAGCACCAGCATCAGCGCAATGGGTGCCAGCGCCAGCTTCCAGTTCTTGCTGACAAATGCCACACCCAGACCGCCAAACAGTGCCGGCAGGATCTGCTCAAAGGCAGGCTGCAGCACGGGCGCGCTAAGAATGGGGGTCAGAGGTGCAATGAGAATCACACCCACAACGATAATCACAGTGGTCACAATGCTGGAAGTGGCGATAGCGATGGTAGAAATGACCTCGCCCTCCTCAGAATTGGCACTGACCTCGTTCTGCTCCAGCGCGTTCAGCGCGCAAGGCAGCTTCAAGTTGGAAATGTTGCCGGTAACAAAGCTTAAGTAAGAACCGCCCGCACCCAGCATGGGCACAAAGGTAACGGTTTCGATAGCACCCACCGCCCAGTACATAGGCGCAGTTGCCACAAGACCCAAGCCCAGCGCCTTCCAATCGGGGCTGACGCCAAACAAAACAGCAACCGTTATGGGAAAAGCCAGCAGCAACATCATAACGCTAAGATTCCAGATCCGTCCGTCGCGATGTACGGAGTCCATATAGCTCATGTTCTTTTTCATCTCGCTACCTCCTTAGCCCAGCCATGCGGAAATGGGAATGGCTGCTGCCATGCCCACCACCAGAGAAATGGGCAGCGCGTACTCGCTGAGCCACTTCAGCTTAGGCTTGCGCATTAAAAGACCGCAGATCACCATTACAATAGCAGACACCAGCATGACGCAAACGGGAACAAGACCGGAGGTGGCAGAAACAGGGATCTTCTTTTCCACCTCTGCGCCGTTTTCCATGACGGTTTCGGTGATAAAGCGGGCTTCCGGTGTCCAAAGCCGGTACACATCGCAGAAAACATAGCCTAAAAACGCAGCGATCATGCCGATAAACAGTGCATTGGAGAAGGTATCCGCCCATTTTGCGTCCCGCTTGCCCAAATTTACCATGCCGTTTTGCAGCTTCCTGCCGATGACCGGCACCAGCCAAATGCCCAGCATAATGGAAATGGTCATAACCAGCAGCACATTGACAAACTGCTGCGCAGTTAACGCAACACCGGAGCCGAGGGACTGACCCATCGCTTCCAAGGCATTGCTGGCTGCCACGGTTTCATAGCTCATAGAGCCAACCACGCTCAGCCGCAGCCAGGGCAGCGGCAGACCCAGGGTCTGACTCAGAGTCATCACGCTGATGACGATGGCAACTGCCGGAGCAATGGTGAAAATGGCAGCAGTTTTGACGGTCTTTTTGACCTTGGTCATATCCATGCCAAGCGCCTTTGCCCGTCTCCATGCCTTAACAAGGAAATAGACAGATTGCGCCAGCACCACAGCAATCAAAATGCCTGCCAGCACAAAAAGTATGGGATGATTTACACTAAATTCCAAGGAAAACACCTCCAAAATTTACTATGGGCACATTATAGCATATTTTGTCACCCAATACAACAAAAACCCCGCCTTTCGGCGGGGTTTGCATTTTTTACTTCCAAAGACCGTCGGGGTACAGTCCCGCTTCCGTCTTTTCCTTCAGCGCAGCCACGACCTGGGGCTTATCCGCCGCGTAGGTAACACCGTACCAACGGTCGGCAGAGGACAAAACCTTCAGCCGTGCTTTGCCGGCATGGAGCATATTGTTGACGATAGTGGGCAGCAGATACTCCTTCTTGGCAGGATTCTCCGGCACTTCCTTAGAAAGGAACTCCGGGAAGCTCTCTGCCAAAGCCGTCAGCAGGCTGGGGGTAAAGCCGAACATATTCATGGAAACCAGGGTATCTGCCGTCAGATCCTCATAGGTTTCGCCGTCTTCCGTGAAGTGGATGCCGCCTTCGTACTTTTCGATCTTCAGCCGCTCCACAATGTTGGTAAGATAACCTTCCTCGTTGACATCGCACACGCCCCGGGCCACGCTGCCGTGATCGGTAACGGTGTTGCCCAGCAGATAGCCCACCATACAGAATTCTGCCTTATCCGTATCCTGCAGACCGTTGAGATAGTCAAACATGGTCTTATAGGCGGACTTTCCGTAGTAATCGTCAGCATTGATGACCGCAAAGGGTGCGCCGTCGATCTCCTCCGTGGCGCACAGCACCGCATGACCGGTGCCCCAGGGCTTTGCGCCCCGAACTTCCGGAACGGTTACGCCGGCGGGCAGCATTTTATCCTGCTCCTGATAGGCATAGCGGATCTCCATGGGGCACTTTTCCAGGCGCTTGCCTACGGTGTCCATAAAGTCCTTGCGAATTGCTTCCTTAATAATGATAACAGCGGTTTCAAAGCCTGCCTCATGAGCATCGAACAGAGAGTAGTCCAAAATTGCCTCGCCGCAGCTTCCAACGGGATCGATCTGCTTCAATCCGCCGTAGCGGCTGCCCATACCAGCGGCCATAACCACCAGAACCGGTTTCTTTGTCATAACAGGGGCCTCCTTCGTTTTGTTATATCTAAATTATAGCCGCCATTGCTGGAAATCGCAATAGCGGCTGTGGTTTTTTATTGAATTTTGCAAATATTGGATTGATTTTGCCCCTAAATCGACAGAATAATATCCGTTTTTCGAACTTTCTCCCAGCTAAAAACGGCAGCAAGCTCCTTCGCAGACACCGCTTCCGGCTTTTCGATGAGCCCTGCGGCAAAGGCAAGCTGACCAATGAGGGTTTCCGCCGACATGTTCTGCCGCAGCACACCCAAATCCAAATCCTTATCCCGTTTGCTTAAGCGCCGCCCGTCGGGGGCAAGGAGCATAGGCACATGGGCATACTCGGGATGCTGAAAACCGAAAAGCTCCTGCAGATACATCTGCCGGGGCGCAGAGCTCAGTAAATCCATACCCCGCACCACTTCCGTAACACCGGCTTCTCCGTCATCCACCGTCACCGCCAGCTGATACACATACACGCCGTCTGCCCGGCGAACCACGAAATCACCACAATCTGTGGAAAGGTTCTCGCTGTACGCGCCTTGCACCTTGTCTGTCAAATCCCAAACGCGATCCGGCACTTTCACCCGCCAGGAAGGCAGCCTGTCTGCCGGAGGCTGCTGCAGATTCCGGCAAGTGCCGGGATATACATATGTTCCGTCCGACAAATGAGGAGCATTGACGCTGTGCAGCTGGCTGCGGGTACAGTAGCAGGGGTAAAGCAGCTCTTTTTCCTTCAAAAGCGCAAAATATTCGTCATAAACGGTGCTTCGCTTACTTTGGGGCTCGGTCTCCCGATCCCAGGCAAGCCCCAGCCACAGCAGATCAGAGCGCAAAACTTCCGCAAATTCGCTGCTGGTGCGCATTGTATCCAGGTCTTCCATCCGCAGCACCATTTCGCCGCCACGGCTTTTTGCAGAAAGCCATGCCAGCAGTCCGGCGAACACATTTCCCAAATGCATTCTGCCCGAGGGCGTTGGCGCAAAGCGTCCGACTACCTGCTCCATATCAGAAAAATGCCACCAACCAATAGATCAAAAGACCAATGATGCCCAGAGAAAGGACGGAGGCGGTGATCATCAAGATGATATGCAATCTATCCTCTGCTTCCTTTTTCTCCTGTGCCTCTGCCTCTTCATCCAGCATGTCCTTGCCGTAATCGTTAGCAAAATTGCTGTAAATCAGCTCATCCGGCTCATGGATCTCATCCGGATCCTCAAATGCCGGGGTCGCATCCTCCGGAAGGGTCTCCTCCAGCAGCGCGTCATCCAAAAGGACATCATCCGCAATCGGTTCTGACTGGATCTCCTGAATCAGTTCGTCCAGCAGCTGCTCGTCCACCTCGGTGAGCTCCTCTGCACCCTGCTCTTCTTCAGCCAAAAGCTCCTGCTCCAGCCGCTCCAGTTCTTCGCGTGTATCTTCCATGGTACATACCTCCTTTTTTTGTATTCTACCGCAAAATGTGCCCAATGTAAAGTGGTGTGTTTTCAAAAACCGCCGGAAGTTGGCTGTTTGCATATTTTTCCCTTTTCGGCAAACACTAACATCGCCGAAAGGGGGCGCTTTTTTGATTTTATCCTACATTCGCACCATCTTGCTGTACTTGGTGCTAATCGCCGTGATTCGACTTATGGGCAAGCGGCAGATCGGTCAGATGGAGCCTGCGGAATTTGTTGTGACCATGCTGGTGGCAAATCTTGCCGCCATCCCCATGCAGGACGGCGGCATTCCGCTGTATTCCGGTATCGTGCCCATCGTCACGGTGCTGGGGGTGGAGCTGGTGCTGTCGGGGCTTAGCATGCGCTCCGTAAAGCTGCGCCGCCTTTTGTGCGGAAAACCGGTAATTCTTATTGAAAACGGCTGCATTCTGCAAAAAAATCTTCGCAGCACCCGGGTGACCCTTGACGAACTGACAGAACTGCTGCGGGAAAAGGATGTGCTGGACATCAGCAATGTTCAGTATGCAATTTTGGAAACCAACGGAAATCTTTCTGTGTTTCCCTTTCCCAAATTCCGACCTGCCAGCGCTATGGAGGCGGGCATTGAGGCAAAAAAGCAGTCACTTCCTTATACCATCATCGCAGACGGCTATTTTTACCGGGAAAATCTGCTGCTTTCCGGCAAGAATGAACGCTGGCTGCGCCGCACTTTGCGGGAATACAACACAACGATCGATGCCACCTGGCTGCTGACAGTCGACGGGACCGGCAAGGTGCTATGGATCGAAAAGGAGGCAAACGCATGAAGCGGATATGGCTTGGGGTCAGTCTTTTGCTGGTCTTTTTGGTTGCCGGCTGTCTGTTGACATATTCCTTCCACCGCGTCCACGCGCCTTTGGCAGCGGTTTTGGAGGAGGCATCGGAGCAGACGCTGGCAGGAAACTGGGAGCGCGCTTGCACATCTGCAGCAGATGCCCGACAGCGCTGGGACAAATACCGAAATCTTACCGCCGCAGTTGCCGATCACGCACCGTTGGAGGAAATGGACGCGCTGTTTTCCCAAGTGGAAATCTATGTCCGGCTAAACTGGCAGGGAGAATTTGCGGCGCTGTGCATGCAGCTATCCCAAATGGCAGCAGCCATGGAAGAAAGCCAGGCGCTGACCTGGTGGACATTGCTATAAAAAACAAGGCGCACCTTTCGGTGCGCCTTGCATAATTTAAAAATTACTCTTCCTTAGCCTTGGACAGCAGAGCGTTGACAATGATGCCCAAAATCAGAGCGCAGGCAGTGGTGGTCAGAGTGACCTTGCCGATAGCCATAGCCATGCCGCCGATGCCGGGGATCAGAATGGAAGCGACCACGAACAGATTCTTGTTCTGGTTCAGGTCAACCTTCTGGATCATCTTCAGACCGGAGCAAGCGATGAAGCCGTACAGAGTGACGCAGACACCGCCCATGACACAGCCGGGAATGGAATCCAGGAATGCCACAAAGGGTCCGAAGAAAGAAATCACCAGGCACATGATGGCAGCGGTGGTGATGGTCACAACAGAAGCATTGCGGGTAATGGCAACACAGCCGACAGACTCGCCGTAGGTGGTGTTGGGGCAGCCGCCGAAGAATGCGCCGGCGATGGAGCCAATGCCGTCACCCAGCAGGGTGCGGTGCAGACCAGGCTCTTCCAGCAGGTCGGTGCCGATGATGGTGGAAAGGTTCTTGTGGTCAGCGATGTGCTCTGCGAACACAACAAATGCCACGGGAACATAAGCAACCGCTACGGTTGCAATGTAAGAGCCGTTGATCTCCTTAACGCCCTTCAGAGCCTCCAGGAAGGTGAACTCGGGAACAGCAAAGATCTTCATATCCTGGAACAGGGAGAAATCAACAACGGGAATGCCGCAAAGAGTGAAGATCACACCGGCAATATAGCCAGCCAGAATGCCGATGATGAAGGGGATCAGCTTGAGCATCTTCTTGCCGTAGGTGGAAGTGATGACGACCACCAGCAAAGTGACCATTGCGCAAACCAGAGATGCCCATGCGGGAGCACTCATGATGAAGGAGCCATTGGCATCCTGAGGGCCGTAGGAGAAAACATCCTTAATAGCAGCGCCAGCCAGAGAAAGACCGATCAGCGCAACAGTGGGTCCGATAACAACGGGAGGCATCAGCTTATTGATCCAGTTAACGCCAACCAGCTTAACAACGAGAGCGATGATAACATACACAAGACCGGCAAACACAGCGCCAAGAATGATGCCTGCAAAGCCAGCGGAAGCGGAAACCGCACCGGCAAAGGCTGCGAGCATGGAGCCGATGAATGCGAAGGAAGAACCCAGGAACACGGGGCTCTTGAACTTAGTGAACAGCTGGTACACGATGGTGCCAACGCCTGCGCCGAACAGGGCTGCAGAAGCACTCATGCCGTTGCCAACGATAGCGGGAACAGCGATGGTAGCTGCGAGAATTGCCAAAACCTGCTGCAAAGCGAACAGCAGCATCTGGGCGAACTTGGGCTTGTCTTTAATGCCGTAGATCAGATTCATTTTTTTCTCCTCCAATATATTTTCCGGAGCCGCACCGTGACGACTCACCAAATAAAAGTATACCTCTTCCTGCGACGAATTGCAAGAAAAAGTTTCCTGCATCTACAGAAAACGCGTCTGTGCGTCAAATTTCTGTTTGGCGCTCTGACGAGCAAATTGACAGTTGACAATTGACAATTGTCAATTAGAGGTATTTGCATACGCAAATGATTGAAATAAGTCCGCAAAGCGGACACCATAATTGTCCATTGTCCATTTTCAATTGTCCATTCGGC
>JAZQHM010000059.1:0-4704 GCA_045540575.1 Faecousia sp. | reverse complement strand
TGGCCCGTGCTTACCGGCTGACAGATTATAAACAACGGGTGGATGAACTATTTGACCGCTTTGAACTGAACGACAAGCGCAAGAAATTTGGTGATGAGCTTTCCAAAGGTATGCAGCAGAAGCTGAATATCTGCCTTGGACTGCTCCCCGAACCCAAAATGCTGCTGCTCGATGAGCCTATGATTGGCCTGGATCCGCATGCCATTAAGCAGTTGAAAAGCATCATTGAGCAGATGCGCAACGAGGGCAAGACGCTGCTTGTCAGTACCCATATCATTGACAGTGTGGATATGCTTTGGGACCGTACTATCATTATGCAGGACGGCCAGATCCGCGCTAATCTGACCCGTGAAGAGCTGGAACAGGACGGGAGAACTCTGGAACAGCTGTTCTTCGATGTAACAGAAGGCATCGGCCGGGACGCTATGTCTCATACTGAGGATTCCGCATCCCAGGGAGGCTGATGCTATGCGGTTATTTGGTTATTACGCGTGGCATTCCGTTGTGAATCAGCTGCGCAAGCTGTTTAAAACCTGGGTTCTGATTTTTCTTGTCATCTGCATGGCAATCGGCGGTTTCATCGGCATCGGTGCTGCCATGCTGGAAGATGCCGCAGGCGGGGACGAGGAAATCGTGGAAAGCGAAGTGATTGAGGAAGAAGAACCCGGTCTTGCGGAAAAGCTTGGTATCGAATCGAAAGATTTGGTCGAGCTGATCGTGGGCGGTGTGATTCTGATTGTTTTTGCTTTTGAAGCAATCGGTGCCGATAAAAACGGAAGCCGGATCTTTTTACCCGCCGATGTCAACCTCCTGTTTGCTTCTCCTATGAAACCCCAGTCTGTTCTTCTGTTTCGGCTGATGACGCAGTTGGGTACCAGCATTCTGGCTAGTGTATATCTGCTGTTCCAACTGCCGAATTTGGTTTTTAACATGGGCTTAAGCATTTGGGTGGCACTGGCTATGATTGCTACATGGTGCCTGACGATTGTGGTCGGCAAACTGTTGCAGATCTTTTTGTACACAGTCTGTTCCACCCATGTAAAACTTAAAAACCACCTTCGTAACGGCATTTATGCGTTCCTGCTTGTGATCGCAGGTGCATACCTGATGTACTGGAAGACAAGCGGAGACAACTATTTGGTAGCAGCCGTTGGTTTCTTCAATGGTTCTGTTTCCCGCTACATCCCCCTGTGGGGTTGGCTGAAGGGATTCTGCATGTTTGCCATGGAAGGTAATATCGCAGGTCTGCTGATGAGTTTTGCAGCTATCGCTCTGGGCGGTGTTCTGCTTACTTATATCATTTGGCATGTGAAAGCTGACTTTTACGAGGATGCCATGGCGAAATCCGAGGAAACGGCAGAATTGCTTGCTGCTGCCCAGTCAGATAAGGGCGGTGTAACTATCATCCGCCGCAAGAAGGATCGCAGCGATAAGCTGCGGCGAGATGGTATGCGGCATGGCTTCGGCGCAAATGTGTTCTTCCATAAAGCCATGTACAATCGATTCCGGTTTGCCCATCTTGGCATTTTTACAAAAACCTCCGAAACTTACTTGGTGGCAGCAGTCGGTGTATCTGTCCTGTGCCGCTTTGTGATCCAGGCGGATGGTCTGATCCCGGTTATGCTGACTTTAGGCGTGCTTACCTTCTTCCGTGCCATGGGTAATCCTCTGGAGCAGGATACCCAGATGGAACATTTCCTGCTGATTCCGGAAAGTACCTGGCACAAACTGTTTTGGTCGCTGATGGGTGGCACGGCAAATTGCTTCCTGGACCTGCTGCCTGCGGTGATCGTTGCAACACTTCTATTGGGAGAGAACCTGCTGATCGCTTTCGCATGGATTCCGCTAATCGTTTCTGTTGATTTCTTCGCAACCACTGTTGGCGCGTTTATTGGGTTGTCTGTTCCGGTATCCGCAGGTAAAACGATCAAACAGTTGGTTCAGATCCTGTTTATCTACTTCGGTTTGCTGCCGGATATCGCAATCATGGCAATCGGCCTTGTCTTTGAACAAACAGCGCTGGCGGCGATTGGATGTACCGTTGTGAACATCCTCTTAGGTCTGGTATTCTTCTTCCTGACCCCTCTGTTCCTGGAACCGAAGGACGGAAAGAAATATGCTCCGGAAAGAGCCTTTGCAGGCGATCTGAAGGAAACTAAAAAGCATTTCTCAAGACTTGGCCTGAGTGCCTTTGTCATTCTGGGTTTGGGTACTGCTGTGCAGATCCTTGCAATGGGTGTGGCAAACAATGTCTGGCCTCAGTGGCTGGAAAATTCCTGGGGAATGTGGCTGCTCACCTTTGCGCCGCTTTACCTGATTGCCGTTCCCGTTGGTCTGCTGCTTCTGCGCAAGGTTCCCGTAAAGCCTCTGGAAAAGCACGATCTGAAACCGGTTAGATATCTGGTTTCCGCCATTATCTGCATCTTCATGATGTATGCAGGTAACATTCTGGGTACGATCATCACGGCGCTGCTGCAGCTCCTGCCCGGAATCTCCGCAGGCAACCCGATTCTGGGCTATGCCACGGACAATGCACTGCTTCCCAAAGTGCTGTTTATGGTCATCCTGGCACCTGTGATTGAAGAGTATATCTTCCGCAAGCAGCTGATTGACCGTATGCATGTCTACGGAGAAAAACTGGCGGTCATTACTTCTGCACTGATGTTCGGTCTGTTCCACGGAAATCTGTCTCAGCTTTTCTATGCCTTTGCATTGGGCCTTGTCTTTGGCTATGTGTATCTGAAAACCGGAAAGCTTCGGTACAGCATCAGTCTTCATATGCTAATCAACTTCATTGGCAGCGTGGCTGGACCGTTCTTCCTGGAGAAAATCGCTGTTCTGGGTACCATGGAAACGCTGGATATGGCCGCATTGGAATCCATCATGCCGTGGCTGATTGGTTTCGGTGCCTATGTGCTGGTGCTGATCGGACTTGCTATTACCGGTCTTGTCCTGCTGTGTATCAATAAGCGCAAAGTATCCTTTGCGCCCGCAGAGCTAGAGCTGCCCAAGGATGACCGCTTTATGACTGTTTATGGGAATGTTGGCATGATCTTATTGGTTGTAGGCTGTACAGCACTGATTGTTGCCAGTCTGATACCGTTGTAATAACGGAGAGTGGTGCATTGAGAAGTTCATTTTTGCGAAACTCTATGCCGGTGGATTCTCGAAAAAGCTTTATCGTTTATTTGAATACAAACGATAAAATGGACAATGCAACCTGAAGTTTACATTTAGAAACGGCGAATTGGTGGTATGGTTTTGCCAAGTGTTCTATAATTGGGGCAACGCTGCGTTAAAAAACATAGGGAGAAATGATTATGACACTTGGCGAAAAGCTATCAAAACTCAGAAAAGAGTATAACTACACACAAGAGCAACTTGCCGAAATCCTTGGTGTTTCTCGGCAGTCCATCAGTAAATGGGAGTCAGATATCGCATATCCCGAAACTGAAAAATTGATAGAGCTTGGAAAACTCTTTGAGTGTTCAATGGACTATCTTTTGAAGGAAGATATCACCGAAAAACAAGGACTGCAGCCTACTGAAAAAGAGAGCATCTGGACGGGATTCAAAAAGCAGTTCCGTGAACACAAGAGCAAGAAGATGATCTTCGGTATGCCCCTTTATCATATCGGCAAAAACGCACACGGATTCTTTGCAATAGGACTTAAGGCGCGTGGGGTGTTCTCGCTCGGCCTGATATCACGAGGTATTATCTCGGTCGGTCTGCTTTCTCTTGGAGTCGTTTCCATTGGTCTATTATCGCTTGGCTTGATTTCTGCAGGTTTGTTCTCAGCCGGACTTCTTGCAGTAGGTTCGATTGCTCTCGGCTTATTTGCGGCAGGAGCAATCAGCGTAGGACTTATATCCTTCGGTGCGCTCTCGGTTGGCTACTTCTCATCCGGTGCGCTTGCTATCGGTAAATATATCGCCGTTGGTGACCATGCCCACGCTATGATTGCTATCGGTCAAACCGTGGCAGACGGAAATGCTTATAGCCACATCGGAGATCTTACCACGGCAGACATACCAAAGGTTGTTGAGTGGCTTGACGGCAATATCCCGGCTTGGCTTGGCTGGGCAAAAGCGATTATTAAATTCTATATCCATTAATGAACGCCCTCGTTCCGTAACGGAGCGAGGGCATGACTTTGTTTACGCATAATTGCGACTGATACCATAAAACTGATAATGTTAAGAAAACGGGCGGCATTTCCAAGCCAAATTGGTAGAGTTTTCAGCCTTGCAATGATAGAATTTATTGCGAAAGGAGTTGATTTCATGGAACTTGGAAAACAGATCTATGAATTAAGAAAGAAAGCAAACCTCTCTCAGGAGCAGCTTGCCGAAAAGGTCGGTGTATCGAGGCAAACAATTTCAAAATGGGAGCTTGGTGAAACAGCGCCCGACATCAAGCAAGCGCAAATTCTGTCGCAGATCTTTAACATCAGTCTGGACGAGCTGACCGGTAATGATACTAAGGGTGTCATCTATGAAAAGGTAAGCAATACTGAACGGCTGGCAGGCACTGTAATAAGGATATTAAAGGCCTTGGGCATTTTCTTTATCGCGTTTGTTATCGTATCTGTTATTATTTTCGTTATAAGTATTATTGCATTTTCAAATTTGAGAGAAGAAGTTTCCTTTGAGAATAATGTAGAAAAGGTCACATTTACGGAAGTCGTTGGTGAAGAAACATATA
>JAZQHM010000058.1:0-53371 GCA_045540575.1 Faecousia sp. | reverse complement strand
CCGGCTCTCCCCCGGGGCGGCGTTTTCTGTCAGCTTACCGGAATCAAGAGCAAACGAGATTTTTCCGGCTCAGCATCTATTTGATTGGCTTTGCAAATGGCATCTACCGTAGAGCCACATTCTTTCGCGATTTCCCAAAGGCTTGCATTATCGCTGCGTCTTACGATCAGCGATGGTCTGTTATCATCTGCTTCCACAATCTCTCCAATATCCATTCCGCTGACCATCTGCAGCCCATCATTTGAAAATACAGCGGTTTCCAGAGCCACGCTTCCGCTTAGGGTCACGCTGTCGGCGCCAAACTGCGCCTGTACCTGCATATCCGGCTGCAGATAGGCATGAATGATATTTTCCGGGGCAGACGAAATCTGCCACACCGTTTCGCTGCGGCTTACCATGCTTTGCAGATTTCCGTCGGTATCATAGTAAAGCATCTGATACTGCCCGGGAACGGTTATCTCCGCCAAGCCTGCATTTTGCCTGCACACGGGATGTTCCGGCAGCCAGCAAATATCCACCGCTTTAATGCCGGTAACATCAGCCCGATGCTCCATGTGCAGCGTATCCAGCCGCTCTTCCAAACGAATCGGACCGCCCCACTGCTGAGTCTGGATTTCCACAGAGCGACGGTTGCTGTAAGCATCCTCCACCACATCCAGCATTACCCGGTCATAGATCACATACTGGGCAGCCAAGGATGCTTTCAATGTAAGCTTATCCTCCTGCCGTTCCAGTTCCGTGCCGGTATTGATCACCATGATCCATGCACTTGCATTGGCGCTGTGGTCTTTGTCCAGCTCCGTATACTGAGAAAACGGAATCTCGTAATCCCAGCTGTGAATTTCCCCATCCATATCCGTGTACAACAGGTGCAGATAGCTTTTCCCGCGGAAAACAAGCCGCCCTGCCATCACCTTTTGCTCCGTCACTTCCGGAGTCAGACTGTAGCGAAGAATCTGCTGCACCTTTGGAAGATTCCCCGGCAGCGTAAGCTCCTCTTCCATCTCAAACAGCTTTTCCCCAGCTTCCACCGGCATCTCCGACGGATAGCTTTTCTTCAAAAGCTGCACATCCTCCGGAATCTGACCGGGACAGCAGACCTCCGGCTCGATGGGCTCCAGTGCCTCGCCGAGAATGCAGACATTGGCTCTAACGATCAGTTTTCTTGCAGACGTAGAACGGGCATCCACCCCCTTCAGTAGCGGCACAACGCAAATGCTGCCATCCCGCTGGGTTTGTGGCAGCTCCCACTTCAT
The DNA here is from genome assembly GCA_045540575.1 of Faecousia sp. Lineage (GTDB taxonomy): Bacteria > Bacillota > Clostridia > Oscillospirales > Oscillospiraceae > Faecousia. The sequence continues at coordinate 52,115 of JAZQHM010000058.1, read as the reverse complement.
TTGAAACGGGATCCATGTTTCCACGCTGCGAACCGGTGAGCCGTCTTCCGGTGCATACACGACCCATGCCAATACACCGCCATTTACACCCATTTCTCCCGTTCGCCATTCTTTCCCGCGAATCAGCACCTGCCCCCAGGCAGAAAGCACATTCCCAATGTCCGGCATTGCCTCCGGAAGCCGCACTTCCTGGGTCTGCTCCTGATTCTGAACTTGACTGACCGCCTTTTTCAGGCACGGGCAGGTATTTGTATGAAATTTCACTTCCAAGCGGATCACTCCTTATCCTGCGATTACACTAAATTCTATTCATCAAAGGACAAGTTTATGCCACTTATTTTCTACAGCCGCACCAACATCCTAAGCTAATGATGGCAAAGCCGGCAAAAAAGCAAAAAAAGCCGGATTCCAGGCACATTCCCACCAGCAGCCCCAATCCAAAGGCAATCAGCGCACACCCGCATACCTGCTGCTTTCGCCACATAAAAACACCCCCTGCAAAAGCTTATGCAGGGAGTGTTTGTAATTAGACCATATCATTCGGCATCCATCACTGCCTTACATTCCTCCAATACTTTGGAAAGAATGGGCACACAGACGGGTCTTCCGAAGCCGCCGTTTTCGGCAACCGCAATAAATGCCAGCGGGTAATCTTCATCCGCTACAAAGCCGGCAAACATGGCATTTGGCTTTTTCTCGCCGCCCACTTCAGCTGTACCGGATTTTGCACAGACAGTAAGACCGGGGAAATTTTCCGCGCCATACTTGACTTCCACATTGTTGCGCATCAGCGATTGCATGATTTCAGCGGTTTCAGCAGACATAATACGCCCGGCAGATACGCTATCGGCTTTGTAGGTAGTTCGTCCGCCGACTGTGATTTTGGAAACAAGGTGAGGCTCTACCGCTACGCCGCCGTTGGCTATCGCGCCAACGAAAGACATAAACCGGCAGGGATTCACAAGATCCTTGTGCTGACCGATGGCGCTCCATGCAACGGAAACCGCCGCCTGACCTTCTGCTTCCATTTTACCTGCAGCAGTGTTAATTCCGTCAAAGCTGACCGCATTCAGTACACCAAACTGCTCTGCATACCGCTGCAGCGTTTCTCCGCCAAGCTGATCTGCAATTTGGGCGAAAGCGCAGTTGCAGGATTGGGCAAACGCATCCTTGAAATTGATTTTTCCGTGGTTCTCAAGGCAGGTAACCTTATCAATCCCGTATTCCGTCACACCTTCGCAGGTGAAGGTCTGCTCCTGAATATCCGGTATGGATTCCAGCGCTGCAGCCGCCGTAACGATCTTGAAAATAGAGCCGGGGGTATAGGCAGATTGGGTGAATCTGTTTAAATAAACGCCGCTGTATGCACCTGTTTCATCTGCGGAAAAGTCCGGCACATTATCCGGGTCATAGTTAGGAGTAGACACCGCGCAAATAAGCTCGCCGGTCTTATAGTTATACACCGCAACAGTGCCCTTGTAGTCGCCCATTGCCTCCAGCGCAACTGCCTGCACCTTAGCTGAAAGACTAAGCTCTACCTTGCCGCCGGTACCGCCATAGGCATATACACCGCTGATGGGATCAAAGCCGGCGATCTGTTTTGCATAGTAAGACAGCGACGGTGCGCTGATATTGCCCTTCCGGTCACCCAACCAGTGAATCGTTGCTTTGCGCAGAAGCTCATTTTCGGAGTAGGTGCGACCGTCTTGCAAGTCAAGCAACAGCAGACTTTCTCTATCTGTGATCATACCGCAACCAATATTGGTAGCGTTGTAAATATGGGGTGAGCCGGGAGTGAGGATCCAGGTGTCTGAATGAATGAAATACTCTGCAAGGAAAAACACAGTGCCAGCTGCCAAAATAATGATCAGCAGCACCATCGCCTTGGCTCTTCCGATTACTCTATTCATCGTCCGGCCTCCCTTCCTTGCTCTGACGCACGGCAAAGCTGGCATTTTGGCGGGTATCTGCCGCCTTGACAAATGCCAAAAGCCCCCATGCACCGATCATACTGGAACCGCCGTTGGAAACGAAGGGGAATGTCACACCGGTCAGCGGCAGCACATCCACCGTACCCAGTGCATTGAAAACCGCCTGTACCACCAAAATTCCAGCAGCTGTGCAGCCGCCGATGATGTAAAAGCTGCTTCTTTCCACAGCCGCAGACCGAAGGGCGAACACAGCCAGCGCAATGATGCACAGAATCAGCATCACGCAAATGATAAGTCCCCATTCTTCCGCCAATGTGGCAAAAACAACGTCAGAATCCGCTGCAAAAATCTTTTTCATCATACCCTGCCCGGCGCCAAGACCAAATAATCCGCCGGAGGCAATGCACATCAGTGCCCGGGTCTGCTGATAGCCGGTGTTATAAGGATCTTCCCAAATGTGGCGCCAGCTGGAAAAGCGCCGCAGGGCATGGGGCGCGATCTTCAGCGCGATCACACCGGCAAAGCCAAGCGAGGTACAAGCCAAGGCAATCGTGCCAACACTTCCGGAGCGCATATAGGCGATCAGCAAAAATGCGATAAAGAAAATAAGGGCTGTGCCGAAATCATTCATCACCGCAAGGCAGGCGCAAATCACCAGCGTATAGGCAATGAACAAAATGAGATTGCGCTTATTCATGATCCGCTCCATAGCGGACGCACCCACATAAACAAAGCAAACCTTACTCAGCTCCGACGGCTGGAAGGACATTCCGCCAATAATCAGCCAGTTTTTCGCGCCATGGTATTCCTTGCCGAATACCAATGTGATCAGCAAAAATCCCACACCCGCAAGGGCTGCTAAAATACGCATTTTCTTGGCTCTTTCCAAGTCCCGCAGGGACCAGCCGATGGTCAGATACACAGCAAGACCCATCACCATGGCGATGAGTTGCTTGACGGTTTCCCCCGGTTTAACGGATGCAATCGCAGCCATACCCATGGTGCATAGGAAAAAGGCTATGGTTTCAATTTCAAATGAGGGCTTGCGGATCAGCATATAAAAAAGCAGCAGCGCCCACTGGCTGGCAACGATTCCTGCAAAACCGATCAGTACAGACCCTGCATGCTCGCCTGCCACACCATAGAGGTAAGAAATACAGCAAAGGCACTGAAACACAGTAAGCAGCAGCACATTGATCAGGCTGGTCATCGGGCTGCCGGCTTTTGTGCGAAGCTCAGCAAGCTTGATCTCCTGCCGCCGGGAAATGGGCAGCAGCGTCATTTCCACACCGCCAATATTGATCACATCGTCAACATCCAGCGGACAAATATTGATTCTTTCCCCATTGACCAGCACGCCCGCTTTTGATCCGGCATCAGCAATGGTCCAGCTGCCGTCGTCATAACGGGTCAAAACCGCGTGATTGCGGGAAACTGACGGCACATCGATGACAACGTCGCTGCGCTTACTGCGACCAATTACGCTTTCCCAGTGGGTAATAGGAAGTCTGCGCTCATCTCTCAGCATCAGCCATGCCCAGATTTCCGGCTCGCGACGGAATGTCAGCAAAGGCTTAATGCAGCGATAGAGCAGTAAAATTGCCAGCAACGGCGCAAGAAAGCGCAAAATTGCCTGATAAACCTGCATATAAGTTGGGTCAGCCTGAGAAAATGCAGACAAAAGCTCCTCCACGCCGTCACCTCCTTTGTAAATTCATCATTTTAGTATTCCATTTCCCGCAGCATTGCAATTTCCTTTGCGTAGCCGGGAAGCTCGTTAGGTGTCTCCAAAATCATAGGAAGACCCTTCAGATACGGATGATTTACGATATTGCGGAAGGTATCCAACCCGAGATTTCCGTCACCGATGCATTCATGGCGGTCCTTGTGGCTGTCCTTCAGATTCTTGGAATCGTTTAAGTGCAGCGCCTTCAGCCGGTCAAGACCGACGACCCGGTCAAACTCCTGCAAAACACCGTCAAGATCATTTACAATATCGTAGCCGCCATCCCATACATGGCAGCTGTCCAGGCAGACACCCAAATGCTCGCTGCCAACGGCATCGATAATTGCTTTCAGCTCTTCAAAGCGACCGCCCACTTCGCTGCCCTTGCCAGCCATAGTCTCCAAAAGCACCGTTACGGGATAACCGGGCGCCATTGCTTTTTTCAGCGCATCTGCGATCTGGCTGATGCCAATGTCCATACCCTGCCCCACATGAGAACCCGGATGGAAATTATAGTAGTTTCCCGGAAGCGCCGCCATACGGCGCAAATCATCGCAAAGGATATCCGCAGCAAAAGCCCGGGCATCCGGATCGGCGGTGCACAGATTCATGGTATAGCTTCCATGGGCTACCAGTTTGCCGAAACCCTTCTCCCGCAGCGCTGCCACAGCAGCAGCAGAATCTTCCGGATCTTCCGCTTTTGCCTTGGAGCCGCGGGGATTGCGGGTGAAAAATGCGAAGGTATTTGCGCCGATGCTCTCGGCGGTTTTTACCATATTCAAATTGCCGCCGGAAGCGGACAAATGACAACCAATATAAATCATAGGAATTCCTCCTTTTGCAATAGGATACCATAGGAACGAAAAAAATGCAAATTGTGTTTGCAAATCCTGTGATATATGATATCATACTTTCAAAGAGGTGATATTCATGCCGAAATCCGACAATCAAAAGCTTAAGATCTTTTACATACTGGACTATTTACAGAAAAACTCCCACGAGGATCACCCCGTGAGAGCTTCTGAGCTGATCTCCATGCTGGAGCGTCAGCACAATATTCTTTGCGAGCGCAAAACTGTCTATTCAGACATTGCCGCCTTGCAGGATTACGGCATTGATATTGTTTCTCTTCCCGGCAAAAACGGCGGCTACTACATTGCTTCCCGCAATTTTGAGATTCCGGAGCTGAAGTTGCTGATCGACGCTGTTCAGTCCAGCCGCTATCTTACAGAGAAAAAGTCCCGGGAGCTGATTGAAAAGCTTTGTGATCAGTGTAGCGTCCACGATGCCAAGCTGATGCGCCGGGATGTGATGGTTTCCGGTCGGGTCAAGAGCATGAATGAGACCATTTACTATAGCGTTGACACCATTCAGGAAGCCATTGCCGAAAACCGGCAGATCACCTTCCGCTACTTTGACTGGGGGATCGACGGCAAGCGGCATTTCCGGGAAAAGGAATACCTTGCAAGCCCCTACGGACTTTGCCAGGACAACGAAAACTGTTATTTGCTTGCCCACTCCAGCCGCCACGGCATTACCTCTTACCGTATTGACCGCATGTGCGATATCCGCTTAACCGACGATCCGCGCACCCCCTGCCCCGAATTGACCGGCAAGGCATTGCAGGAGCACGCAAACAAGCTGTTCCAGATGTATTCCGGCGACCCCGTAACCATAAAAATGCGTTTCCACAGAGATCTTTGCAATGTGGTATTGGATCGCTTCGGCAGAAACACCATGCTGATCCCCGACGGCGAGGAGCATTTTACATTCACCGCTGCCATTGCCGTTTCCCCTATGTTCTTAAGCTGGGTCATCGGCTTCGGCAAGAAGGCACAGATCCTGTATCCGCAAAGTGTAATTGATCAATGCAAGCAGCTTTGTCAGGACGCTATGTCTAACCTAGGGTAAAGGAATCGATCAGCGTTTTCCATGTATCCCGCAGTTCGGCAGCGTGCTCCTGCAGCGCCATAACTGTCATGCAGTAGTGATAGTTCCCGTCATCCAGGACAACGGCTCTTCCCACCATATCGCCGCCTTCCCCGGCAGCTGTCCACACACATTCGTATTTGGATGCGTCGGTTACGGATGTCTGTATGACGGTCAAATCGTCTTTGGAAAAACCGGTTAGCTGCCGCAGCGTTTCATTCAGGTTGCCTGCGGGCATGGTCTGCACCGTCATCTCATACCCGTCGCAAAAATACAGCTGCCCGTATTCACTTTGTATGGTTTGATAGGCAGCATCCTCCGGCAGCTGATACTGTACGGTTTGCTCCGCAATTACCTGCTGAGCATAGTCATCCCCAACTGTTTCAAAGGTCTCCTTTGCAGCACAACCCGTCAGCAAAAACACCATAGCAAGAATTACACATACTTTTTTCATAATACCCCTCCAGAAAGGAACATATTTGTGAAGCTGATTTTCATGTATCTCGCTATAATCAATGCGCTTTCTTTTCTTCTTATGCTTATCGACAAACAAAAAGCCAGAAAAAGAAGGTGGCGAATCCCGGAAGCTGTACTGCTCGGTGTAACTATCATCGGCGGTAGCTTTGGCACGCTTATAAGCATGTATATTTTCCGGCACAAGACCAGACACATGAGTTTTACTGCCGGCGTTCCGCTGCTGCTGTTTGTGCATTTCTTTGTTTTACTTTGGTTATTAGGATAACAAAAAGCCTCCGGTGATCCCGGAGGCTTTCTTCTGTTTACTTACCCAGCAGCTTTTCAAGCGCAGCCATCTTAAGGCATGTGCAGAATACATCCATTGCCTTTTCGAGTTCCTCTACGGGAGGCAGGCTGGGAGCAATGCGGATATTGCTGTCATTAGGGTCGATGCCATAAGGATATGTAGCGCCGGCACCGGTCATAGTCACACCCGCCTCGGCACAAAGAGCCAATGCGCGCTTTGCCGTTCCTGGCATGGTATTCAGGCTGACAAAATAGCCGCCGGTGGGCTTATTCCAGCTGGCAAATGCAGCAGGCGCGATGTTTTCGTCCAGCTTGGAAAGCACCATTTTAAACTTCGGCGCCATCACCCCGGCATGGCGCTTCATCAGCTCCAAGGTGTTCTTCTTATCCTTCAAATAACGGACATGGCGCAGCTGATTGACCTTGTCGTAGGAGATCATCTGCACGCCCATCAACTTTGTCATATAGGCGATGTTTTCCGCAGAAGATGCCATGACAGAAATGCCCGCACCGGGGAATGTGATCTTGGAGGTGGACGCAAATTCGAACACCATATCCGGTCTGCCAGCCTCAGCGCACAGGGAAATAATGTCCGCAAAGGGCTTAAACTCGCCTTCAAATTCATGGACACAGTAGGCATTATCCCACATGATGATAAAGTCCGGTGCGGCAGGCTTCAGCGCAGCTATGCGGCGGATTGTTTCATCGGAGTAAACCACGCCCTCGGGATTGGAATACTTGGGAACGCACCAAATACCCTTCACGGCAGGATCCTTCACCAATTCTTCAACCGCATCCATGTCAGGACCGTTTTCGGTCATGGAAATGGTGATCAACTCAAAGCCAAAGGACTCCGTGATCCGGAAATGCCGGTCATATCCGGGACTGGGGCAAAGGAACTTGATGGTTTCTTCCTTGCACCAGGGACGCTGGCTGGTCTTCATGCCATGGGTATATGCCTTGGAGATCACATCATACATTAAAGTCAGGCTGGAGGCGCCGCCAATAAAGGTCTCAATCCACTTGCAGCCCAGAACATCTGCCCAGTAGTCCCGTGCGCAGCGAAGTCCTTCCAGTTCGCCGTAGTTACGGACATCCACACCGTCAACAATGCAGTCATTTTCATCCGTCAGCGATGTCAAAATATCGCTCACCAGGTCAAGCTGCAGCTTAGAGGGCTTACCGCGCGCCATATTCAGCTTCAAATTCTGAGCCTTCCAAAAAGCAAAATCCTGCGTTACCTTGGCATATTCTTTTTCCAGTTCTTCTTTGTTCATGGATTCATAAGAAACCATTTCCATCACCCCTTCCAGAATATGAAACACATTATACACCTCTCATTCAGAAAATGCAACAAATTTGTGCTTGCATTTTTGTGCGAAATGGCATAAAATTGTAATACATATAATGCGGAAATTTGCTCCGCCGAAAGGATGCAGCTTATGAGCGAATTTATCAATGTTCCCGAAATATTCGGCACAGATGTTTTTAACGAAGCCACCATGCAGCAGCGGCTCTCACCGGAGATTTACAGCGCATGGAAGCAGTGCATCAGCACCGGCTCTACGCTGCCGCTGGATGTTGCCAATGCCATTGCCGAAGCCATGAAGGAATGGGCAATTGAAAAAGGCGCGACCCACTACACCCATTGGTTCCAGCCCATGACCGGCATCACTGCGGAAAAGCACGATTCTTTCATCTCCCCCACCGGCGACGGAAGAGTCATTATGGAGTTCTCCGGCAAAGAGCTGGTTCGCGGCGAGCCCGACGCTTCTTCCTTCCCCAACGGCGGTCTTCGCACCACCTTTGAAGCCCGGGGCTATACCGCATGGGACCCCACGGCTTTTGCCTTTGTTCGGGATAACAGCCTTTACATCCCCACCTGCTTCTTCTCCTACACCGGAGATTCTTTGGATCAAAAAACGCCCTTGCTTCGTTCCTTGGAGGAAGTCTCCCGGGAAGCTGTACGCATCCTGCGTCTATTTGGCGATAAGAAGACCCAGCGTGTGCTGTCCTCCGTTGGCGCTGAGCAGGAGTATTTCATTATCCCTAAGGCAATGTACGCGCAGCGGGAAGACCTGCGGCTGACAGGACGTACCCTCTTTGGCGCCCGTCCTCCCAAGGGTCAGGAAATGGATGACCACTATTTCGGCACCATTCGTACCCGTATTTCCAGCTTTATGCGGGATCTCGACGAGCAGCTGTGGCGACTTGGCATTCTTTCCAAGACCAAGCACAATGAGGCAGCTCCCTGCCAGCACGAAATGGCTCCCATCTACTCCGACGCAACAAATGCCTGCGATGCCAACCAGCTGGTCATGGCAATTATGAAAAAGTGTGCCGCGGCTCACGATTTGGTTTGCCTGCTCCATGAAAAGCCCTTTGAGGGTGTCAACGGCTCCGGTAAGCATAATAACTGGAGCTTAAGCACCGACAGCGGTGAAAATCTCTTCAAACCCGGCAAAACCCCTGCACAGAACGCACAGTTTTTGGTTTTCCTGGCTGCCTTCATTAAGGGTGTTGACGAATATCAGGATTTCCTGCGCTGCACCGTGGCATCCGCCGGCAATGACCACCGTTTGGGCGGTCACGAAGCGCCCCCGGCTATCGTCTCTATCTTCCTGGGTGATGAGCTGAACGGTGTTGTCCGTTCCATAATCGACGGCACAAACTACCGCGACCCCGAAAAGCGGATCATGCGTGTTGGTGTGGACGTAATGCCCGCAATTCCCAAGGACACTACTGACCGCAACCGCACCAGCCCCCTCGCCTTCACCGGTAACAAATTTGAGTTCCGTATGCTGGGCTCTTCCCAGTCGGTAGCCAGCCCCAATATTGCGCTGAACACCATTATGGCTGAGGAGCTGCGTCAATTTGCTGACATTCTTGAGAATGCCAAGGATTTTGACAAAGCGCTCCACGATCTTGTCTGCAAGGCATTTACCGACCACCAGCGTATCATCTTCGACGGCAACGGCTACTCCGAAGAATGGAAACAGGAAGCAGCCCGCCGCGGTTTGAGCAATTATGCATCTACTGCAGAGTGTTTGGCTGCATATGCAAGCGAGAAGAATATCGAGCTTGTGACCAGCCACGGCATCTTTACAGAGGCAGAATTCCTTGCCCGTCAATCCATTCACCTGCAGACCTACAACAAAACAGTCAACATTGAAGCCCGCACCATGACGGATATGGTCATGCACCAGATCCTCCCTGCTGCCATGCGCTACAGCTCCGAATTGACTGAGTCCGCACTGCGCAAGCAAAGCGCAGGAATCCCGTCCAAAACAGAAACCTTGCTTGCTGACCGCCTTAGCGCACGAATCGACAGTCTTTACAAAAAGTGTGAAAAGCTGCGTGCTGATTTGGAAACTGTTCCTGTGGGCGATCAGGCTGCCGCCAATTACTTCCGGGATGTGATCGTTGCGGATATGGAAACCCTCCGCGCCGACGCTGATATCTTGGAAGAGCTGACCGACAAAACCTACTGGCCCTATCCCACATATTCGGATCTACTATTCTACTAAGAAAAAAACACCCAACCGGACGGTTGGGTGTTTTTTATTCGGTTAAAGCTGAATCTGTTTCAAGGGCGTGATATACTGCTCACGGCGCTGCGCACGGGCTTCGCGGTATGCCTTGTCATTGCCGCTGTGAATCTCACGAAGGTAATCGTGGTGGTCAAGAAGAATCTCCTTGTTACTTCTTGCAAGCATCATAACAGCAATGGAGGAGCACTGGTCAGAAGCTCTTTCCAAATGGGTCAGAACTTCCATAAATACCAAACCGGAAGAAATGGAGCAAGTACCGTTCTTCAACCGCTTGGTATGGCGATCACGAAGCAGCAGCACCATGTCGTCAATGGTTTCTTCCAAAGGCTCGATGGTCTTTGCCAGTTCATTATCGTTGGTGGCAAATGCCTCGACGGTAATACCAAGGATCTCATCGACAGCAGAACACAGCAATTGAAGTTCCTTCTTAGCTGCATCAGACAGGGATGCTTTTTCATCCTCAAGGCGCTGAGCAAGCTCCACCATATTGGTAGCATAGTCGCCAACGCGCTCGAAATTGGGAACAGTCTGCATGAGAATGTCCAGCTGGCTGTCTTCACTTTCATTTTCCACAGATTTGGATAGACCGATCAGGAAGCGGTCAGCCGCGTCAGCAAACTGATCCAGGCAGGATTCATCCGCATTGATACCATCGATCAAGGAAGGATCGTAGCTCTGCAGCTGCGCACAGCCTTTTTTCAGATTTTCACGGGCAAGGGCACCCATGGCGGCTACAGCCTTGGTTGCCTCAGAAAGGGCAACTGCAGGAGAAATATACAGCTTTTCATCCAGCGTAAGCAGCTCCGGATGCGGATTCGGCTTTGCCGGCTCGTCCTTAACAAACAGAGTAGAGAGCTTAACAAGACCCCCTGCAAAGGGAATCAGAACGATTGCAGTGATCAGGTTGAAAACCGTCTGGAAATTTGCGATTCCGCCGCTGTCGATATTGGCAGTCCAGAACGCCTCGCCAAATACAGCCAGCCGCTGCATCACGTACATGACGATCATAAACAGTATCGTGCCGATTGCGTTAAAGAGAATATGCACAATACCGGTACGCTTGGCATCTTTGGATGTACCAATGGAACAAACCATGGCAGTGGTCACGCAGGTACCGAGGTTGATGCCCATAATAACCGGATATGCCATTGCAAAAGTAAAGGTGACCGTAGGGTCATTGGCAGCAACAGCCGCAACGGTCTGCACCATACCAACCGTTGCAGAGGAGCTCTGCACGATCACCGTCAGCACAAGACCCAGCAGGATGCCGACCAGCGGATTGGACAGAACGTCCAAAAAAGCAGTAAAGGCATCTGTGCCGATCAAGGGCTTAACACCGTCGGTCATTAGATTCAGACCAATAAACAGAACACCGAAGCCAATGCAAATATCGCTAATGGGCTTTGCGGATTTTTTCTTGATAAACATCAAAAGAATGATGCCGATCACCAGCGCAATGGGAGCAAGCGTATCTGTGTCAAACAACCAAAGCAACCAATTGTCGCCAGCTTCGATGGAGCCAAGACGAATGATCTGAGCAGTGACAGTCGTACCGATATTGGCACCCATAACGATGGAAACAGCCTGCTTCAAATTCAGCACACCTGCGCCGATCAAAGCAACGGTCAGCACGATGGTAGCGGTAGAACTCTGAATGACAGCCGTTACCAAAGTACCGGTGAGGACACCCATCAAAACATTGCCGGTAACCTTTTCAAGGATCCGTTTGAGTGCATCGCCGGAGCTGTTCTTCAAGCCGTCACCCATAACCTCAATGCCGTAGAGGAACATGGCAAGGCCGCCAAGCAGCATAACAATGGCGCTTACAATTTCCATAGACAAAACCTCGTTTGTAGAATTAAGGCCTATGCGGTCTTAATATAAATTATAATGGGATTCTTTGCATATGTAAACAATAATTTTACAAAAAAGCAGACAAAATTCGCATTTTCGAATCTGTCTGCTTTTTGCACTATTTACCAGTAGATCCAAAGCCGCCTGCGCCACGCCGGGTATCGGAAAGCTCCTCAACTTCTTCATATGCAGGGGTCAGAACCGGTGTGATTATAAACTGAGCAACGCGCTCGCCATGCTCCACGGTTTGGGCTGTCTTGCCATGATTGAGAAGCACAACCTTGATTTCACCGCGATAGTCGCTGTCAATGACACCGACCTTGTTGGCAGGGGCAAGTCCCCGTTTCACACCCAGGCTGCTTCTTGCGTACACAAGACCCGCGCAGCCCTTCGGCACCTCCAGCGCAATGCCTGTAGATATCCATGCTGTTTCACCGGGCTCGATGGTCACCGGGGTATCAAGACAGGCATACAGATCCGCACCGGCTGCTTCTGTAGAGCCATAGGTGGGCAAAATCGCATTGGGCGAAAGCTTCTTTACGTGAATAGAATTCATATTTATTCTCCCTTCTTTCCCAGCTTTCCAATGAAACGGAAGCTGAGCGGCCAAATAATGCCGGCTGTGATCACAATCAGAAAATACCGCACCGCACGGGCTATCAAAACATCACCAAGCAGCGCTTCCAAAGGACTCCGAAGACCTTCTTTCACCGCCAGCACCGCCAAAAGTCCGAAAATAACTTTCAAAACTTGCGCCCACCAAACTGCCTTCGTGTCAAAGTGCAGTTTCTTTTCGTCGGCAAACCAGATCACCAAAACGCCGGCGCAGCAGCCGATCAAAGTGTAGGAATTCTTCAGTGCAGATTCATAATTGTGTGCATCCAAGCCTTCCGGAAACGGATACAACTCCACATATGCCAAAAATGCAGCGCTGAACGCCAGCATCACGCCGAAAACCCAAGGAATGTATTTCTTATTATCTCCCAGCATCAGCGGTTTCAATGCAAAAATCAGCACAACGGAAATTGCCGCACCCACAACTACATCCGCAGGGGTATGTACACCAAGATACATTCTGGAAAAGCCGGTGAGCACCGCAATGACAATGCACAAAGCCGCAACCGTCTTATTCTTGACAGCTGCTGCAATGCTGCCGAAGGTACCGACAGCGGATTGGGTATGCCCGCTGGGGAAGGAATATCCACCGGCTGCTTCCCTAGCCTCTTCCACGATGGTAAATTTCTCATCCAGCACCCAAGGTCTCGGCACGCGGCATAATAGCTTCATAAACTGGCTGGTAAGCGTTCCCAGCAGACCCACACCCAGCACATAATAGCCCTTGTACTTATCCACACACCAGAAGATGATCAACGCAATGACCAAAAATGCCGTTTCCTCACCGAAAGTGGTGATGGCAAGCATAATGTCGTTCAGCCAGGGCAGGCGGATCTTCTCAAGCATATACAAAAATTCCATAATGCACCTCCTTAAATTTCAGTATAACATAAATTCGCCCGGGACGCAAATCCCGGGCGATTCTTTTTTTAACGATTAGGGCAGCATTGCCAAAATGTCCTTCTTGGGCAGTGCGCCTAGAGCCTGTTTGACCAGATCGCCACCGCTGAAAACCATCAGTGTGGGAATGCTGGCAACTTTGTAGCGAATCGCAAGCTCCTGGTCCTTGTCAACATCGATCTTGCAGACCTTGATATCCTCACGCTCGGCAGCAATTTCATCAATGGTGGGCGCCACCATCTTGCAAGGACCGCACCATGTGGCAAAGAAATCAACCAGCACGGGCTTGTCGCTGTTTAATACCTCAGTATCAAAATTATCTTTCGTAATATGCAGTACAGACATTTTCATATCCTCCTTGTTTTTTATTTGTGACTTCAGTATAACCGGGTTTTGCGGTTTCTTCCGTGACAAAGTCACATGTTTTCATTATTATATCGTCCGTCAGTCAAAATAGCAACCGAATCTCTTGATAGTTTTCACATTTTATCATATAATACTTCAAAAGAAACAATCAGGAGGTTTGCTATGCCCTTTTATTTTTACGGCTTTGACTGGACATATCTTTATATCGTGCTGCCGTGCATTTTGCTTTCCCTGTGGGCAAGCAGCAATGTCAATTCCACATTCAAGCGCTACTCCCAGCAGCACAGTATCCGCCGCATTACCGGTGCCCAGGCTGCCCAGCGTGTACTCAGTGCCAACGGTGTTTCCGGTGTGCGAATTGAGCGCGTTGGCGGTAATCTTACCGACCATTACGATCCGAAAACCAATGTGATCCGGCTTTCTGACAGTGTTTACGATTCCACGTCGGTTGCTTCCATCGGTGTTGCCTGCCATGAAGCAGGACACGCCGTACAGTACGCACAAAGCTACGCACCCATCAAGCTCCGTGCTGCCATTATCCCCGTCACCAATTTTGGAAGTAAGCTTGCCATGCCGTTGATCCTTCTTGGAATTGTACTGTCCGCCTTTGCAGATATGAGCTATACACTTGTTTATATCGGTATTGCCTGCTTTGGTCTTTCACTGGTGTTTCAGCTGATCACGCTACCGGTGGAATTCAACGCAAGCCGCCGTGCCATGACCGCCATAGAAGAGGGCAATTTACTGACTGACGAAGAACAGCGCGGTGCAAAGAAGACCCTCAAAGCTGCCGCCATGACTTATGTGGCTGCGACTGCCGTCGCCCTTGCCCAGCTTTTGCGGCTCGTTATGCTCTTTGGCGGCAGGCGAAGAAGAGATTAAAAAATGCCCTGCTCAGGCAGGGCATTTTCTTATGCATTTTCAAGCGCTAAGGCAACGGTCTGACCGATGAATTTTGCCATGTGGTGATGACCCAAATCGTTGGGATGCACGCTGTCGATGGTGCATTCATAAGGGTCTTCCGTTGCAAAGAACTGGGATCCGTCCACAAACCAAACCTTTTCGTCACCGTCCTTTTTGGCGCGGGCATAGGTGTTCATAATGACCTCACGACGGGCAACCACATCCGGTGCATCCGGGGTACAGCTGCCCCTTGTGACTAAGATGATCGGGGTATCGGGGTTGGCATCCCGGTAGGATTTGTAGGCGGTGTAATGGGTCTTTTCAAGATACTCCGGGTTGGGAGAATTATGGTCATAATCCAAAATATAAACACTGCTTTTCACAGTTTTCAAATATTCCAGCATTTCCGGCTCAGCTTTGCAGCCTGAGGCAAAGCCCAGGTTAATGAAATCCGCATCAAATCGCCTTGCAATCAGTGCTGCAAAGGAAAGGCTGGGGCGGCAGGCACTGGCACCCTGGGTGATGGAAGAGCCGTAAAACAGCAGTGGCTTTTTGATCGTGTAGCCTGCCGCTTCTGCAACCACGGCATCCTCAGCAAGACCGATTTTCAGATCGGATACATCCTGATAAAGGGGAAAATACAGCGTCAGCTCCCGCATTTTTCTTTCCGGGAATTTAAAGATGGTAGTATAGCCGTCCACTGCGTCGATGGCAGGTTCATAGCTGTGGACAAACTGCTCTTTTCCGTTTTCAATTACGCAAAGGTCAAAACCGGAATTGGCAGTCAGCGTCAGCATAGGGCGGTCTTCCAGCGCAGGAAAGCGGACATCGATAGCAATCTTATCAGAATCTGTTGCGAAACGCACTCTGCCGCCGGAGGTTTGGGTATGGCGGCAATATACATCCTTGCTTGCTTTATAAGCTATCTCCCAGGGCATGCGGCGGAAAGGCTTTCCGTCTTCGTAATCCATAAGCCCGTAGATTGCAAAGGGCGCATTGCGCACATCATAAAAGCGCAGCCCGTCCTTTGGGTAATCAATGCCGCTTTGCTTTAGATAATAGTTTGTGGATACTTTCTGCGGATAATCCATGATCATCATCCTTTCCTTTTCTCCAATTATACCACAGCAGCAAGGCGGGTACAAGGTAAAAAAGCGTCACATTTTTTTGCAATTTGTACTGATTTTATATTGACACCTGAGAAAGATAATTATATAATTCCCTAGTGTGAAAAGTATGAAAAGTATGAAAGGAGCAGCTTATGGCATCCGGTAAACACATACTAGCCAAGCAAAACTCCCAACGCGTATTTGGTACTGCCAAGGTGGGCGACCGTGGTCAGATCGTGATTCCTAAGGAAGCCCGGGAATTTTTCGGTATTAAACCCGGTGACACATTGCTGATTTTGGGCAAGCCCGAAACGGGTCTGATCGTCACCAAACCGGAAACCCTCAATAATCTTGCCAACCAAATTTTTCAAGCTGTAGAAAGTGAGAACGCAAAATGAGTGAATTGAATCGTTTGTATGAAGATATGGGGATCTCCCCCGCTGTATATGCCTACGGCGAAAAGGTGATTGAAAAGCTGAAAGATCGCTTTGATGAAATCGACAAGGTTGCAGAATACAACCAGGCAAAGGTGCTCTGTGCATTCCGGAAAAACCGGGTGTCCGCCACTTGCTTTGCCGCATCCACCGGTTACGGCTACAATGACGAAGGTCGTGACAAGCTGGAGCAGGTTTATGCCGATGTATTCCATACGGAAGCTGCCCTTGTTCGTCCTCACATCACCTGCGGTACTCACGCGCTGACCATTGCACTGTCTGCCAATCTGCTGCCCGGTGACGAGCTGCTCTCCCCAGTGGGTCTTCCTTATGATACACTGCAGGAGGTGATTGGCATTCGACCCAGCCCCTGCTCGCTGGCAGAATACGGTGTCAGCTACCGGCAGGTAGACCTGCTGGATGGCGGTAGATTTGACTATGACGGCATTCGCGCCGCAATCAATGAGAAAACCAAGCTCATCACCATTCAGCGCTCCAAGGGCTATGCCACCCGTCCCACCTTCTCTGTTTCTCAAATTGGTGAGCTGATCGCATTCTGCAAGTCCATCAAGCCCGATGTTGTGGTGATGGTAGATAACTGCTACGGCGAATTTGTGGAGCCCATTGAGCCTTCTGATGTAGGCGCGGATATGATCGTCGGCAGCCTCATCAAGAATCCCGGTGGCGGTTTGGCATCCTCCGGCGGCTATATTGCCGGCACAAGAAGCTGTATTGACCGCTGCGCTTACCGTCTTTCTGCTCCCGGCTTGGGTCAGGAAGTTGGCGCAAACTTCGGTCTGATGGGCTCTCTGTACCAAGGCTTTTTCCTTTCCCCCACCGTCACTGCCAGCGCAGAAAAGGGCGCGATTTTTGCAGCCAACCTCTATGAGCCGCTTGGCTTTAAGTGCGTGCCCAATGCAACTGAAAGCCGACACGACATCATCCAGGCTGTTGAACTGGGCAGCCCCGAGGGTATGATTGCATTCTGTAAGGGCATTCAGGCAGCTGCTCCCGTGGATAGCTTTGCAACTCCTATTCCCGGTGATATGCCCGGCTATGACAGCCAGGTCATCATGGCAGCCGGCGCATTCGTTCAGGGCTCTACTATGGAGCTTTCCGCTGACGGGCCTATCCGGGAGCCTTATGCGGTATACTTCCAGGGCGGTTTGACCTGGAGCCACGCAAAACTCGGTATTCTCATGAGCCTGCAGAAAATGGTGGATGCAGGACTCGTACAACTGTAAAAAGAAAGAGGTAATACTATGTCTTGGTTATTCTTTGCCATTGGTACCGCAATTTTGTGGGGTACTGCAGAACTGTTTTACAAGAGGGGCGCGCAGCCCAACGAAAAGTATTCCCATTTGAAGATCTGCGTTTGGGTCGGTATTGTTATGGGTGCCCACGCGATCTTCACCCTGCTGACCCAGGATATTGGTTACAATCCCATCAATATCCTTCGTTATCTCCCCGTTTCTCTTTTCTACATAATCTCCATGGCATTTTCCTATTTTGGAATGCGTTTCCTGGAAGAATCCATTTCCGACCCCATCGAAAATACTGCAGGTGTCATTTGTGTGCTTCTGTTTGCGCTGTTCATGGGAGATGAATTCTCCTGGCTCACTTGGGTCGCTGTTGCCGTGATCGGTTTCGGTGTCGTTGGTGTCAGCTATCTGGAAAACCGCGGTGAGACCCCCAGAAAAAAGACCTACGGCAAGGTTCTGGCAGTGGTTGCCTTTATCATGCCCTTCTTGTATGCCCTGCTGGATGCATTCGGCACCTTCCTGGATGACGCTTTCTTCCTGGTTGAAGATGTAGCCAGCTCTCCTTTGGTAGATGTCACCGAGGAAACCATCGAAGCTGTTGCCAACACCAGCTACGAGCTGACCTTTGCTCTGTTTGCACTGTGTCTTTTCATTTTCATGAAGGCAAAGAAGGTCAAATTCGGTCCTGTTCCCCAGCATAAGGATAAGATTCTCGCAGCGGTATTTGAAACCGCAGGTCAGTTCACCTATGTATATGCCCTCGGCGGTGTGGACGCTGTTGCAGCACCCATCCTTTCCTCTGTTTGTGTTGTTTCTTTGCTGCTTTCCCGCATTTTCCTGAAGGAAAAGCTGGGCTTGAAAACCTATGTCTTTATTGGCATTGTAATTGTCGGTATTCTGCTGCTGGCAGTTGCAGAAGAACTGTGATGAAATACAAAAAGTCACCGGGAAACCGGTGACTTTTTTCATACAATTTCCATTGACAGCAAATGCGCTCTATGATATAATTTCTAAGATATAATGACTGATTATAGGCTTTTACCACGAAAGGAGATCGCTATGGCAATGCAGAATGAATCCAACAACGCTCTGGCAGCATTTGCTCCTAACACCCGTGTTTCCATTATGGACCGGCTTTCTTCTGTTGATCTTTGCGCTTTCAACTCCCCTGAATATGCTGTTTTTCCCGGCTTTTGTGATGTGCATGTGCATTTCCGTGAGCCGGGTTTTTCTTATAAAGAGACCATTTTCTCAGGCTCTTTGGCAGCTGCTCACGGCGGCTACACCGCTGTTTGTACCATGCCCAACTTGGACCCTGTGCCTGACAGCAAGCAAAATGTCCGGCAGCAGACGGATCTGATCCGGCAGGACGGACTGATCCACATTTATCCCTACGGCTCGATCACTGTGGAGCAAAAGGGCGAGCAGCTTTCTGATATGAAGGGCATTGCGCCCATGGTCATCGCCTTTACAGACGACGGCAAGGGTGTGCAAAGTGAGGACATGATGCGAAAGGCTATGCTCCAGGCAAAATCCTTAAAAAAGCTGATCGTTGCCCACTGCGAAGTAAATGAGCTGCTCAATGGCGGCTATATCCATGACGGTGAGTACGCAAAAGCAAATTCCCACCGGGGTATCAGCTCCGAAAGCGAATGGAAAATGATCGAGCGGGACTTGAAGCTAGTAAAGGAAACCGGCTGCGCCTACCATGTGTGCCACATCTCCACCAAAGAAAGTGTGGAGCTGATCCGCAAAGCAAAAAAAGAGGGTGTCAATGTCACCTGTGAGACCGCACCCCACTACCTCATTATGGACGACAGCTTCCTATTGGAGGAAGGTCGGTTTAAGATGAATCCCCCTCTTCGCAGCCCCGAGGACCGGCAGGCGCTGATTGCCGGTCTGCAGGACGGCACCATCGACATGATCGCCACCGACCATGCACCCCACTCCGAGGAGGAAAAGAGCAAGGGCTTAGACGGCAGCGCCTTCGGCATCGTGGGCATCGAGACCGCATTCCCCCTGCTGTACACCTATCTCGTAAAAGAAAACATCATCACCATGGAGCGGCTGATGGATCTATTGGTGTATGCACCCCGCAAGCGGTTTAATATCCCCCTTGGCTGTGACTTCTCCATTTGGGATCTGCGGCAGACATATGTGATCGAGCCCAGCGAATTCCAATCTCAGGGCAAGTCCACCCCCTTCGCCGGCTGGCGTGTCTGGGGTAAATGCATGGCCACCATTTGCGGCAGCAAGCTGGTCTGGCTGGAAAAGATTCGTAAATAATAAAATTTATATAGATCATTGGAGGCAGAATTTATGGCAAAGCGCACGGATTTGAAGAAAATAATGATCATCGGCTCCGGTCCTATCGTCATCGGTCAGGCAGCGGAGTTTGACTACGCAGGCACGCAGGCATGCCTTGCGCTGAAAGAAGAAGGCTACGAGGTAGTGCTGGTTAACTCCAACCCCGCCACCATCATGACCGACACCACCATTGCGGACAAGGTCTACATGGAGCCGCTGACACTGGAGTATGTGGCAAAGATTATCCGCTATGAGCGTCCCGATGCCATCGTTCCCGGCATCGGCGGTCAGACGGGCTTGAACCTTGCCATGCAGCTGGAAAAGAAGGGCATTTTGAAGGAGTGCCGTGTGAAGCTTTTGGGCACCTCCAGCGCATCCATTGAGCGCGCTGAGGATCGCGAACTGTTTAAGGAGCTTTGTGAGGAAATCGGTGAGCCCGTAATCCCTTCAGAGATCACCTACTCCTTGGACGAAGCAAAAGAAGCTGCCAAGCGCATCGGCTATCCCGTTGTGCTGCGCCCCGCCTTTACCCTCGGCGGCACCGGCGGGGGATTTGCTTACAACGAAGAGGAATTGATTGAGATCGGCATCAATGCCTTTAACCTATCCCCTGTTCATCAGGTGCTGATTGAAAAGTCTGTTAAGGGCTACAAGGAGATCGAATTTGAGGTCATGCGCGATGGCACCGACCATGCAATCACCATCTGCGGCATGGAGAACATCGATCCCGTTGGTGTCCACACCGGTGACAGCCTTGTTGTTGCTCCCATCATGACTCTTTCCAAAGAAGACGAGAAGATGCTTAATGATTCCGCCATCAAGATCATTCGTGCATTGAAGATCGAAGGCGGCTGTAATGTCCAGTTTGCGCTGGATCCCAACTCTTCACAGTACTACCTCATTGAGGTCAATCCCCGTGTTTCCCGCTCCTCTGCGCTGGCATCCAAGGCATCCGGCTACCCCATCGCCCGTGTCACCGCAAAGATCGCTGTCGGCATGACTTTGGAAGAGATCAAGATCGCCAATACCAACGCAGCCTTTGAGCCCCGGCTTGACTATGTGATCGCGAAGCTCCCCCGCTTCCCCTTTGATAAATTTGCCTCTGCCACCAACACCCTTGGCACCCAGATGAAAGCCACCGGCGAGATCATGGGCATCGGCTCTACTTTGGAAGAGTGCCTGCTTAAGGGCATCCGCTCCTGCGAAATCGGTGCACATCACATTCACCGTGCCAAGTTTGACACCATGTCCGAAGAAGAGCTGCTGGATTATATCAGCATCTTCCGGGATGATAACATCTTCGCCATTGCCGAGCTGATGCGCCGTGGTGTCAGTGTGGATAAGATCCACGAGATCACCAAGATCACCGCTTATTTCTTAGAGGCTATCCAGCGGATCGTGAATATGGAGCAGACGCTGAAAGCAAATATCAATGATCCGCAGACCCTGATCGCAGCAAAGAAAATGGGCTTTGGGGACAAGATCATCGCCCACCTTTGGAATTGCAACGAGCTGGATGTATATAATCTGCGCAAGGAAAACAACATCTTCCCCGTCTTTAAGATGGTTGATACCTGCCATACCGGCGCTTATATCCCCTACTTCTACTCCTCTTACACCGGCGAAAACGCCTCCAAGCTGACGAACAAGAAGAAGATCGTCGTGCTGGGTGCAGGTCCTATCCGTATCGGTCAGGGTGTTGAGTTTGACTACTCCACTGTCCACGCAGTTATGACCATTAAAAATGCCGGCTACGAGGCAATCATCATCAACAACAACCCCGAAACTGTTTCCACTGACTACACCACTGCTGACAAGCTGTACTTTGAGCCTCTGACTCCCGAGGATGTTATGAACATCATCGAGTTTGAAAAGCCCGAAGGTGTTATCGCATCCCTTGGTGGACAAACTGCCATCAATCTTGCTCAGCCCCTTACGGATCGCGGTGTAAAGATCATCGGTACAGATTGCGCCGCTATTGACAAGGCAGAAGACCGCAACGCATTCGAAAACCTCCTCAACGAGCTGAATATCCCCCGCGCAAAGGGTCAGGCTGTTACAAAGATTGAAGACGGCATCGCTGCCGCCAAGGAGATCGGCTATCCCGTGCTGGTTCGCCCCAGCTTCGTATTGGGCGGTCGCGCTATGCAGATCGTCGCCAACGAAAAGCAGCTGCGTCATTACCTGAAGACCGCCGTTGAGATCGACGAGGATAAGCCCGTTCTGGTTGATAAGTATATCGAAGGTCGCGAGGTGGAGATCGATGCCATCTGCGACGGTCGGAATGTATTCGTTCCCGGCATTATGGAACTGGTTGAGCGTACCGGCGTCCACTCCGGTGACTCTATCTCCGTCTATCCCTCCTTCTCCATCTCTGACAAGGTCAAGGGTATCATTCTGCAGTACGCAAAGAAGCTGGGTCTCGGCATTGGTATTGTGGGTCTTTACAATATCCAGTTCATCGTGGACAAGGACGACAATGTGTATATCATCGAGGACAACCCCCGCTCCTCCCGTACCGTTCCCTTCCTGAGCAAGGCAACCGGCTATTCTCTGGCAGATATCGCAACCGAGGTTATCCTGGGCAAGAGCCTAAAGGAGTTGGGTCTTTTCGACATCTATCCCGACGAAAAAGAGCGCTTCTATGTCAAAGCCCCCGTATTCTCCTTCAACAAGATTCGCGGTCTGGATGCTTACCTTTCCCCCGAAATGAAGTCTACCGGCGAAGCCATCGGCTACGACCGTACCCTCAACCGTGCACTCTTTAAGGCACTGCAGGCTGCAGGCATGAAGCTGCAGAACTACGGTACTGTTCTTGCCACCATCGCTGACAAGGATAAGGACGAGGCGCTGCCCCTTATTCGCCGTTTCTACAACCTGGGCTTTAATATTGAAGCCACCGCAGGCACTGCAAAATATCTGAAGGAGCACGGAATCCGTACCCATATGCTGAAAAAGATCAGCGAAGGCAGCGAGGAGATCCCCAATGCTCTGCGCCAGGGTCATATTGCTTATGTGATCAACACCCGGGATCCCGGCTCCAACCAGTCTGACGGCATTCAGATCCGTCAGCTGGCAACCGAATTCAATGTTACCATGTTCACCGCCCTTGACACCGTAAAGGTGCTGCTGGACGTTCTGGAAGAAACAACGCTGACCATTTCCACCATTGATGCGTAAGGAGATAAAATGAAACAAAGTATCTTTGTGATTCAATCCAATGAGGCATTGACGCAGTCCGTTTATAAAATGGTGCTTTCCGGCGATACCTCTGCCATCACGGCTCCCGGTCAGTTCGTAAACATTCTTCTTTCCGGAAAATTCCTGCGCCGTCCCATCTCCGTCTGTGATTATGACGAAAAGACCCTCACCATCGTTTACAAGGTGGTGGGAAAAGGTACAGCGCAAATGAGCGAAATGACAGCAGGTGAAGCATTAGACATTCTCACGGGGCTTGGTAATGGCTACGATTTGACTGTCTGTGGAGAAAAGCCGGTGCTGCTTGGCGGCGGTGTCGGTGTTCCGCCCATGTATAACCTTGCCAAGAAGCTGATCGCTGAAGGTAAAAAAGTTTCTGTTATTCTCGGTTTTAATACAAATAGCGAAGTTTTCTACGAAGAAGAATTCAAAAAGTTGGGTTGCAATGTAACCGTAACCACCGTTGACGGCAGCTACGGCACAAAGGGCTTTGTCACCACCGCACTTGAAAATATGGACTATTCCTATTTCTACACCTGCGGTCCGGAGCCCATGCTGAAAGCCGTATACAAGACAACCACCACCTCCGGTCAGATGAGCTTTGAAGAGCGCATGGGCTGCGGCTTTGGCGCCTGCATGGGCTGCTCCTGCAAGACCTTAACCGGCTACAAGCGCATCTGCAAGGACGGTCCTGTTATGCGAAAGGAGGAGATCTTATGGGAAAACTAAGTGTCAATCTTTGCGGAATTGAACTTTCCAACCCCGTGATCCCCGCCTCCGGCACCTTTGGCTACGGCTATGAATTTGCGGAGCTTTATGACATCAACGAGCTGGGCACTTTCTCCTTTAAGGGCACAACAAAGGATGCACGCTTCGGCAATCCCACACCCCGTATTGCAGAGTGCACCGCCGGCATGATCAACGCTGTGGGACTTCAGAACCCCGGTGTAGAAAAAGTCATCGCAGAAGAACTGCCGAAGCTGAAAAAGTGCTTCCACAAGCCGGTTATGGCAAATGTCTCCGGATTTTCTGTAGAGGATTACGCCTACACCTGCGAGAAGCTGGATAAAGAAGAACAGGTAGGCTGGCTGGAGGTAAACATCTCCTGCCCCAATGTCCACGGCGGTGGTATGAGCTTCGGCACGCAGCCGGAGGCAGCTGCAGAGGTGACAAAGGCTGTTAAGGCAGTCACCACAAAGCCCGTCATCATCAAGCTTTCCCCCAATGTTACCGACATTGTATCCATCGCAAAGGCTTGCGAGGATGCCGGCGCTGACGGCATCAGCCTTATTAACACTTTGCTTGGCATGCGCATTGACTTAAACCGCCGTAAGCCGGTGATCGCCAACAAAATGGGCGGTTTCTCCGGCAGCGCCATCTTCCCTGTTGCTGTGCGCATGGTCTATCAGGTTGCAAATGCCGTGAATATCCCCGTTGTGGGCATGGGCGGTGTCAGCAGCGCAGAAGATGTGATCGAAATGATGCTTGCCGGCGCGACCGCCGTAGAGGTAGGCGCTGCAAACCTTGTAAATCCCTACGTCTGCCGTGATATCATCCGGGATCTGCCGGAGGTCATGGCAAAGTACAGAATCAACACCTTAGAAGAAATTATAGGAGGCGCAAAATAATGGGTAAGGACGTAATTGTAGCATGTGATTTTTCCTCCGCTGAGGCAACCTTCGCATTTTTGGACAAGTTCACCGGCAGAAAGCCTTTCGTGAAAATCGGCATGGAGCTTTACTATGCTGAGGGTCCCAGCATTGTAAAGGAAATCAAAGCCCGCGGTCACAAGATCTTTTTGGATCTGAAGCTGCACGATATCCCCAACACAGTCAAGAAGGCAATGGCTGTTCTTTCCAATCTGGATGTTGACATCACCAACCTCCACGCTGCCGGCACCAAGAACATGATGAAGGCTGCTTTGGAAGGTCTGACCCGCGAGGATGGCACCCGTCCCCTGCTGATCGCCGTTACCCAGCTGACTTCTACTGATCAGGAAAGCATGGAAAACGATCTGATGATCCACGCACCCATCGACGAGGTGGTTATGCACTATGCAAAATGTGCCGAGGAAGCCGGTCTTGACGGCATCGTCTGCTCTCCTCTGGAAGCCGGCAAGGTCCATGACAAGTGCGGTAAGAATTTCCTCACTGTCACCCCCGGTGTTCGTTTTGCTGATGGCGATGTAGGCGATCAGAAGCGCGTTATGACCCCAGCTGCTGCCAAGGAGATCGGCTCCGACTACATTGTTGTGGGTCGTCCCATCACCGCTGCTGCCGACCCCGTTGCCGCTTATGAGCGCTGCATTGCAGAATTTGTTGACTGAGGAGACAACTATGGAAAGCTACAAGAGAGAATTTATTGAATTCCTGCAGGAAGCAGGTGTATTGAAATTTGGCGACTTCACCGCCAAGTCCGGTCGTAAGATCCCCTACTTTGTCAATGCCGGTATGATCAAAACCGGCGATCAGATCACCAAAATGGGCGAATTCTATGCCCGTGCCTATGAAGAAAAGCTGGGCAATAAGAAGTCCGTTCTCTACGGACCTGCTTACAAGGGCATTTCTCTGTCCATCTCCGCAGCTGTAGCCCTTTCCAAAAAGGGGCTTGACCTTCCCTTCTTCTTTAACCGCAAGGAAGTCAAGGATCACGGTGAAGGCGGCGTGTTCGTTGGCTATGTGCCCCAGGCAGGCGAAGAAATCGTCATCATCGAGGACGTCATCACCGCCGGAACTGCCATCCGCGAGTCCATGGAGATCTTAAAGCATTTGGAAGGCACTAAGGTCGCAGCCACCTTTATCATGGTAGACCGCAAAGAAAAGGGTCAAACCGAGAAAGGCGCTATGCAGGAGATTGAAGAGCAGTTCGGCTTCCCCGTCTACTCCGTTGTAGATGTTTACGACATCATCGAGTATCTGGAAGAAGACCCCGCAAACGAAGAAAATGTCACCCGGATCAAGAACTATCTTGCTGTGAACGGAGCGAAATAACATGAGAAGTCTCATCAGTATTCTGGATTTTACCACTGAGGAACTGGATCAGCTTATTGAAACCGCAAAGGACATCATTGCCCATCCGGAGAATTACTGGGACAAATGCGCCCACAAGAAGCTGGCTACCCTCTTCTTTGAGCCCTCTACCCGCACCCGGCTTAGCTTTGAAGCAGCTATGCTGGAGCTTGGCGGCACTGTGCTGGGCTTTAGCGAAGCCGGCTCTTCCTCCGCAGCCAAGGGCGAAAGCGTAGCAGATACTGCCAAAACTGTCAGCTGCTATGCCGATATCATCGCCATGCGCCATCCCCGTGAGGGCGCACCCTTTGTGGCATCTCAGGCTGCAACGATCCCTGTGATCAACGCAGGTGACGGCGGTCACAATCACCCCACCCAGACCCTGGCTGACCTGCTGACTATTTCCCGGGAAAAAGGCAGACTAAACAACTTGACCATCGGTCTGTGCGGTGACCTTAAGTACGGACGCACTGTCCACTCCCTCATCGAAGCCATGGCGCGTTATGAAGGCATCAAATTTGTCCTCATTTCCCCTGAGGAGCTTCGACTTCCGGATTATGTGCGGTGCAATGTGCTGGATAAAGAGCAGATTCCCTATACAGAGGTCGATTCTCTGGAAGAGGCTATGCCCAAGCTGGATGTGCTGTACATGACCCGTATTCAGCGGGAACGCTTTGACGATCCTGCCCAGTATGAGCGGCTCAAGAACAGCTACATTCTCGACACTGAAAAGATGGCGCTTGCAAAGCAGGATATGTGCGTGCTGCATCCCCTGCCCCGTGTCAACGAGATCAGCGTAAAGGTCGATGACGACCCCAGAGCCGCATATTTCCGCCAAGCACTGAACGGCAAATACATGCGCATGGCACTGATTCTGAAGCTTTTGGAGGAAGCCAAGGATCCCAAAAAGGAAGCCTTGGATACATCCGATCTGATTCACGGCAGAGTCTGCACGAATCCCAAGTGCATCAGCGCCGTGGAACAGGAGCTGCCTCACATCAGCCGCCTTGCAGAGGGTGTACACCGCTGCATTTACTGCGAGCAAAAGGTATAAGAAAATCGGGTGTGCTTTCGCACACCCGATATTTTTTATGCTTTACCGTTGCTTTTCAGCAGACCGTACTTAATGTCCCAAAGCTTTTTACTCAGGTCAACATAGTAGGTATGGGGATTGTCAAAACGCTTCACTTCATCCCAAAGGGTATCCACCTGCTCCAGGCAGTACTTTCTCACCTGCTGCAGATCCGGGCACTTGTAAACCAGCTCACCGTTCTTGAAGATGGGCACCTGCAGCTCTTTCGCCGTGAAATTGTACACTGTCTTGGTCTTCCATGTTGCCTCGGGATCGAAGATCTCCATATCCCGGCTATCGTCCACAGTTTCATCATGGACACACAGATAGTCAGCGATTGCCTTGCCGGTATCGTTTCCGTAGAAACGGTAGAGCTTTTTAAAATGGGGATTGGTGATCTTACCCACATTTTCGGAGATCTTGATCTTCGGCTGGATGATGCCGTCCTCTTTATTAACGGCAGCCAGCTTGTAGACACCGCCGAAGACCGGCTCGCTGCGAGCCGTGATCAGCCGCTCGCCAACACCAAACATATCGATCTTCGCGCCTTGGCGCAGCAGATCCTGAATAATATACTCATCCAAGGAATTGGAAACCGAGATCTTACACTCCGTCCAGCCCGCATCGTCCAGCATTTTTCTTGCCTTTTGGGTAAGATATGCCATATCGCCGGAATCCAGGCGGATGCCACACTTGGTAATGCCCTTGGGCTTCAATACCTCGTTGAAAACACGAATCGCATTGGGAACACCGGACTTGAGGGTATTATAGGTGTCAACAAGCAGCGTTGCATTTTCCGGATAGATCTCGCAGTAGGCCTTGAACGCCTCATACTCGCTGTCAAACATCTGTACCCAGGCATGTGCCATTGTGCCGCCGGCATAGACGCCGTAGAGCTGATCGGAAATCGTGCAGGCAGTTCCGTTGCAGCCGCCGATATAAGCCGCTCTGGAGCCAAGGATAGCCGCGTCAGCACCTTGGGCACGTCGAGAGCCAAATTCCAGCACCGTTCTTCCCTGTGCAGCGCGAACCACACGGTTGG
Organism: Faecousia sp.; assembly: GCA_045540575.1. GTDB lineage: Bacteria > Bacillota > Clostridia > Oscillospirales > Oscillospiraceae > Faecousia. Next base: position 24,146 of record JAZQHM010000058.1, on the reverse strand, counting down.
CTTTGGTTGCGATCAGACTCTGGTGATTGATAGACAGCAGCATAAAGGTTTCGATCAGCTGCGCCTCGATGGCAGGTGCTTTCACCGTAATAATGGGCTCGTGGGGAAAGATCGGCGTACCCTCGGGAACAGCCCAGATATCACCGGTAAACTTAAAGTCCGCAAGGTACTTTAAAAATTCCTCGCTAAAGAGCTTTCTGCCCCGCAGATATTCGATATCCTCAGCAGAAAAATGGAGATTTTGAATGTAATCAACAATTTGCTCCAAACCGGCGGCAATAGCAAAGCCGCCGCCGTCGGGACACCGGCGGAAAAACAGATCAAAATATGTGATTCTGTCCTTATATCCCTTTTCAAAATAGCCGTTGCCCATGGTCAGCTCATAAAAGTCGCAGAGCATGGTCAGATTCAGCTTTTCAGATGTTGCCATATATAGCACTCCCGTCTAATTTAGTGACTATATTATAAAACCCCTTACGAAGAATTGCAACCGTTTTTTATTGACACTGCTTACAATTTGGGATATATTGTTGAAGGAAAGGATGTGTTTACAATGACCATTGAGATTGGAATGAAAGCACAGGTCAGCACACTTGTAGAGCGGGAAGATACCGCCGCCGAAGTCGGCTCCGGCAGCCTGCTGGTTTACGCCACTCCCTGCATGGCTGCGCTGATGGAAGGCGCTGCCTGCGAAGCCATCGAAAAGGGTCTTGCCGAAGGCGAAACCACCGTTGGTATCGAGCTGAATTTAAAGCATATTGCCGCTACTCCCGTGGGTATGGAAGTCCGCGCAGAAGCAGAGGTTACGGCTGTTGACGGAAAGATCATCACCTTTTCCATCACCGCTTACGACGAAGCCGGCGAGATCGGCAATGCAACCCATAAGCGCGCCCTTGTCAGCGCCCAGCGTTTTCTGGACAAAACCTACAGCAAGCTGTAAAAAAGAAGCCACTTATGTGGCTTCTTTCTCTTTTTGAAATGCAAAACGGTATTCGGTGGGCGTCTTGCCGGTTCGCCTTAAGAATACCCGATTGAAATTGCGTATCGAGCCAAAGCCCAGTTCCGTGGCGATCTGTGTTGCCGTAAGCTCCGTTTCCTTTAGCATGTGGCAGGCATCCTCAACGCGCATCATATGAACATAATCCGGCAGAGTCGTTCCCATAGTTTGAGAGAACAAGTGTGAAACATAGCTTTCATTGTAGCCTACCGCTTTGGCAACCCCGCTTCTTGTGATGCTTTCGCGGTAATGTTCATTCAAATAGTGCAGCACCTGGCTCAGCGCCTGCTCTGCTCCCGTTTGACGCTGACGCAGCTGCAGCGACTCCAACAGCTTGCCCACAATCACAAGCAGATATCCCTGCAGCACCGGCTCAGATGCCGTGCTCATGTCAGAAAGCGCCCGCTCCGCAAGGGTAATAATTGACGGGTCATACTCCCCTTTATGCAGAACAGCACGCTCCGGAACCTGCTTCATTAGAAGATTGTAATAAGGAGAAAGGTACCGTTTTACCGGCACGATTAAAAGATATGCATCCACCTGCTGGCTTCCCTCATATCGGTGAGGCTGATTGGGAAATGCAAAAAATACATCCCCCGGACGCAAAACCGTATCTATACTGCCGCACACAAACCGGCAAGAGCCGGCAAGCATAATGCCAAACTCAAGTTCGCCTTGGGCATGATTGCGAAAATCCAGTATGCTCCGTTTTGAAAAGGAAAAAGAATGGTCAAACTGATAATCCAAACGCATTTCGTCCACCTTCGCACAATTTGTCTATGTAATACCGGGTATTGTCTTGAATTATAGCACGAATTGTCTTAAAATGCAATTATACAAATTAAAGAAGGAGTGCTTTTCATGCTAAGATACACACGATTTGTCTGCCAGCCCCCAATGCCACTTGGCAAAAACCGTACATTTGTCACGGGCTCCAAAGCCCATTGGAATCTAGCTAAGCAGGGTGCCGTTGAAGGTACTGTTCTTTTGAAGAACGATGGCACACTTCCCTTGAAAAAGGGTGCAAAGATCTGTCTGTTCGGCAGCGGAGCCGGTGAATTTCAGTTCGGCGGCGGTGGCAGCGGCGGTGTTATTACCGATAAAACAGTGACCTTAGCCGACGGCTTGAAGGCAGCCGCAGATAAGGGCAAGATCGCATTCTTCTCCCCCCTGATTGACTTCTATCTGCAAGCAGCACGCGAGGAATTGGAGCAGGCAGAGAAAGAATACGACGATATTTCCTACTGGTACAGACTCCGCAACATTCCCACTCCCGACCTGCCGGAAGAACTGTATCAGCAGGCGAAAGCCTTTGGCGACACTGCCATTTTCTGCATCGCCCGTTTCTCTTCTGAGGGCACGGACTGCGGCGACAGAAACGGCAAAGAAGGCGATTTTGATCTGTGGGAGAACGAAAAAGCGCTTCTCGAGCGTCTTTGCCAGGATTTTAAGAAGGTAATCGTTGTACTGAATGTCTGCGGTCCGGTTTCCACAAAAGAATACAAAGACACCCGGATCGGCGCTGTCGTTTATGCCACCTTTGGTGGCGGCATGGCAGGCGAAGCACTGACAGAGCTTCTGCTGGGCGAAGCGTACCCTTCCGGCAAACTGCAGGATACGCTGGCAAATGATCTTTATGACTATCCGGGCACGGAAGAATTCCTTACCAATCACGACTATCAAAACTACACCGAGGATATTTTTGTCGGTTACCGTTATTTTGAAACCCTTGCCCCGGAAAAGGTTTCTTATCCCTACGGCTTCGGCTTGGGCTACACCACATTCGAGGTTTCTAAGCAATCCGCACTTTTAGAAAAGAATACTGTCAAAATCTCCGTTTCCGTAAAGAATACCGGCACTTTTGCAGGCAAAGAGGTTGTGCAGGCATACTTGGAAGCCCCGCAAGGTAAGCTTGGAAAGGCAAAGCGGGTGCTGTGTGCATTCGGTAAGACCCGTGAACTGCAGAGCGGTGAAGCATGTGTCTTGAACCTCAGCTTTGATATTCGCGAATTTGGCTCCTTTGATGACCTTGGCAAGGTCTGCAAGAGCGCATTCATTCTGGAAAAGGGTACATATACCGTTCATGTGGGCACCAGCGTACGGGATACCCAGAACTACTATACCTTTACTTTGAGCGATGACATCATCTGCAAGCGCTGCCATGAATATATGGCACCCCAGGATCTCAAGGAGCGTCTTACAGCTGATGGCACGATGGAAGCTCTCCCCAGCATCCCCCCTGCCCAGCATCGTCCTAAGAAATATTTCCTGAAGAACGCAAAAGCTGACAGATCCATTTCTCTTACGGAAGCATTGGAGCAGGATCGGCTCGACGATTTCATCGCCGGACTTTCCGATGAAGTTTTGGCTGAAATGCTCTACGGTCACCGGGTCACCAATATTGCCGATACCGGCGGCATTGGTATGCTGCCCAAGGAAAAGTGGCGCTATGAAAAAATTCCCAATGTACCTACCACTGACGGTCCTGCAGGTGTTCGCGTGATTGAAGGCTGCGGCATGTATCCAACCTATTTCCCCGGTGCAACAACCATTGCCCAGTCCTGGAATCTGAAGCTTTGCCAGCGGATCGGTAAGGCGATCGCCAGAGAAACGAAGGAAAACAACATTGGCATCTGGCTTGCACCGGCAATGAACATCCATCGCCATCCTCTCTGCGGCAGAAACTACGAGTATTACTCCGAAGATCCACTGGTCACCGGAATGTTTGCAACTGCCTGCGTCAAGGGTGTGCAGTCCGAAAAGATCGCAGCCACAGTCAAGCACTACTGTGCCAACAACAAAGAGATCAACAGAAAGTGCATTGACTCCCGCGTATCTCAGAGGGCTCTGCGTGAGATTTATTTGCGTGGATTTGAGATTGTTGTCAAGAAAGCCCGCCCTTGGGCACTGATGACCTCCTACAACCCCATCAACGGTGTTCAGGCAAGCGCAAACTGGGAATCCATTAACGGTGTGCTTCGTGGTGAATGGGGCTTTGACGGCGTCGTAATGACCGACTGGTGGGCATTCTCCAACATAGATGAAGAGCTTTATGCCGGCAGCGATGTAAAGATGCCCGCAATGCTCACAATGCTCTACCCCAAGACCTATAAGGATTACGATCTTCCCGGCGCCATCGCAGACGGCACCATTAACCGCAATGTTGTCTACGCATCCGTAAGACGAATCCTCAAAATGATGGATCATTTCGAATAAAAAAGAAGGACGCGAAAGCGTCCTTCTTTTTATATCTCTTGTCTTCCTTCCAGGGCTCTGGAAAGAGTCACTTCGTCAGCATATTCCAGCTGGCTGCCCACCGGAACACCGTAAGCAAGCCGGGTCACCTTGACCTCCATAGGGCGCAGCAGCCGGGAGATGTACATCGCCGTCGCTTCACCCTCAGTGTCGGGATTTGTTGCCATAATCACCTCGCGGACCTGCCCGCTACCGACCCGATACAAAAGCTCCTTAATGCGAATATCGTCCTGAGTCACATGGTTTAATGGGCTGATCACACCGTGCAGCACATGGTAAACACCGTTAAATTCACGGCTGCGCTCCATGGCAATCACATCCTTAGGCTCTGCCACAACGCAGATCACGCCCTTATCGCGGATATCATCGCCGCAAATGGGACAAACCTCACGGTCCGTCAAATTTTGACAAACCGGGCAGGTATGTACCTCATTTTTTGCCGCAATAATGGCATCAGCAAAGCTTTGGGCATCCTCTTTGGATTGGCTCAGCACATGAAAAGCAAGCCGTTGTGCGGTCTTGCCACCAATGCCGGGAAGTCTTGCAAACTGATCGGCAAGCTCCTGCAATGCCGCGGGAAAATACTGCATATCCCCTTACCTCAGAAAAGACCGCCCAGATTAAGACCGCCGGTGAGTCTGGACATATTATTGGCAGCATCTGCATCGGCAGCACGCATAGCCTCATTCACAGCCGCGATCACCATATCCTGCAGCATTTCCACATCGTCGGGATCCACAGCCTCTTCCTTGATCTGCAGCTCCACAAGCTCATGCCTGCCGTTGACCGTAGCACTGACCATACCGCCGCCTGCGGCGCAGGTGTAGGTCTTGGTCTCCTGCTCCTGCTGCATGCGGATCATCTCCTGCTGCAGCTTCTGCGCCTGCTTCATCATAGCAGCCTGATTCATACCACCGGGCATACCCCGGAAATTATTCTTAGCCATGGTAAAACTCCTATTCTTTGATATTAACAATGTCCTTATGGGCGCGCCCAAAGTCCATCAGCCGCTGCATAGCGGGATTGCTGTCATTTCTTGCAGATTTATCCTGGGCAACAACCCGGACGGGTCTTCCCAAAATCGCTCCGGCTTTTCTGGCAACCAGCGTAAGGATCTCGCCCTTGCTGATCATTTCAGCAGTAAAAGCATTGCTGCACAGCAGCACAACCTTGTCACCTTGAACAACACCTTGTACCGGCGAGTTGGGAGTCGTTGTAAAGAAACCGGACACGGGAGGCTTCAGCTCCTGCCGCACGGCAGCAACCAGATCCGTCCAGAAGCCAACGGGTGTTTGATCCTCGACTTCCACCGGAGCAGGCTCTTCCTGCGAGAAAGGATCGTCGGCATCATCCGGCGGCGGAGGGAGTTCTTCCTCCTGCTGCTCCTGCTTTGGCTGACTCTTCGGTGCAGCCACGAAGCTGCCGGTGCTTACCTGCTCTTCCAGGCGGGTAAGTCTTGCATTCAGCGCCTGCGCGTCCAGCTGCAACTGAGGCTGACACAAGCTGATGATACACAGCTCCGCATCCAAACGGCGGCTGGCACTGCGCACAAAGCCGGACATGGTCTTTTCCAGCTGTTCCATGATCCGCACCAGCTCTCCGGAAGAAAAACTTTGCACAAGCTGCATAGCCTGCTTGTCAGATGCCACACCGGACAGCATGGTGATTCCTGCTTCCGGTGCCGTTTTCAGCACCAAAAGGTCTCGGGTCAGGCACGCCATTTCATCCAGCAACGCACCTAAGTCCTTACCGTCGGCATACAGCCGGTTAAAAAGCTCCAGCGCTTTTTTTGCATCGTGATCGGCAACATAGCCCATCAGCTCGCCGCATTTTTGCTCACCGGCAATACCAAGGCACTGGTAAACCCGCTCTTCATTCAATTCGCCAGCTGTAGCGCTGGCGCACTGGTCCAAAAGGCTCAATCCGTCACGCATACCGCCATCTGCCATCCGGGCAAGCACCCGGGCAGCGCTGTCGTCCAGGTCGATCTGCTCCTGGTAGGCAACATACTGCAGCCGCGCCGCGATATCCTCCTGGGAAAGCCGACGGAATGAGAACCGCTGGCAGCGGGAAAGAATGGTGGCAGGCACTTTGTGAAGTTCGGTAGTTGCCAAAATGAACAGCAGATGCTCCGGCGGCTCTTCAATGATCTTCAACAGCGCATTAAAAGCTGCAATGGAGAGCATATGCACCTCGTCGATGATATACACCCGCATCTTCACCTGAGAAGGAGTATAAATCGCATCGTCACGAAGATCCCGGACATTATCCACGCCGTTGTTGGAAGCCGCGTCGATTTCCAACACATCCATGCAGGAACCGGAATCGATGGCGCGGCAAGCCTCGCAGCAGTTGCAGGGATTGCCGTCCTGAGGATTTAAGCAGTTAACAGCCTTCGCCAAAATCTTGGCACAGCTGGTCTTGCCGGTACCACGGGATCCGGTAAACAAATAGGCATGGCTCATTTTTCCGGTCATCAGCTGGGTCTTCAGAGTCTGGGTGACCGCCAGCTGACCGGAAACATCGTCAAAGGTCTGAGGACGATATTTTCTGTATAAAGCTTGATAGGTAGCCATCTTCCCCATCCTTTCATAATAATTGAAAATTGAAAGTTGAAAATTGAAAATTATTGTTTTACGGACTTCACAATGGAAACCAATAGTTTTTCAATCTCAACACTGTCTGCATAGATAGACCGGTACTGCTCCTCGGTCAAGTAATCAGTAGCAACCAACAATCGAAGCCAATACTTTGTTTCTGTTGCTTCCTTAAGTGCAATATTCAGCTTGGACAAAAAATCGGGTCTACTCTGAGCATTTTGTGCTTCAGAAATGTTCGCACCAATACTTGTTCCACAACGCAAAAGCTGCTTGGACATCACATATTCATTCTTTTCTGCGACCAAAAATTTATAAAGGTTTACAATACGGATCGCAAACTGAAAGCTCTTATCAAGAATTAAATTATCCATAATTTTCAATTTTCAACTTTCAATTTTCCATTAAAATAGTTCCGGCTCGTAACAAGATCGCACACCCACATTTGAACAAGTCGAATGCCCGGTATCATCGCAGCCAGCTCGGGAGCGGCAACCTCGCGGCACACGAAAAGGTCCGCTTAATGCTGCTTGGTTCCCCACCTGACATGGTTCACGGGATCTCGTTGCGCAAGACCGTTCCTTCAACACCGCTTACGGCGTCCGGACGGCACTCAAACTTGCCCGGGTGTGGGGATTCATCCCTGCTATAGCGGATTGCAGGTACAGGGCACCGCTATCTCCCCGACTAGTGCGACCTTGTTACGAGCCGGATTTGCTGTAACAAGTGTTATAAATTATCAGTTGACCTTGGAATCGATGAAGGCAGCCAGCTCACCAAAGGTAGTGATCTTCTGATCCTCCAGATCCAGCTCGACACCCAGCTCTGTTTCCAGATCCATGATCATCTCAACGATGTCCAAAGAATCGATACCCAGAGCTTCAAAAGTGGATTCCGGGGTAATCTCGGCAGCGTCCAGCTCCAGCTGCTTTGCTGCATAAGAAACCAGTTTTTCGTACATAACTCTTTCCTCCAAAATTGGGTTTTCTGTCCGCTTTATTTTAATACAGCGGCTTATATTTGTCAATGATTCTTTTTACAAGCCCTTCAGTATGGTGGAAATATCCTCCGGTGTGAAGGTGTAGGTTTCATCGCAGAACTGGCATTCTACAGGGAAAGGTTTTCCCTCTCCCATGATCTCCTTCAGTTCTTTTTTACCAAGGCTTATCAGGGCACTGGTGACCCGCTCCCGGGAGCAATAGCACTTATACGCAACTTCCGTCGTTTCCATGAAAACGACGCCCAAATCGCCCACAACAGCGCCGAGAATATCCTCCGGAGTCATGCCCTGCTCCAGCATGGCTGTGACCGCACCGGCACGCTGGATGCCTGCCTCCAGCTTATCGATCACATCGTCCGGTGCACCTGGCAGCAGCTGCAAAAGATAGCCACCGGCAACCTTCACACTCTGATCCCGGTCAATGAGAACACCCAGCGCACAGGCTGTGGGCGTCTGCTCACTTTGGGCAAAATAAGCGGTGACATCATCGCCGATCTCACCGGAAATCAGCTCCACAGATCCAACATAGGGCTCTTTCATCTGAAGATCGCGGATCACCGTCAAAGTGCCATCCGTGCCAACGGTTGCACCAACATCCAGCTTGCCGGGGAACTTTTCCACAAGGGGAACATTGGGTTCTGTCACATAGCCGCGGACATTGCCGGTAGGATCAGAAACGCACACGATCGATCCGATCGGTCCGCCGCCCTTAATTTGCAGGGTCATGGAGCCGTTGTCCACTTTTTGCATGTTGCCCATCATGGACGCAGCTGTCAAGGCTCTGCCAAAGGCAGCGCTGGCATTGGGAGTGGTCTTTTGTATCTGCACACCGCGGCGCACCATTTCCGTAGAACGGATGGCAACCACCTTGACAAATCCGTCCATGCTCATGCCGCGAACAAGATAATCTTTCATTTTACTTTGCCCTTTCTTGCCTTAAAATAGACCCGCAGGTCACTTTCATTGGGGGATTCCATTCTGCGGTCACCATAAACGCGGATGCTTGTAAAACCGGCAGCTTTCAAAAATCCGGTCAGCATATCGATGGAGTAGGCATACTCTTTATGCTCTTCAAAGCTTCTGTGCCATACTTTGCCGCTGCGCTGGAAAAGATCCATGCCGTAGGAACAGATATTTGTCTTTTCGTCGAAATCTCCCCGCCAGACGCAATAAACATCATCGTCTTCGTCCAAAAAGACTTGTCCGTCCATGGCGCGCAACTTCTCGGGAGTGTTCACATCGAAAATGAAAGTGCCACCGGGATTCAGCGCTTTAAACACGCGGCGGATTGCTTCCTTGCAATCGTCGGGATTCAGAATATAGTCCAGGCTGTCCAAGGCGCAGACCGCAAGGTCAACACCTCTCGGCAGCTTTAGCTCCTGTAACTTTTGGCATACGAACAAAGGCGGATTTTCAAGGCTCTGCGCCTTATCGCTTGCCACAGTCAGCATTTCCTCCGCCATGTCAACACCGGTAACCTGCAAGCCCTTCTCAGCAAGCTGCAGCGCCACAGACCCCGTACCACAGGCAAGGTCAACAGCCGTTTTCGGCTGCAGCTTTTCCCTGTCAAGAATCTGCCAATAAAAATCCACGACCGCCTTATAATCCACATCACTGGTCAGCCGGTCATAGCTGGCAGCCAGCGCATGATATGCATTCATACAAGCCTCCTAAAAAACATCCCGGGCAAAAAGCCCGGGATGTATCTTGCGTTAACTTAGCGCTTAAAGATGTTGAAGATCTCGTCGATGTCGCCGATGTCGGCAGCCTTAGCACCGGTATCCGCAACAGCCTCAGCCTTGGGAGCAGCAGCTTCCTGCTTCTGCTCGAAACCGGTAGCGATAACGGTAACACGCATCTCATCTTCGAACTCGTCGGTGTAGGTTGCACCGAAGATGATGTTTGCCTCGGGATTTGCGTTCTCCTGAACGATGCCTGCAGCGGTCTCAACATCATCAAGTGTCAGCTCCATGGAGCCGGTAACGTTGACCAGAACACCGGTAGCACCGTTGATGGAGGTCTCCAGCAAGGGGCTGTTGATCGCAGCCAGAGCAGCCTGCTCAGCCTTCTCACGACCGGAAGCAACACCGACACCCATATGAGCGCGGCCAGCGTCCTTCATGACAGCGCTGACGTCAGCGAAGTCCAGGTTAATGATAACACGCTCGGAGTAGCCAACCAGACCGCAGATAGAGGTCACAGCCTGCTTCAGAACATCGTCAGCAATGCCGAATGCGTTAGCAAAGGTGATCTTCTGATCGGTAACGTACTTCAGACGATCGTTGGGGATAATAACCAAAGAGTCAACCTTGCCTGCCAGCTCAGCGATGCCGCTTTCAGCCTGACGCATACGGTTTGCACCCTCGAACTTGAAGGGCTTGGTTACGATACCAACGGTCAGAATGCCCTGCTCACGGGCAAGATCAGCAACGATAGGAGCAGCGCCTGTGCCGGTGCCGCCGCCCATGCCGGCGGTGATGAACACCATGTCGGTGCCTTCCAGAACCTTAGCGATCTGTGCACGGCTCTCCTCAGCAGACTTTCTGCCGATCTCGGGCTTTGCACCTGCACCCAGACCCTGGGTCAGCTTCTCACCGATCTGCAGCTGGTTCTTGCAGATGGACTTATTCAAATCCTGCTTATCGGTATTGACGACGATGAAATCGACGCCCTCAACACCAGCTTCGATCATGCGGTTGATAACATTGTTACCAGCGCCGCCGATACCGATCACCTTAATTTTGACAACGCGCTCGTTGAACATTTCAGACATATGCTCTCCTCCTATGTATGCTTCGCGGCTGGCTACCCATACCGCTTGAATTTACAATATTACCTATATATTCTATCGTGAAAAATCCATTTGGTCAATAACCTTTTTTGATTATTTTTGTATTTTCAGCAAAGTTTTTAAGAAATTTTTCTGATTTTTCCTTAAAATGAAGTATATACCACCTTGCTTGGGTCAGTAATATCCAAAATTCCACTGTCATGGGTATTGAGATACTGATCCAAGGCAGCCTTGATCTTGCTGATTTTAATCAGCAGATCGCTGTCGTTGCCCAATTCCACCTGATACTGCTTTCCATACCAAAGCTGAATGTTACCAAGGTCGTTTACATCGATGCTGGCAATTTCACCTATAATTCCGTTGCGCTCCAAAAAGCCTGTAATATCCACAGCTGTGGTAAGCTGCTGAGCAGCCGTCACTGTCACAGGAATCAGATAACCGTCCGCATCGGTTGCGGTTTGTGCCTGCTGATAAGCAACCGCCACGTCCCCTTCCTTGGGATTTTCCAGCTGTACGCCAAGGATCTTGGTGTACTCCTCCAGCTTTGTTTCGTCCGCCTTCTCAATCACACGACCCTCGGAACTGATCAGCCACCAGCCGCCTGCTTCCGCTTTGATAGCATAGGTGACGCTGACTTCCACGATGTCAATATATACCGTATCCGGCAGCTTTATACCAATGCGGACATCTTTCACATATTTCAGTGCTTTTTTGATCTGCCCGGCTGCTCTTCCCCGGCTGAAGGTGATCAGGTTTTCTCCATCCTTAATGCCTGAGGCATTGGCAACATCCCAGGCTGTGTACTTTTGCGTACCGGAAACCGTGATCTTGTCGGTATCTACCTTAAAGAACACAGAAAGACTCAAAACCAGCGCCAAAACCACAGCCGCAACTGTGGCAAGATGCAAAATCAGCCTGTTTCTGTTAAAAGTCTTCGGCGGCAGGTAAACCACATCCGGTGTGGTTTTTACGTTCTGCGTTTTTTGCCTTTGCGCCCCGCGAGGAGACTTTGCGGTCTTCGCAGCAGGTCGCTTACTACCGGAAGCGCGGGTATTCTTTTGTCTTGTTTCCATATCTATTTCCTTTCCGGTGTAATTATTTCTTTCCTGCCAGCTCCTCAAGAATACCGCAGATCCGCTCCGCAGAATCCAGAATCACCATACCGCGAAGCTTTGCGCTCATGCTATCCCGACGGTCAACATCTGCAAGCAAATCCTTAATGGTGCTGTAGAGCGTATCGGCTGTGCAATCCTTTTCAAGCAGCAGCACCGCGCCGTCATTATCCGAAAGGACACGGGCGTTCTTTTCCTGATGATTGTCTGTAACATTGGGAGAAGGAATCAAAATCGCAGGTGTGCCGGAGGCTTCGATCTCGTTGCAGCTGGAAGCACCCGCCCGGCTGATAACCACATCAGCAGCAGCCATCACCGTGGGCATATCGTAGACATACTCCCGCATGTCGATATTCTCATTTTCAAGGTCGACACCCAAATCTTTCACCTTTTCGGGCATCCATTCCCAGCCAAATTTACCGGTGGCATGAATGTGGTGGAAGGGATATCCCTCCTCCTTTTCAAGCTTCAGCACCTGGCACATCACTTCGTTCATGGCTCTTGCGCCAAGACTTCCGAAAGCAGACAGCACCACCGGTTTGTCGCCAAGACCAAGCTCTTTACGGGCAGCCGCCTTGTCGGTGAAAATGAACTCCCGGCGAATGGGCATGCCAACGACTTCCACACGCTCCGGATTTTTATACCGCTTTGTGCTTTCCGCAAAGCAAACCAGCACCCTGTCCACACGCTGGGCAAGCATGCGGGTAGTAAGACCCGGAAGTGCATTGCTTTCGTGGACGCAGGTAGGAATCTTCATCATGGTGCCCGCCATCAGCGCAGGAAAGCAGGCATAGCCGCCGGTGCCTAAAATCACATCGGGCTGAAATTCCTTGATAATCTTCTTGCACTGTCCTACCGCCTTGGCAGTATTGATGACAGTCTTTACATTCTTTTTAACGGCATTCAGGCTTTTTCCCCGGACAAGACCGGCAATTTCCAAACATTTCAGCTGGAAGCCCGCTTTGGGAACAAGCTGCTCTTCCATATGTCCTTTTGCGCCGATAAACAAAATATTAGCGTCCGGATGGCGCTCCCGGATCACATTGGCAACTGCGATGGCAGGGTTAATATGTCCACCGGTGCCGCCGCAGGTAAATATCACATTCATAGGGAAACCTCCTGTATTTTTGTCTGGTTTCGCTGACGGGAGATGCTGAGCACAATGCCCATTTCCCCCAAGTTCACCGCCAAGGCTGTACCGCCGTAGGAAAAGAACGGCAGCGCAATACCCGTAGACGGCAAAAGATTCGTCACAACGCAAAGATTCAGAATCGTCTGCACCGCGATCAAGGTCACGAGCCCCGCGGCAAACACCGTCGAAAACCTGTCTCTTGCCCGCAATGCGACCCAGTAGCCCCGTATGATCGTAGCCGAAAACAGCCCTATGATCAGCATCGCACCCACAAGACCCAATTCTTCGCAGATAATCGCAAAAATATAGTCATTATACTGAAATGGCAGATAAAGATACTTCTGCCGAGACTTGCCAAAGCCAAGTCCAAACACACCGCCGGAGCCAATGGCATACAGCGACTGTAAAATCTGATACCCCGTATCCCCGGGGTCTTCCTCCGGATGCAGCCACGCGGTGACCCGGTCACCGGCATAGCCCATGAAGGTAATGTAAACCAGCACAAAGGCAACTGCAGCTGCAGCGCCAGCCAGCAGCCATTTCTTCCCCGTTCCGGCAACGAACATCATCACCACCGCAACCATGCCCATCAGCATGATGGCAGAAAGATGCTTTTCCAGCGCCAACGGAACAAGTATGCCCAAAAGCGCACCGCCAAAGCCCAGCACACCGTAACGGAATTTTTCCGCGTCCGCACCAAAGCCTTTGGTCAGCCGGGCAAAAAGCAAGATCATGGTAAATTTGGCAATTTCCGATGGCTGAAACTGGAGTCCTGCAATGTTGATCCACCGTCTTGCGCCGTTGACGGATTCACCGATGACCAATACAGAAAGCAGCAGCAAAATGCTGATTCCATAGAGCGGCCATGCCCATTTCAGCCAAAACTGCGCCGGGATCCGGCTAAAAATCGCCATACATACCAGCCCGATAAGCGCGCAAACTGCCTGCTTTTGCAGGTATTTCGTTGAGATTGTATAACCGGTATCATACTGACTTTGGGCAGAGCTTGCCGAATACAGCATAATAAGCCCCACCGCCAGCAACAAAAGTACCAGTATCAAAAACGGTCTGTCGACCTTTTCCCCCGCCGGGATTCGGCGACGTTCCTCTTTGGCATACAGAAGCTTTTCTGCTGCCATAAAGGGCTCCTTTCAAATTCAGCTGCAGCTAACAGAGGGGATGCAGCCCATGGTTTGAATCGCAAACCACGCAATGATACACATAATTGCAGAAACTGCTGCAAACACAAGGACGATCTTAACTTCCTTCCAGCCGCACATTTCAAAATGGTGGTGAATGGGAGACATTTTAAACAGACGCTTGCCGTGAGTCAGCTTGAAATAACCCACCTGCAAAATCACAGAAAGGGTCTCCACGATGTAAACAAAGCCCACCAGCAGCAAGATCAGCGGCATATTCAGCGCAAAGGCAAGTCCACACACCGCGCCACCCAAAAACAGCGAGCCGGTATCGCCCATAAATACCTTTGCAGGGTGCCAGTTGTAGAAAAGATACGCAATCAGACCGCCTACCAGCGCAGCAGGCATCAGCGCAAGATCCATTCTGTTTGTCAAAACGCAGACCGCTGTAAAAAACACCATAACCGGCACGGTAACAGAGCTGGAAAGTCCATCCACACCATCTGTCAAATTCACCGCATTGACGCAGCCCACCATAACGAACATGGCAAAGAAGATATACACCATCGGGTGCATTTCAAATGCCGCGTCGGTAAAAGGAATGTAAACGGTGGTGACGAGGCTGCCCTGTCTGTACATCAGATACAGAAACAGCGCACTGCCTGCCAGCTGCAGAAGAAACTTTTGAATGGAGGTAAGACCTTCGTTCTGCTTTTTCTTCATCTTGCAGAAATCATCCAAAAAACCGACCGCACCAAAGCACAATGCCATAGCAAGTACATAAAACACAGAGTAATCCTGCATGGTGGGAATGGCGATCAAAAGACAGATAATCAGAGAAAAAATAAACATCAAGCCGCCCATCATAGGTGTTCCAGCTTTATAATTGTGCCATGTAGGACCAACCTCGCGGATAGACTGACCCGCCTTCATTGCCCGCAGCACCGGCAGGATCAAAAAGCCGATCAAGCCGCTTAAGACACCGCCGGCAGCTACTGTCAAAAGAATCGTTGTCATATCTTTCTCCTCCGCTTATGTTTCGTCCTTCAAAAACATTTCTAGAGCAATCTCCATATGCATGCCGTGGCTGCCCTTGAAAAGCAGGGTGTCACCGGGCTTTGCAATGCGTCTGAGCATAGAAACCAGTTCTGCACGGTCCTCAAAGGCGCAGGCGACCGTATCTGTCATGCCGCCTGTGATGCAGCCGCTGATAATCCGGCTGCTGTTTGGTCCGTAAGCAAGCACATAGTCTGCATTTTCCGCAGCGATTCTGCCAACGCGGTAATGCTCCGCCTGGGTACAGACACCAAGCTCCAGCATATCGCCTAAAACAGCGATTCTTCTGGGTGCTTTGCTGCCCAAAACCGTCAGCGCTGCCGCCATGGATTCAGGACCGGCATTGTAGCAGTCCTTGATTATGGTATAACCCTTTTCCTCCAAAATCTCCTGCCGTCCGGAAAGATTCCGGAAAGCAGCCAGAGACCGACATATCTTTTCATTTTCCACGCCCAGTGCCATGCCAACGGTAATGGCTGCCAGTGCGTCGGGCACATAATGCTCGCCCTCCAGCGGCAGGATGATCTCACCGCAGCTGGCATGAAAGCGCAGCGCACCATCCTTTTGCTCCACATTTGCGCCCTTTACAGCGCATTCGGTGTTGGTTGCACCGAAGTATGTAACCGGACGGTCAAGCTGCTCCTTGGCATTCCAAAGCAGCGTATCGTCACCGTTGAGAATGACTTTTCCGCCCTCTTCCATGCCCTCGAGAATCTCAAGCTTGGCTTTGAGGATGCCCTCCTGAGAGCCAAGATGCTCAATATGCATGGTGCCGATGTTGATGATCACCGCAACATCCGGCTGGGCAATGGATGTAAGATATGCAATCTCCCGGAAGTGGTTCATGCCCATTTCCAGCACCGCGACCTCTGTATCCTCCGCAATGGAAAGCACAGCCATAGGCATACCGATGTCATTATTGTGATTTGCAGGGGTCTTTGCTACCTTATAGGTGCTTTCCAGCACGCAGGCGATCATTTCCTTGGTGGTGCTTTTGCCCACAGAGCCGGTAACACCAACCACCTTCATGCCAATGCGCTTGCGCTCAGCTCTGGCGATCTGACCCAAAGCGATCCGGGGATCTTCTACCACGATGGCAGGATAATCCCCCTCACAATGGCTGCAAAGCACCGCAGCAGCACCCTTTTCAAGCGCCATGGGGATGAAATCATGACCGTCTCTAGCGCCCTGCAGCGCAACAAACAGCTGTCCTTTTTCAATTATACGGGAGTCATTATTGGCGCCCAAAAATGTTACGTCTGCATATTTGGGGTCGATGCGACCGCCGCACCATGAGGCAGCCTGCCCCAAAGTAATTTTACCCATTGCAATCCCTCATTCCTGCAAAAGCGCCGCAACCACCTCGCGCTCGTCTAAGTGGTGCTTTACGCCGCAGATTTCCTGATATGTTTCATGGCCTTTTCCAGCCAATACTATAATATCATCTTTTTGCGCAATGTCCATAGCATAGGCTATGGCTTTTTTGCGATTTTCAATCACTTCATACTTAGCCCTTTCAGCATCCACACCCTTTAAAATGTCGGAAATGATCGCCATGGGGTCCTCTGTACGGGGATTGTCTGAGGTGATCACCGCAAAATCTGAAAGTGTCACACCGATTTTTCCCATAATGGGTCGCTTCATAGGATCCCGGTCACCGCCGCAGCCGAATACGACAATCAAACGACCTTTGCAGAAATCTCTTACAGATTTCAATACATTTTCCAGTCCGTCCGGGGTATGGGCATAATCGATAAGCACCGTGTAGGGCTTTCCGGGGGTGGGAACTACCTCTACCCTGCCCTTTACGCCCTTGGCGGTTGCCAGTGCGTTGCCGGCAGCCTGAAGAGAAATACCCAGCTGCAGAGCAATGCCCAACGCTGTCAGGGCGTTGTAGACTGTAAATCTTCCGGGAATGGGAAGAGAAATTTCTTCTTTCTGTGCATCCGTAACCGCAGTAAAGCGGATTCCGTCGGAGCAAAGGGTTACATCTTCTGCGTAAATGCCCGCCATTTTCTTCGTAGAAGTGGTCAGCATATCGCAGGCGACCTTCGGAAGGATTCTACTGAACCATTCATCGTCGCAGTTCAGCACTGCCTTATCACAACGGGAGAAAAGCTCTGCTTTGGTGTCACAGTAGTTTTCCATGGTCTTGTGGAAATCCAAATGATCTTCTGTAAGGTTGGTAAAGGCGGCAACATCAAACCGCACACCGCCCACACGGTCCAAAGCAATGGCATGGGAAGATACTTCCATCACAACATGGGTGCAGCCTGCATCCCGCATGCGAGCAAACAGTGCCTGCAGGTCAAAGCTTTCCGGAGTGGTGCGCTCTGTGGGGATCACCTCGTCGCCCACAAGGTTTTCCATCGTGCCGATCAGACCCACTTTTGCGCCTAAGGTCTTTTCCAAAATGTGCTTTAAAAGCAGCGTGGCAGAGGTTTTTCCGTTGGTGCCGGTAATGCCGATCATGGTCATGCTTTTTGCAGGATGATTAAAGAAATTGCAGCCGATCTGTGCCAGTGCCAGCCGGTCATTTTCCACCAATACATAAGGAACATCCATATCGGGCTTCCTGGCGGTAATGACCACACACGCACCTTTTTCCATCGCCATGGGGATATACTTGTTGCCATCGGTAGCAAAACCGGCAACCGCAACAAAAGCAGCACCCTTTGTCACCTTACGGGAGTCATAGCAAACTGCGTCTATCTGCATATTCATATCCGCCGTTGCGGAAAGAACGCTTACATCTGCAAGTAAATTCTTCAGTATCATAGCTTACTCCTTTTCACTAGTCTGCTGCTTTGGTATCTGCAAAATGAAGGGTTACGGTCGTTCCCTTTGGTACGGACGTTCCGGCAGCGATACTCTGCGCAGTCACCGTCACATTGGGAGAAATTTCATCATTTCCGGTAACGAGGATATATAGCCCCAGCTGCCCGGCCGCATCCGATGCCTGCTGGCGGTGCATGCTTAGAAAATCCGGAACGCTGACACTTTCATCCGGTGGAGCTTCCCCAAAATACACAAGCACTTCGCTGCCTCCGGATACCGTTTGTCCGGCTGCGGGAATCTGCTCCGTGACCGTTTCTTCTTCCCCAACTGCCCTTAAGGTAAGTCCCTGCTCTTTCAAGAGCTTTTCGGCAGTTTTCCGGTCCATACCGGTTAAATCTTCCATTACGATGCGCTTTGACGCAAGCTCCTCTTCTGCAAAGCTTTGCTTCACACCAAGGTACGGCAGGATGTCTGCCATCACCGCACCAACCGTTGGCGCCGCCATCACACCGCCGGAAATATACATTCCGGTAGCCCTAGACGGCGTGTCCAGTGCCACCAATACAATATACTCCGGATCGTCCATTGGCGCAATCCCCACAAATGATACGATTTTATCCAAAGTTTTGTTGCCATTCTCGTCCAAAACGTCGATTTTTTCGCTGGTACCGGTCTTTCCCCCTATGGAAAATCCGGCAACTTTGGCATTTTTTGCCGTTCCTTCCTCCACTACCGACTGCAAAAGCGTGCACATGGTCTTGGAGGTCTCCGGGGATATGGTCTGCCGAAGAATTGTCGGCTCTTGTTTTAAAAGTGTGTTTCCTTTGGAATCGATGACTTCGCTGACCATATACGGCTCCATTAAGTTTCCGCCGTTGACCACCGATGCGATGGCTCGCACCAACTGAATGGGAGTTAGCTTAAAGGTCTGTCCAAAAGAGCCGGAGGTTAAGGAGGCTGTGCCCCACTTATCGGTATCCGTTACCAATTCCTTGCTAAAAAACACGCCCTTACTCTCGCCGGACAGATCAATTCCGGTCTTTTCGAGGATGCCGAACTTTTCCACATATTCGTAAAACCGATCGCCGCCCAGTTTCAGCGCGATATGGGCAAAGGCAAGGTTGCAGGAATTCTGCAGCGCCTGGGGTGTTTTCTGTGATCCGTGACCGGTGGAGCGCCAGCAATGCAGCAGCTGAGAGCGCCCCGGTATTTGCTCTGCACCCTTGCAGTAAAAGGGCGTATTCAGATCAATGGCGCCGCAGTCCAGCGCTGCCGCCATGGTCATCACCTTGAAGGTCGATCCGGGCTCATAGCCATCGGAAAGACAACGGTTTCGCCACTGCTTTAATCTTGCCGCAGTAAGAGATTCCAAATACAGTTTTTTCCCGTTTTCGTATTCTTCGCTGCCTTCCACCTGCGCAAGATACCGCAGACGCAGCTGCTCAAGCTCCGCCGAAGCTTTCTCATCATAAATTTCCAAATACGCATTGGGATCATATCCGCCAAGGGTCGCCATGGCAAGGATCTCACCGGTCTTTGCGTTCATCACCATGCCAAATGCACCGTTTTGCACCGCATAACGGTCAATGGCAGCCTTCATCTGCTTTTCAAGACATGCCTGTACCGTGGTGTCCAGCGTCAAAATCACATCCGCGCCCCGCTGGGATTCCACAAATTTCTCGTAAGAATAAGGCATATCCATTTCGTTATTGCCTTTTGTGGTGATCACACGACCGGCTGTGCCTTCCAGAAAGCTGTTATAGGCAGCCTCTATTCCCTCAGAGCCGGTGTTTGAGGCATTGGTAAAGCCAATGATCTGAGATGCCAGCGCGCCCATAGGATAGCTTCTTTGAGAATTCGGCTCTAAGTGGATGCCGGAAATATCATTTTCATTGATATATGTACGGATCTTGCCTGCTGTTTCTTCATCGATACGCGCCGCAACCTGCTTGTAGCGCTTTGTTGTGTCCTTTGCCTGCTCAATGACCCAAGGCGTATCCAGCTCCAAAAGCTGCGCCAAGAAGGAAGCTATGGCGGGAATGTCCTCTTTCGCCTGCTTCAGTTCGTGAGGGTCAAGGTACACATTTTCCACACTGACCGATGCAGCCAGTATATTCATATTTCGGTCATAGATCGTACCGCGGTCTGCGGTTACGACTGTGGTTCTGGTCTGATTTCTAAGAGCCAGTTGAGAATAGTAATCGTACTGACCCACCATCAGATTCCCCAACTGACAGCCCACCGGCACAAAAGCCACTATGCCCAAAACTGCCATTACGGCTATAATTCTGCGATGGTGTCCGGAATCTGCACGGACACGCATAAACGAAGCGCTATTTTTCCTTTTTTTCATTTGTCACCGGCCTTTCTAAGCACTGCAAGCCGATAATGGGCAGCAAGGGAATCCCTCGCCGCCCATTGCAGCTGCTAGTTTATCCTATTGGCCGGGACCGGCTTTATGCAAACAAGCCTGTCAAAAATGTAAGGAAATTATCCCATGCAGAAGGCTCCTGCACCTCCTGGGGTACGCTGACATGTACCTTCACCTGCTGCGCCTGATCCATGCTCACCATGCCGCGAGCCTCAGCGATCTGGCGAATCTCCTCCAGGTCAAAGCCTGCTTCATAGGTTGCGCGAAGCTCCTGGTTCTGAACCTGCAGACTTGCGGCATAATTTCCCATCTGCTCTGCCTTGTCTGTCAGAATGCTTAAGCGGACAGCACCGGCGATCATCAAAACGAACATGGTAAAGGCAACAACGATGCCCAGCACCGCCATGGGGTCGAGATACAGTACGATCTTCTTATTCTTCCGCTGCTTCGGGAGCTTAACTTCCTTCTTTTTGCGGTAATCGAAGGGCTCCACCTGGCAGGCTGCGCTGCCAACCATATAGTAGCTGATATAACGCACTTCAGTCTGTCTTGCCATGTGAAGCACTCCTTTCAAAATTATAGTTTTTCGCAGACCCGAAGCTTTGCGCTGCGGGCTCTGGGGTTTCTTTCCAGTTCCTCATCGGTTGATACGATGGGTTTTCTGGAGATGATCTGCACCTGGGGCTTTCTGCCGCAAACACAAACCGGAATTCTGGGCGGGCAAATGCAGCCCTTTGCGGCATCATTCATGCCGTTTTTCACAATTCTGTCTTCCAACGAATGGAAGGTTATGATTGCCAGCCGTCCGCCCTTTCTCAGCTTCGGGATGGCTGCGTCCATGACCTTGCGCACCGCGCCAAGCTCATCGTTTACGGCTATGCGGATGGCCTGGAAGCTCCGCTTTGCCGGGTGCTGCTTTTCTCTAAGGGCTGCAGCAGGCATGGCGCTGCGGATGATATCCACAAGCTCCAGTGTTGTTTTGATAGGTTCTATATCTCTTCTCTTGCAGATAGCATCGGCTATGCGGGGTGCATAGCGCTCCTCGCCATAGTCAAAGAGGATTCTGCGAAGCTCCTCATAGGACCATTCATTTACAACTTCATAAGCAGAAAGGGCATCCTCTCTGTTCATTCTCATATCCAGAGGGGCATCTGCCATGTAGGAAAAGCCCCGTTCTCCGTCGTCCAGCTGAGGTGAGGAAACGCCGAGATCCAGCAAAATACCGTCCACAGCTTCGATGTTCAAATAATCCAGCACATTGGCAATTTCGCAGAAATTGGAATGAACAAGATAAACCTTGCCTTCAAATTCCTTCAGCCGCTCCCCTGCCGCTTTCAAAGCAACCGTATCCCGGTCAATACCGATGAGCTTGCCGGTAGTCAGTCGCTTGGCGATCTGATAGGAGTGACCAGCTCCGCCCAGAGTGCCGTCTACATAGACACCGTCCGGCTTGATGTCCAGCGCTTCAATGCACTCGTCAAGCAAAACGGAAACATGATGAAACTCACTCATAGTCCGATGGCCTCCAGAGATGCCAGCAGCTTTTCGGGGGTAAGATTCTCAGCTTCGAAGGCTGCGAATTCTTCTGCATCCCAAATCTCTGCCTGCCCTGCCCGACCGACGATCATCACATCCTTGCGGATGCCGGCATAGTCCAATAAAAACTGGCTAAGGCCGAAACGGAATTGCTTATCCGGTTCGCACTCATTTGCATTCATAAAGATCAAGCTGGTAGCAGCGCCACGCTGGGAGATGGGCAGAGTATTATAGTTGTCGCTTAAAACCTGCCAGTCTGGGGCGGTGTAAACGGTAAGGCACCGATGACCGCAATTTACGCCCAGGGTCACGAAAAAGTCGCTGCCCAACTCCGCACGCAGCTTTGCCGGAACGAACAAACGGTTCTTATCATCCAGTTTTGCGGGAAATTTGCCGATCATTGGTGTCACCTCCTCCATTTTTCTCCACTTTGCTACACTTTTGCTCCACTTAATGACAGTATAAACCCTTCATTTTGAAAATGCAACACTTTTTTTGCAAAAATTTAAACTTTTTTCAGCAAATTACCCCTGTTTTTCTAATTTTCGAACAGTTGTTCTATAAAATATCAGGAATGAAAGGTAATCTTCTCCCCCGAAAGGTTCCCCTCCACCTTGCTGCATTTGCGCCCCATGCTAAGCAAAAACTCCGACAGAGGACCCTCCACCTGCTGCTGCACCAGCCGTCTGAGATGCCGCGCGCCGTCCTTTGCCTTGCACTGCCTTGCAAGATGCGATGCCAATTTTTCCGGCAGGCTCAGCTGCACACCGGCGCTTCCCATCCGCTTTTTCAGCTGCTGCAAATACTTTTCCGCAATGGCTGTCATTGCGCTGTCATTCAAAGGCGCAAAGCAAACGATTTGGTCTAATCTTCCCAAAAACTCCGGTGTAAAAGACTGCCGCAAGGAGGCTTCTGTTTCCCCTTCTCTTCCAGCCGGGCAAAAGCCCAAACCATCGCTGCGAAACTGTCCGCCGATATTTGACGTCATGACCACAATCGCATTTTTAAAACTGACCTTGCGCCCCGTAGAGTCCGTCAGTTCGCCCTCTTCCATAATCTGCAGCAAAATCCCCGACACATCCGGATGGGCTTTCTCCAGTTCATCCAGCAGCACCAGGCTGTAAGGTCTTCTGCGCACCGCCTCTGTCAGCTTGCCGCCCTCTTCATAGCCTACATAGCCGGGAGGTGCGCCAATCAGACGGGATACAGACTGCTTTTCCATATACTCCGTCATGTCCAGCCGAATCAAGGAATCCTTGCTGCCATACATTTCTTCTGCCAACGCCCGGCACAGTTCGGTTTTCCCAACTCCTGTAGGACCGGTAAACAGAAGACTTGCAACGGGTCTACTTTCATCCTGAATGCCGCAAAAGCCACGGCGGACAGCTTCCGCCACCGCTTTTACCGCATCTGTCTGCCCCACCACACGGGAAGAGAGGATTCCCTCCAGATTCAAAAGCCTCTCTCTTTCGTTTGCAGAAAGCCTGCCGGTGGGAATGCCGGTACGGGCAGACACCGCCCAAGCCACATCCGCCGCCGTAACGCACTTTGCCCGCTTGTTTTCAGAGGATTTTGATACAATTTTTTGCATTTTATCCCGCAGCTCTGCCGCCCGTTCGTATTTGCTTTCCCGGATGGCTTCGTTTAGTTCCTGCTCCAAATCTTGGCGAATATGATTGCTCTTGCCTTGACTCATCTCCTCCATGCGGGCATGAGACGCCCCCTCGTCCAGCAGGTCGATTGCCTTATCAGGCAAAAAAAGATCCGGCAGATACCGGACAGACAGTCGTATCGCCTCTTTCATTGCTTCATCGGTGATCCGCAGGCGATGATGTCGCTCCAATCCGGGCTTTAGTCCCCGCAAAATGGCAGCAGTTGCCTCCGTATCCGGCTCTTCCACCATAACAGGTCGAAAGCGCCGGTCAAGGGCAGGATCTTTTTCTATGAATTTGCGGTATTCCGTCAGGGTCGTAGCACCCAGCATTTGCAGTTCCCCTCGGCCCAAGGCGGGCTTGAAGATATTTGCCGCATCAATGGCCCCCTCCGCCGCACCGGCGCCGACGATGGTGTGCATCTCATCAACGAAGAGGATCACATCGCCGCTGCGGCGGATCTCCGTCAGCACATCCCGCAGCCGCTCCTCAAATTCCCCCCGGTACTTGGTGCCCGCCACCAGATTGGCCATATTCAGGCTGATGAGCCGCTTTTCCTTGAGCTGGGGCGGCACATTTCCCATGGCCATCCTCTGAGCGAGGCCCTCGGCGATGGCGGTCTTGCCCACCCCCGGCTCGCCGATCAGGGCAGGATTATTCTTGTTCTTGCGACTCAGGATTCCGATGACCATATCGATTTCCTTTTCACGTCCGATGACCGGCTCCATAG
>JAZQHM010000057.1:0-32642 GCA_045540575.1 Faecousia sp. | reverse complement strand
AAACTCCTTAAGTGAATTTTTTCGCAAATTGCTACATATATAGTATACTCCACGAAAGGTCAAAGGTAAATAGTCATTTCCCATATTTTTCTTTTGTTTTATATATTTCCTGTTTATATATCTCACAAAACGCAGCACTTTAGAGGAATGAAAACTTCTGTTTTTGCCATAAATCCCCCAATCGGAAGATTTTTATTGAAATGCAGGAATTTTATGCTATAATGATAACTGTAAAAATGCGGGATTTCCCGTGAAAATAAGAAAGGATTGAATCCAAATGGCTCTTGTTACTACTACCGAGATGTTCAAGAAGGCTTATGACGGCGGCTACGCTGTTGGTGCTTTCAACGTCAACAACATGGAAATCGTTCAGGGTATCACCGAGGCTTGCCGCGAGGAGAATGCTCCCGTTATCCTGCAGGTTTCCAAGGGTGCCCGTCAGTATGCTAACCCCACTTACCTGGTTAAGCTGGTTGAGGCTGCTGTGATTGAGTGCCCCAATATTCCCATCGCTCTGCACCTGGACCATGGCGACAGCTTCGAGACCTGCAAGTCCTGCATCGACGGCGGCTTCACTTCCGTTATGATCGACGCATCCAGCAAGTCCTTCGAGGAGAACATCGCCATCACCAAGCAGGTTGTTGAGTATGCCCACGATCACGGTGTTGTGGTCGAAGCTGAGCTGGGTTCCCTTGCCGGCATCGAGGATGAGGTCAATGTTGCTGCAGAGGCTGCTTCCTACACCCGTCCCGAGGAAGTCGAAGAGTTCGTCACCCGTACCGGCTGCGACAGCCTCGCAATCGCCATCGGCACTTCCCACGGCGCTTACAAGTTCACTCCCGAGCAGTGCACCGTCAACGAGCAGGGCATCCTGGTGCCTCCCGCTCTGCGTTTCGATGTTCTGGAAGAGGTCACCAAGCGTCTGCCCGGCTTCCCCATCGTTCTGCACGGCTCTTCCTCCGTTCCTCAGGAGTATGTGGCTATGGTCAATGCCAACGGCGGCAAGATGCCCAACGCCATCGGTGTTCCCGAGGAGCAGCTGCGTAAGGCTGCCGCACTGAGCGTCTGCAAGATCAACATCGACTCCGACCTGCGTCTGGCTCTGACCGGCACTGTTCGTCAGTACTTCAACGAGCATCCCGATCACTTCGATCCCCGCCAGTACCTGAAGCCCGCCCGCGCCAACATCAAGGAAATCGTTCGCCACAAGCTGATCAACGTTCTGGGCTGCGCCGGCAAGGCATAAGCAATACCGAAAAGTAAGGACCTCCCAATGGGAGGTCCTTTTCTTATGCAAAATCAAAGGAAATCAGGGGGATTTTCCCGTTGCCCCAGCTGGAAATGGGCAGCAAGGTCAGTTTGTCGAATTCCTGATTTACGGAAATGTGATAGCTGCGCTTGCGGTTATCCGTAATGTGCATAAGCTCCACAACCTTACCATCCCGTTCGCCTAAAAGCCTAAATTCCTTGCACAAAGTCTTGGGCATGGTCAGTTGGGGGTAGTCAAGCCTTAAGTTGGCACGGGTAGAGCGCTGACGGGCTACCCAACTGCCTTCCAGCGTATCTCTTTCAAGATCGCTGGAGAATACCAAATGTACCGATTTTACCTCCGCAGGAGCAAATGTATAGGTGACTGCCTCGCTGGTTTTGAGCTGGCAGTAGCTGCTTTCTTCTGTGCCGTAGATGCGGTGGGCGCGGTCCTGTCCGTTGCGGATGGTGTCGCCTGCGCCGGAAAGGGCGGAATTCTGGCAAAGATCGGAAATGCGCCTTGTTTTTGAAGGCAGGAAGCAGTCGCCGTTTAGCAGGCTTTCCTGCAACTGAGCTATGTGGGAAAGGTACACATCGTGGGGCGCGCAGCTATGCTTCACAGCAAGCGCCGCAGCCCGACCTGCCGCCTCACCGAGCAGTGCGCAGGTCGCCATGACCCGAATGCTGCTCATTGCCATGTGGGTCATGCTGATGTTCCGCCCTGCGAAGAACAGATTGTCCACATTTTTGGAGTACAGCGCCCGATAGGGCAGGGAATAGGGCGCAGGGGTGGGAATGTCCGTATTGGGTATGCCGCGGTGGTAAAAACCGCCGGGGAAATGATCGTCCAGAGGCCAGCCGCCGTAGGCAATCTCGTCGTCAAACACCTTACCGGAGGAAATGTCCTGCTGGGTGATCAGATATTCACCTACCATGCGGCGGGATTCCCGCTTGCCCGGCAGGAAGCCCAGAAAATCCAGATCCCAGTTATCGGCATTAAAATTGCCGGAATTTTTGATGTAGTCCCATGTGCCGGCAGCCAGCGCGACCAATTCGTCACGCAGTTTTTCGCTGTCGCCGATGGAATCCTGATCGCCGCCCAGCTCCAAATACCAGAGATTCTCCGCATCGTCGTAGATATTTGGCATGCGGTCCTTGAAATCTTCATCTGCCAGCTTTTTGCTCCACTGGGGCGGGGTGTAGCGGATCTTTTCCTGGGTTTCTCTGCCCTGGATCAGGCAGGACATGCCCATGGTCATGCTGTCTGCCTCTTTTGCCGAGGTCAGCTCCCCGAATTCCTCAGCCGATTCTCTGCCGATACGGAAATTCGCGCCGGTCAGAGGGGCGAGGATACTGTCGCCGGAACAGTCGCAGAAGAATTTTGCCTCCACATCCCAGAATTGCTGGGTGGTCAGCTGATAGCCGGTGACGCTAATGATGCGGCGGCTGCGTCCGTGGGGATAGGTGCCTTCCTCCGTCGCTGCGTCCATGCAGGTGCAGTTGAGGAGCATTTGGATGTTTTTTTCGCGGCGCACCATATCGTAGAGCACCGTGTCCCAGATGGCGAAGCTTTTGGTGGGGTTGCGGTACATATTTTCCAGCTCGATCTCTTCCAAAATGCCGGTTTCACGATTATTCTTGCCTTTTGCGCCGCTGATCCACATACGGATCTCGGAGGATGCGTTGCCGCCCAGCACAGGGCGCTCGTGCATCAGCACCACGGAAAGCCCCTCGCGGGCAGCGCTGATGGCAGCTGCGATGCCAGCCATGCCGCCGCCGATGACGCAAAAATCGCAGGTGATTTGGTTTCGTTTCAGCATAATGGTCACCTCATACTTTGATGGGGATATTGTAACATGGTATTAGAATTTTTTCTAGTGATGTTTTTGTGCTCCGCCGGTTTGACTCCGCCAGTGACCCGCCGGGACTCGTTTGCATTTCCGCTTTGCGGAAATTAAGGTTCGGCTCGGTCAAGCCCTCGCCGGCGGTGCTTATCCGCACCGCATTTAAATCATTCGAGTCCCGTCAGTTCCTTCATAAAAGAAAGACCACCCGATGGGTGGTCTTTTCTTTTATGGTGACCCGCCTGGGACTCGAACCCAGGACACCCGCCTTAAAAGGGCGGTGCTCTACCGGCTGAGCTAGCGGATCAAATGGCTGGGATGGCAGGATTTGAACCTACGAATGCCAGAGTCAAAGTCTGGTGCCTTACCGCTTGGCGACATCCCAATGTGAATGCGCCCGCAATCGGACACGCTAGGCATTATAACACATTATTTCCAAGTTTGCAATAACTATTTTTCCTTTTTCTGCGATAAAAAACGAGGCACCCGTATAAACGGGTGCCTTTGCAATCAAATTTCAAAATAACGAGCTGCGTTGAAGTAGGAGATGCCCTCCACGATCTTCTTAAGCGAGGCATCGTTGTTGGGGTACTCACCGTTTTCAACCCAGTTGCCGATGAGGTTACACATGATCCGGCGGAAATACTCATGCCGTGTGTAGCTCAGGAAGGAACGGGAGTCGGTAAGCATGCCGATGAAATTGCCCAGCAATCCCAAATTTGCCAGGGACTTCATCTGCTCTTCCATGCCGGACTTGGTATCATTGAACCACCATGCAGAGCCGTGCTGGATCTTGCCGGGAACGCAAGTGCCCTGGAAGCAGCCGATCAGTGTGCCCAGCTGGGCATTGTCGGCAGGGTTCAGAGAGTACAAAATCGTCTTGGGGCAGCAGCCCTCTTCATCCAGAGCGGACAGCAGCTGTGCGATGTTACCGCCGCAGGTGTTCTGGGCAATGGCATCCACACCGGTATCGGGTCCCTGCAGCTTGAAGATCCGGGCATTGTTGTTACGCAGGCAGGAGTAGTGCAGCTGCATCACGATACCCAGCCGGTCATATGTCTTGGCAAGGCACAGCAGAATCACGGTTTGGAAGCCCTCGACTTCCTCGGTGGTCAGCTTTTCGCCGCGCAGCGCCTTCTGATAAACAGCCTCAGCCTGCTCCACGGTGTAGTTCTGGAAAGGTACATAGTCAAGGCCGTGGTCGGATGCCTTACAGCCGTGGGCATGGAAGAATTCCACCCGGTCAACCAGCGCATCCAGCACATCCTGCATGGTAGCCAGCTTTTCCTTACCGACGCACTGTGCCAGTTTTTTCATATAGTCGAGGAAGCCGTCCTTGTGAATGTTCACCGCCTTGTCGGGGCGGAAGGAGGGGCAGACCTTGGCGGTGATGGTGGGGTCATTGGCAATCTTCTCGTGCCACTGCAAAGTGTCGATGGGGTCGTCGGTGGTGCCGATGAAAGCAACATTTGCCTTGCGGATCAGACCGCGGGCGGACATGTCGGGATCGTTGCGCAGCATATCGTTGCACTTGTCCCAAATTTCTTTGGCATTTTCGGTGGTTAAAGGCTCAGTGATGCCGAAGAAATACTGCAGCTCCAGATTGCACCAGTGGTACATGGGGTTGCCGATAGCCATTTCCAGAGTTTCTGCGAATTTTACGAAGCGCGCAAAGGGATCTTCCGTGCCGCTGACGAAGCTTTCCGGCACACCGTTGGAGCGCATCAGACGCCACTTATAGTGGTCGCCGAAATAGGTGCCGTCCGGCTGCAGACCGCCCAACCAAACCTCGCAGATGTTATTAAACCGGCGATCCTCGTAGATCTCCTTGGGGCTCAGGTGGCAGTGGTAGTCAACCAGGGGCAGATTTTTTGCATAGTCGTGGAAAAGATGCTTGGCGGTTTCGGTTTCCAAAATGAAATCCTTGTCCATAAAAGCTTTCATAGTCTCATCGCGGCGGTGCCGCGCCTCCTTTATGTGTTTTAAGTATATTATATCGGAAATTACGGTGATTGCAAGCTTAAGAATGTGCAATCTTAAAACAAAAGGGCGGTTAAACCGCCCTTTTTACCACCGTGGTGGCTGAATATATCGTTCGTGACTGCGGGGAGACGGACGCGCGTGGACACCGGATACAAGACCCAGCATCATGTAAATGGTGGCAATGGAGCTGCCGCCGTAGCTGATCAGCGGCAAAGTAATGCCGATAACGGGCATAACACCGATGCACATACCCACATTGATGATCACCTGGAAAATCAGCGCGGAAGCTGCGCCGTAGCAAATAAGCCGGCGCATCATATCGTTGCTTTGCCGTCCTACCCAAATGCACCGGGCAATGATCGCCAGCAGCAGCACCAGCACCAGCGCGCAGCCGACGAAGCCCAATTCCTCACCGATGGAGGAGAAAACGAAGTCCGTATGCTGGGCAAAGAGCTGACCGTTTTGGGTGCGGTTGCCGTTAAACAGACCCTGTCCGGTCATACCGCCGCCGGTAAGGGACTTTAAGCTTTCTGCGGTGTGCCAGCCAACGCCGAGACCCTTGGGATCGATCTGCTCGGGAATGAACAGGTACAAGATACGGTCTTTCTGCTTGTCGGTCATAAACTGTGTCCAGTAAACAGGACCGGCAACAGCAAGAAAACCCAAGCCTCCTAAAAACCAAGCCAGACTCAAGCCGCCGGAAAATGCCATTCCCACAAAAATAAACGCAAAGACCAGAGAAACACCCAGGTCACGGGAGATCACAATATTTGCACCAAAGATCAGACCCAGGTGGAGCACCATGTGTCCAATAGACCGCAGACCGGACAGATGGTTTTGGTGGGACGCCATAACCGATGCCATGATCAGTATGTAAAATATTTTGCAGATCTCCGCAGGCTGAATGTAGAAGGGGATCAGGGGGAATTTCAGCCACGAGTAGTTACCGGTGTTGTTATCTGTGCCAAAGGGGATCAGCAGAAGGATCAGAAAGAGATTGAACACGGTGAATGCCAGCCGGTGTTCCGAGAAGAATTCTGCGTCAATAGACGAGAAAATGGCATACAGGGCAATACCCAGCACCGTAGCGCCGATCTGAATGACGATGTAGCGGATCGAGCCGCCGAATTTTGCCGCGTTGGTGGTGCTGGCGATCACAAGACAGCCGAATGCGGATGTAGCAAGGCAAAGGATCAGAAGGACCATGTCGCCCTTGCGGAAAAAGTTCTTCAATTCCTGCATAAAATCACGCATTTGACCGCCTCCTTTCTAATTAGCTATTTTATCATTGTTTGCGGCAAATGTAAAGGGAAGAAAAATTTTTCAAATTGGGTTTATTCCTGCAAAAACTGGAAATACTTAGCTACGGAGGTGCTTATATGACAAGCAGAAAAAATAACGGCAGCTTCAGCGGAAAGGGCTACTACATAGCCCTGATCCTGTGCGCAGCTGCCATCGGGATTTCCGGCTATTTGTATTACCAAAACGCAAACGAACCTGACCCTCAGCTTCAGCAGCCTACCGGCGATATTTCCGTTCTGGATCCTACCGGCGGGGATGTGCAGGTAGTGGTGACGAAGCCCAACGAGGAATCACCCACTCAGGGTACGACACCTGATCCTACTGTCCCCACACAGAAAAAGCCTATCAAGACCGGCAGCCCTCTTTCCGGGGAAACCATTACGGAATACGCAATGGAGTGCTTGACTTATAATGAGACCACCCGGGATTGGCGCGTTCACAACGGCATCGATATCGGTGCTGAGGCAGGAACCGCGGTGTGCGCTGCGGCAGACGGAACGGTGTACACGGTCTTTGAAGACGATTCCATGGGTATGACCGTGGTGATCCGCCATGAAGAGGGGTATGTTACCACCTATTCCAGTTTGGCGGAGGAACTGGCGGTCAAGGTTGGGGAAACCGTAAAGCTGGGACAGACCATCGGCACTGTTGGAAACACCGCGCTTTTGGAAACCGCTATTGGTGACCACCTGCATTTTTCCGTCAGCTGTAATGATGCACCGGTAGACCCTGCGGAGTTTCTTTCTATGAATTAAGCTTTCTTCCTTTTCTTTCCTCTTTGTTAGGGGCGGGTACTGCCTGCTCCGAAAAAAGCCCTTCCGTTTCCGGAAGGGCTTTTCTTTATGCCAAATAGATCGCCTTGCAGGCAAGCATGGTTTCGTAGCAGTCCAGCTTGGAAACCAGCTCCAGAGGTGCGTGCATGGAAAGCACGGGAACACCTGCGTCAACAGTGACGATGTTGCGGTTTGCCATATAGGCAGCCACAGTACCGCCGCCGCCCTGATCCACCTTGCCAAGTGTGGCGATCTGCCAGATGACACCGGCATTTTCAAAGGTGGTGCGGATATGACCCATAGCCTCGGCAGAAGCGTCGCTTGCGCCGCCCTTGCCACGGGAGCCGGTATACTTGCAGATGGACACGCCGTAGTTAAGCTGACTATTGTTGCGGCGGTCGGAGACCTCAGCAAAGTTGGGGTCAAATGCGTTGGAAACGTCAGCGCTGAGGCAGAAGGAGTTTGCAAAGCACTCTCTTAAGCTGACACCCTGCGCTTCGCACAGAATGCCCATGAAGTACTCAAATGCCTCACTCTGCATACCGCTGATGCCCACAGAGCCGATCTCTTCCTTGTCCGCAAGAATGCAAACGGCAGTCTTTTTGGGAGTACCGATGTTGAAAATGGCATCCAGCTCTGCGTAAGCGCAGACCCGGTCGTCATGACCGTAAGCAGCCAGGAGGCTGCGGTCAAAACCGACCTCACGGCACTTGCCGGCAGGTACGACGGTCAGCTCGGCAGAGAGGAAATCCTGCTCGATCAGACCGTACTTTTCATTCAGCCATTTCATGATGTTCAGCTTTACAAGGTCTGAGCCTTCGCCCTCGATGGGCTCGGTGCCCAGGATCACATTCAGCTGCTCGCCGACGATACCCTCTGCCAGGGTCTTCTTCATCTGATCAGCGCTGAGGTGGATCAGAAGATCGGAAACCATCAGCACGGGATCGTTTTCGTCTTCACCGACGGTAATGGTGATCACGCTACCGTCCTTGCGGTAGACAACACCGTGCAGAGCCATGGGAACGGTGGGCCACTGATACTTCTTGATGCCACCGTAGTAGTGGGTCTTGAAGTAGGCAATTTCGGAATCCTCATAAAGGGGATTGGGCTTTAAGTCCATGCGGGGGCTGTCCACATGGGCGGCGCAGATGTTGCTGCCGGAGGCAAGAGATTCGCTGCCCACAACTGCCAGCATAATGCTCTTATCCCGGTTGTTCATATAGAATTTGTCGCCGGGATTTGCCTTTGCGCCGGGAGTAAGGGGCTTAAAGCCGCGTTTTTCAGCCTCACGAACAGCCCAAGTGGTGGCTTCCCGCTCGGTCTTGCATGCATCGATAAATGCCCGGTAGCCCAGGCAGTAGGTTTCCATTTCAGCGCGCTGCTCAGCGGTGATACGCTTAAAGCCGTTTTTCGGTGCGGCAAGCAGCTGCTCACGCAGTTCTTCGTTTGTCATATCGTTTCTCCTTTGCGGTTTTTATTTCATTATACCCAAGCCGCGCAAAAATGCAAGGCATTTGGCGCGGAATGCTTCTTCTGTCGTATCGTTTTCCAGCACATGATCACAGTTTGCCGCAAACCAATCCATACTATGCTGGGCGGCAATGCGGCTGCGGGCATATTCTTCGGTGATGCCGTCGCGCAGCATAAGCCGGCGGATACGCACATCTTCCGGTGCGGTGACAGCGACGGTAACATCGCAAAGCTCTGCCAGCTCGCCCTCAAAAAGCCCAATGGCATCGATGGCGGCAAGCGCGGGCTTTTCTGCCAAACGACGCAGAACCTCTTCTTTTACGGCGCTGTGGGTGATGCGGTTTAGATCCAGCAGGGCTTTTTCGTCAGAAAAGACGATGCTGCCCAGCTTTTTCCGGTCAAGCACACCTTCCGCGGTCACACCGGGAAAGCGCCCTTCAATGGCAGAAAGCAAA
Source organism: Faecousia sp. (assembly GCA_045540575.1). Lineage (GTDB taxonomy): Bacteria > Bacillota > Clostridia > Oscillospirales > Oscillospiraceae > Faecousia. The sequence goes on along the minus strand of JAZQHM010000057.1, from coordinate 23,567 downwards.
CTTTTGTCAGATTTCAAAAGCGTGTGGTAAATGGTGTCGCAATCCAAAACCGTACCGCCAAGCTCAGCGATCAGGTTTAAAAGGGTGGTTTTTCCGCAGCCGGTGCCGCCGGTGATTCCCAAAATCATGCTTCCACCTCCGGATCGATGATGCGGAAGGCAGCGGCTTTTTTCAGCCGGTTTTGCACCGCGTAGGCGACACCGCCGCCCTCGGGACAGCGGGCGTACACCGTGCCGATAGCCGGGTCATCCAGCTGCCGCAAGGCAGCGAACAAACCGGCAGACAAGGTGCTTACATCCGATTCTTTGCCGTAGGCAAGGGGAGCGCAGCCTTCATAAAGGGGAAGCTCTTCTTCAAAGCACAGCACCCGGTCACTGGGGGCAAAATGGGCGCGGATATACTTTGCCGCTTTTTCACTGGAGCCTGCAACGATGATCACTTCGCTTTGGGGCGCATAATGCTTATATTTCATGCCCGGGGCTTTCACCACCGCGTCTTTGTCGATTTGGGCGGTGACCGCTTTATCTACCACCAGATCTCCCAAAACATCCAGTAGCTGCTCCGGAGTGATACCGCCGGGGCGCAGCAGACGGGGACGGTCTTCCGTAAGGTCTACGATGGTGGATTCCACACCCACCTTGCAAGCGCCGCCGTCTACGATCAGCTCGATCTTTCCTTCGTGGTCGTGGCGGACATGCTGGGCGGTGGTGGTGGAGGGCTTGCCGGAAATATTGGCAGAGGGAGCTGCCACGGGGACACCGGAAAGACGGATGATCTCCCGGGTCATGGCGCAGTCCGGACATCTGACTGCCACAGTCGGAAGTCCTGCCCGGGTGGAAAGGGGAACACTGTCCTTTGCCGGCAGCACCATGGTCAGCGGACCCGGCCAGAATTTTTCTGCCAGCCGGTAAGCAGAATCCGGAATGCTGTGGCAGAAATTTTCGATCTGCTCTGCGTCTGCCACATGGAGGATCAAGGGGTTGTCCTGAGGGCGACCTTTGGCTTTGAAAATTTTGGCAACCGCTGCTTCATCAAGCCCGTTGGCGCCCAAGCCGTACACAGTTTCTGTGGGGATCGCCACAAGTCCGCCATTTTTGATGATGTTTGCCGCAACAGAAGCAGTTGCTTGGTCATTTGCGGATAAGAATAAGGTTTCCAAACCCGGTATCCTCCTTTCGTTTGTGTTTGAAAAAGGGCAGCCGGTGGGCTGCCCTTATGGTTTTTTACGCGTTGGGCTGATTAGCAGCCTCGATGATCTTGACGAACTTCTCGGGAACCAGGGAAGCGCCGCCGATCAAACCACCGTCGATGTCGGGCTGAGCCAGCAGCTCGAAAGCGTTCTTCTCGTTCATGCTGCCGCCGTACTGAATGGTGATGGCGCGAGCGCACTTGGAGTTATACAGCTTGCGGACAACACCGCGGATCATCTCGCAAACTTCCTGAGCCTGCTGGGGAGTAGCGGTGCGACCGGTGCCGATAGCCCAGATGGGCTCGTAAGCGATAATGACCTTGCGGATCTTCTCCTCGGGAACGCCAGCCAAGCCCAGCTTGATCTGCATAGCGATGTGTTCCTCGGTGATGCCGGCTTCTCTCTGCTCCAGAGTTTCGCCGCAGCACATGATGGGAATCAAGCCGTTATCAAGAGCGGTCAGAACCTTTGCATTGACATCGGCATCGGTCTCGCCGTACATCTCACGGCGCTCGCTGTGACCGATGATGACGTACTTACAGCCGGCATCGGTCAGCATGTTGCATGCCAGCTCGCCGGTGTATGCGCCGCTTGCATTGGCGTTGCAGTTTTCAGCGCCGATGCCCACGCGGGTTTCACGCATAGCGCGGACAGCTGCGGGGATGCAGACTGCGGGAACGCACAGTGCAACATCGCACCAGCGACCCTTGGGCATGATAGCCTTCAGCTCGGTCATAAACTCCTTGGTTTCGGAGGGGGTCTTGTTCATTTTCCAGTTGCCGGCAATGACGGTCTTACGATACTTTCTGTTCATGGTTATTCTCCTTTATGTATGCATCGCATTTGCGATGTGAATTGACAAATTTTTGTGCGGGGGTTACTGGGTGGGGGCGGCATAACCGCCCCCATAATCGGTTACGGGAAATTACTTATCCTGCAGGCAGGCGATACCGGGAAGTTCCAAGCCTTCCAGGAACTCGAGAGATGCGCCACCACCGGTGGAGATGTGGGTGATCTGGGAAGCAAAGCCCAGCTGCTCGCAAGCAGCAGCGCTCTCGCCGCCACCAACGATGGTCACAGCGACGGAGTCAGCAAGAGCCTGCGCAACAGCGATGGTACCCTTTGCCAGAGTGGGGTTCTCAAACACGCCCATAGGTCCGTTCCAAACGACGGTCTTGGCAGCCTTGGCAGCTGCAGCAAACTCAGCGCAAGCCTTGGGACCGATGTCCAGACCCATCTGGTCAGCGGGGATAGCGGTGCAGTCAACATAGTCAACGGCGATCTCAGCGTCGATGGGGTTGGGGAAGGAAGCGGCAACCGCAGTGTCAACAGGCAGCAGCAGCTTAACACCCTTAGCCTCGGCCTTAGCCATCATTTCCTTGCAGTAGTCGAGCTTTTCGTTGTCAACCAGGGACTTGCCCACGGTGTAGCCCTGAGCAGCGAGGAAGGTGTAAGCCATACCGCCGCCGATGATCAGAGTGTCGACCTTCTCCAAAAGGTTATTGATAACATTCAGCTTGTCGGAAACCTTAGCGCCGCCGAGGATGGCAACGAAGGGACGCTCGGGGTTAGCCAAAGCCTTGCCCATAATGGAAACTTCCTTCTGCACCAGATAGCCGGAAACAGCAGGCAGGTAGTCAGCAACACCAGCGGTAGAGGAGTGGGCACGGTGAGCAGTGCCGAAAGCATCGTTGACGAAAATGTCAGCCAGATCAGCCAGAGCCTTGGAAAGCTCGGGATCGTTCTTGGTCTCGCCCTTGATGTAACGGGTGTTCTCCAGCAGCATCACGTCGCCGTCTTTCAGAGCAGCAGCCTTAGCCTTGGAATCTTCACCGGCAACATCTTCAGCCATAATGACTTCCTTGCCCAGCAGCTCGGAGATCCGTGCAGCAACCACCTTCAGGCTCAGCTCGGGCTTCCACTCGCCCTTGGGCTTACCCATGTGGGAGCACAGAATGACCTTAGCACCCTTGTTAACCAGGTACTCGATGGTGGGCATGGCAGCCACGATCCGCTTGTCGGAAGTGATCTTGCCGTCCTTGGTGGGAACGTTGAAGTCGCAGCGGCACAGAACGCGCTTGCCGGCTACTTCGATGTCTTCGATGGACTTCTTGTTGTAGTTCATAGTGATTCCTCCATTATATGTAGAGATGTTATCTCATTTTTCCGTAATCGGTCAACCCCGGGAAATCAAGCTGCCGCAGCGCCTCAAACACGGTGATGGCAACAGCGTTGCTTAAATTTAAGCTCCGGGCATCGGCTTTCATGGGAATGCGGACGCATTCATCGTAGTGGGCATTAAGGAAATCCTCGGGAAGCCCCTTGGTCTCTTTGCCGAAGAAAAGGTAGCAGCCGTCTTCGAAATTTGCCTCGGTGTAGCACCGGGGAGCTTTCGTGGACAGACACCACATTTGCTTTACATCGTTTTTTGCGAAAAAGTCATCAAGATTTTCGTAATCTTTGACTTCCACCATGTGCCAGTAGTCAAGACCGGCTCTGCGCACCGCTTTCTCGGAAATGTCAAATCCCAGAGGGCGGATCAGATGAAGCCGGCAGCCGGTAGCGGCGCAGGTGCGGGCAATATTGCCGCAATTCTGAGGGATTTCGGGCTCAACCAAAACGATATTCAGCATTTTCATCACCTCAAAATTTGGCTTGCCTACCTATTGTATGTCAAACTCTTCACAAAATCAATCAGAAAATTAGAAAATTTACAACTTTTCATAGTATATACATAAAAAAGTGATGAAGCAAGTGAAATTTGTGAAAAATGCGGAATTGACGAAAAGGGGTTATTGCTGCGAAACATCTGTTGCGTGTTCTTATTGACATTTTTACGCTTTTATGAAATAATACTATGGTTAAATTATAGAAACAAGAGGGGATCGTTATGAAACAATCCAGAACCCATAACTGCGGCGAGCTGCGGCTCTCCGACGCAGGTAAAAAGGTCACCATCGTCGGCTGGATGGAAAATGTCCGTGAGGTCGGCGCAAACTTTGCATTCATTGTCCTTCGTGACTACTACGGCACTACCCAGGTGGTGGTAGAGACTGAGGAAATGATGTCCGTTATCAAGGGTCTTAACAAGGAGTCCACCATTTCCGTTACCGGTATCTGCCGGGAGCGCGAGAGCAAGAACTTGAAGCTTGCTACCGGTGAGATCGAGGTCGTGCCCGAGAAAATCGAGATCCTCGGCAAGTGCCGCTACAATCAGCTGCCTTTCGAGATCAACAAGAGCAAGGATGCAGACGAAAACACCCGTCTTAAGTACCGCTTCCTGGATCTGCGTAACCCCGCTGTGAAGCAGAACATCATTCTGCGCTGCAACGTGGTTGCCGAGATTCGCAAGCTGATGACAGAAAAGGGCTTTTTGGAGATCACCACGCCCATTCTGACCGCATCCTCTCCCGAGGGCGCAAGAGACTATCTGGTTCCTGCCCGTAACCACCCCGGCAAGTTCTACGCATTGCCTCAGGCACCCCAGCAGTTCAAGCAGCTGCTGATGACCTCCGGCTTCGATAAGTATTTCCAGATCGCACCCTGCTTCCGTGATGAGGATGCCCGTGCGGACCGTACACCCGGCGAATTCTATCAGCTGGATATGGAAATGTCCTTTGCAACCCAGGAAGATGTGCTGACAACCTTGGAAGAAGTGCTGCGCCCTGTGTTCTGCAAGTTCGGTAAGTATGAGCGGGTTTCCGAGGCTCCCTTCCGTCACATTTCCTTTAACGATGCTATGGAGCGCTACGGCTCCGATAAGCCCGACCTGCGTATCGACCTTGAGGTACAGGATGTTACCGATGTTGTCGGTGACTGCGGCTTTGGTCCTTTTGAAAATGCAACCGTTAAGGCAGTTGCTGTTGATAATTTCGACCAGGGTCGTAAGTGGATCGACAAGCTCCTTGCCGATGTGGAAGTTCAGACCGGCAACAAGGCTTGCTGGGTAAAGGTGGACGAAAACGGCGAGCTCACCGGCGGCATTTCCAAGTTCTTGGTTGATTGCAAGGACGCATTTGTTGCTAAGCTTGGCTTGAAGCCCGGCAGCTTCGTCTGCATGGCAGCAGGCAAGAAGACCGCTGCCCAGAAGACTGCAGGTGTGATCCGTACCCTCATGGGTCGCCGGATCCCCGGTCACTTTGACGAAGAGCAGTACGCAATTTGCTGGATCGTGGATTTCCCCATGTACGAAATGGGCGAAGAGTCCGGTCAGCTGGAATTCTGCCACAACCCCTTCTCCATGCCCCAGGGCGGCATGCAGGCGCTGCTGGATGCCGAGGGCGATACCGAGAAGCTGCTGGCCATCAATGCCAACCAGTATGACCTGGTCGTTAACGGCTATGAGTCTGCTTCCGGCGCTGTCCGTAACCACGATCCTGAGATCATGGTCAAGGCCTTCCAGATGGTTGGCTTGGGCGAAGAGGATGTCAAGGCCAAGTTCCCGGCAATGTACAATGCCTTCTGCTACGGCGCACCTCCTCATGCAGGTGCAGCCCCCGGCATTGACCGCATCGTCATGCTGCTGTGCGGCGAGGAGAGTATCCGCGAGGTCATCACGTTCCCCATGAACAAGAATGCGCAGGATCTGATGATGGGCGCTCCCACTACGGTGGATCAGAGCCAGCTGGACACGGTGCATATCGCCATCGTGGAAGAATAAAATATATACACCGGGTGCATAAGTGCACCCGGTGTTCTTTTGTAGCCAGTCGCCGCAAAATATTCTTCCGCAAAAGCGGGCAAAATCATTGACAAAACCCGCATTTTCGTATATATGTATACTTGTCTTATTGTGACGAAAAAAGCGATAGAAACGGGGGAGGATAATGTCCAAAGAACTCATCAGGCTCCGGGATCTTACCATGGAGTTCGACGGGGAACGGATACTTGACGGTATCAACCTTTATATCAATGACCATGAATTTTTAACCTTGCTTGGCCCCTCCGGCTGCGGCAAGACCACCACCTTGCGGATCATCGGCGGATTTCTGACGCCGACAAGCGGCACGGTGACATTTGACGGAGAGTGCATCAACGATCTGCCCCCCTATGAACGGCAGATCAACACGGTGTTCCAGCGCTATGCGCTGTTTCCCCATCTGAATGTGTTTGACAATATCGCCTTCGGTCTTCGGGTGGCAAAGCTTCCCAAGGAAGAAATCACCGAGCGCGTCAATCAGATGCTGGAGATCGTCAGCCTTAAGGGCTACGGCCACCGTAATATCAATTCTCTTTCCGGCGGTCAGCAGCAGAGAGTTGCCATCGCAAGAGCTCTGGTGAACCAGCCCAAGGTACTTCTTTTGGATGAGCCTTTGGGCGCGCTTGATTTGCGCCTTCGTAAGGATATGCAGATCGAACTGAAGCGGATCCAGCAGGCTATGGGCATCACCTTTATCTATGTCACCCACGATCAGGAGGAAGCACTTTCCATGTCTGATACGGTGGTGGTTATGGATAAGGGCCGTATCCAGCAGATCGGAAAACCCGAGGATATATATAACGAGCCCAAGAACGCATTTGTTGCGGATTTTATCGGCGAAAGTAATATCTTGGACGGCACAATGCTTGCCGATTACAAGGTAAAATTCTTTGGCAGAACCTTTACCTGCGTGGACGCAGGCTTCCAGCCCAACGAGCCGGTGGACGTGGTTATCCGTCCTGAGGATATCGACATCGTTGCGCCGGAGGAGGGTCACCTTGTGGGTACGGTCACTTCCGTTACCTTCAAGGGCTTAAACTACGATGTTATCGTGGAATTCAAGGGCTTCAAGTGGCTGATCCAGACTACGGATTTCCACGGCGAAGGCTCTACCATCGGCATTCGTTTGAACCCGGAAGATATTCACATTATGCATAAGAGTGAATATTCCGGTATGTTTGGCGACTACAGCTCCTACTCTGCCGAGTACGACGAGCTGACGGAGGATGCCGGCGATGAAGAGGAATAAGTCTGCACTTTTAAGCGTGCCATACATCCTCTTTATGGTGGTGTTCACGCTGATCCCGCTGGGCGTGGTGGCTTACTATGCCCTTACAGACCCGGATACCGGTGCGTTTACCCTTGGCAACCTTAAAGACCTTGCCATGTATCTGCCGGTGTTGGGTCAGTCGGTGCTGTACAGTTTGGTGTCGGCGCTGATCTGTCTGATTTTGGGCTACCCTGTGGCGTATTATATTGCCCACCGGAGTCCCGTTGCACAGAAAATTCTGTATATGCTTGTGATGCTTCCCATGTGTATGAGCTTTTTGCTGCGTACATTGGCATGGGTCGGTCTTTTGCAGGATACGGGCATCATCAATAACTTTTTGGATTGGATCGGCATTGGAAGACTTCAGCTGATCCGCACCCCTGCGGCGGTGGTGTTGGGCATGGTGTATAACTACCTGCCTTACATGATCCTGCCGCTGTATGCCATCATCGTGAAGATCGACAACCGGCTCATTGAGGCGGCGGAGGATTTGGGCTGTACCCCCGTGCAGACCTTTATCAAAGTGGTTCTGCCTCTTTCTATGCCGGGTATCCTTTCCGGCATTACCATGGTGTTCGTGCCGGCGGTCTCTACCTTCTATATTTCCCAAAAGCTGGGTGGTACAGATACGGTACTGATCGGCGACCTGATCGAGCGGCTGTTTAAGCAGTCTGCCAACCGGAATCTGGGCGCAACGCTGAGCCTTGTGCTGATGGCGCTTGTATTCCTTTGCACCGGCATCATGAACCGCTTTGGCGGCGATGAGGAAGGCGGTGTGGTGGTATGAAAAGAATGAACAAGGTCTTAACCGTCCTGATGTTCGTATTTTTGTATATCCCCATGGCGGTGCTGATCGTGGCATCGTTCAACACCGGCAAGGACATCACCCGGTTTGAAGGCTTTACCTTTAACCAGTATGCTGAGCTTTTCCGGGACAAGGAGCTGCTTGGTCTGCTGGGTAACTCCGTGCTGATCGCGCTGCTTTCCACAGCTGTGTCCATTGGCTTGGGCACCATGGCGGCAGTGGGCATTCACAGCTTGAAGCCCAAAATGCGCCGCGTGGTCATGAGTCTTACCAATATTCCCATGACCAATCCAGACATCGTCACCGGTGTTTCCTTAAGCTTGCTGTTTGTCTTTGTGGGCACCGGCATGCTGGGTCAGCGGGAATCCCTTAATTTCTGGACGCTGCTGATCGCCCATGTGACATTCGGACTTCCTTATGTGATCTTAAATGTCATGCCCAAATTGCAGCAGATGGATCCTGCGCTGACGGATGCAGCGATGGATTTGGGCTGCACTCCGGTTCAGGCATTCTTTAAGGTGACGCTGCAGGAAATTCTGCCCGGCATTCTTGCCGGCGGCATCATGGCATTTACCATGAGCCTTGACGATTTCGTCATCAGCTATTTTGTCACCGGCTCTTCCTTTGTGACGCTGCCGGTTGAGATCTACACCTATACCAAAAAGCCCATTCACCCCAAGGTTTACGCCATGTTTACCTTGCTGTTCGGTCTGATTTTCGTGCTGATGCTGAGCATGAATCTGCTGCAGCTGCGCGCGGACAAAAAGAAGAAAGAGACAAGACCCGTATCCCCCCGCTGGCAGATCGCCCGCAAGTGGATCGCCGGTGCGGTGGCAGCTTGTTTGCTCATCGGCTGCGGGTTTCTGATCTTTACGGGTCGGCAGCAGAAGACGGTCTTAAATGTCTATAACTGGGGTATGAATATGGCTGACGGTACCGACGGCACTTTGGACTTGATCGCGGAATTTGAGCGCCGCAATCCGGACATTGATGTCAGAATGTCGGAGTACGAGTCCAACGAGGTGCTCTATACCAAGCTTTCGGGCGGCGGTGTTGCGGTGGATGTGATCATTCCCTCGGATTATATGATCGACCGGATGATCGCGGAAGATATGCTTCTGGAGCTGAATTTCGACAACATTCCCAATTTTTCTCATGTGGATGAGCAGTTTAAGAATCCGGCATTCGACCCGGAGAATAAGTACTCCGTTCCTTACACCTGGGGTACGGTCGGTATCCTTTACAACACGAAGTTCGTGGATGAAGAGGATGTGACCGGCTGGGAACTGATGTGGAATGAGAAGTATGCCGGCAAGATCCTGATGATCGATAACTCCCGGGATGCCTTCGGCATTGCCCAGTATATGCTTGGCTACGATGTGAATACCACCGATAAAGCTGAGCTGCAGCACTGCGCGGATGTGCTTGCCAAGCAGCGCCCTCTGGTGCAGCAGTATGTGATGGACCAGATCTATGCCACCATGCAAAATGAAGAGGCCTACATCGCAGCTTATTATGCAGGTGACTGCATGCTGATGATGGAGGAAAATGAGAATCTTGCCTTCTATTTGCCGGAAGAGCAGGGCTTTAACCTCTTTACCGACGCTATGTGCATTCCCGATTGCTGTCAGGAAAAGGAAGCGGCGGAGCGGTTTATTAACTTCATGTGCGATCCGGAAATCTCCGGCGCAAACATGGACTATATCTGCTATGCATCTCCTATTTCCGAGGCGAAGGAGTATATGGAGGACTATCTTGCAGAAAGCGAGATCGTCTATCCCAGCACCGAGGTGCTGCACAACGGCACATCCTATGCCTACCTTTCTGAGGACATCTCCCGTTATGTGGAGGGTCTTTACCAGCAGGCAACCAAGACCAGCGAAGGCACAGAAAGCGGCAGCAATCCTACCATCGTGTGGGTCATCACCGCACTTCTGGCAGCCGGTGCTGTAGCACTGCTGACAGTGGGCAAAAAGAAGAAATAATGAAAAACCGCCCTTTGGGCGGTTTTTCTTGCTATTCGGCAATTATTCCTGTATACTGAGTCCAAAAGATAAATGATCGTTTACATTCGTAAGTACCACCAAGTATGTCATTTCGAGCGAGCGTCAGCGAGTCGAGAAATCTACGCATTTCGTCAGCATTTGCAGTGAAATGGGTGCCAAGATCCCTCGACTTCGTTTCACTCCGCTCGGGATGACAGCATTTTCGGTAGTGCGCTAAACGATCATTTTCAGGAGGAATTATGAAAGAGAGAATTTACACCATACCTGTCAATGAAGCCTTTGAAACGCAGGATGAATGTCCTTTTTGCGCCATGGAGCGCAACACCGAACGAAGCGCGATTCGCTATGTTGCCGGGCCTGCCGCCAGTTATATGGAGCCGGAGGTGCGGGCAGCCACGGACAAGACAGGCTTCTGCCGTGAGCATATGAAAAAGCTCTATGACTACGGCAACACCTTAGGCGCAGCGCTGATGCTGCAGACCCATATGGCAGGTCTTTTGGAGGAGTTTTCTTACGAGGCGGAAAACTTCACCATGCCCCCGAAAAAGAGCCTTTTTTGTAATAAAAAAGCCCCCGCCGGTGACGATGCCTATTGGCGCCGCCTGCGGCAAAGGGTGAGTAGCTGTTATTTGTGCGACAAGATCGAATATAATATGCAACGGTACCTGGAAACCTTCTTTTTTCTCATTAAGGATGAAGAATTTCGCAAAAAGGTGGAGTCCTCCAAGGGCTTCTGCCTGCGGCATTTTTCAGAGCTTTTGGAAATGGCGGAAACGGAGCTTCCCAATTCCCAGCGGGAGTGGTTTTATAAGACCGCATTTTCTTTGATGGAGGAGCACCTTGTCCGGGTGAAGGAAGACCTTGACTGGCTGGTTGCCAAGTACGATTACCGCAATGCGGGCAAACCCTGGGGCAATTCTCAGGATGCTTTGCAGCGTACCATGCAAAAGCTGGAAGGCATCTATCCTGCCGACCCACCCCTTAAAAATGAATAAAGAAATGACCCTTGACTTATCATCTAACCACGATGCAGTCAAGGGTCATTTCTTTGAATTCTTGGGTTCAGTCATTGGGTAACCTCGCTTTCTGCAGACTTTTCGCAGCCCTCCGTATGTTGCTCGACCCGGCAGGGAATATGTGAATTTGGGGAGCTTTTGGAGAGCCGTTGAGGATTTACCTGTACATTGGTATCACCCTTTCTGACTATAAAGTAACACAGCTTTTTCGCTTTTGCAATATGGAAAATTACATCAAAATGGGGGTAAAAAGTTGTACAATCCGCGCCTTGACAATGGATTGGTCAGTTTGGTATACTAAAAATGTTGGGTGCCTTTTTAGGCACCCAACATTTTTTATGCAATTAAAGATTCCCGTTCACATGTGAGATAAACCGCAGGAAAGCATTTCTGCCAGCCTCGGTGTTTTTGTAAACACCGGCATCCTCCAAAACCTCGGAGAAGACCTTGCCGGTCTCTTTGAGGATGATTTCCATAGCGTTGTCGGCAGTGAAGGTGTACTGCTTTTTTAAGCTCTCGATCCAATCGGCATGCTTGCACAGCACTTCGTCGCTGCGGATATCTGCGCCGGAAACAGCAGCCTCCGCCAAATCGGAAAGCTCCTTCTTCAAGCGGCTGGGCAGCACAGCAAGACCCATGACCTCGATAAGACCGATATTTTCCTTTTTGATGTGATGCTTGTCCCCATGGGGATGGAACACACCCAAAGGATGCTCGCTTGTTGTGATGTTGCACCGCAGCACCAGATCCAGCTCGTATTTTTCACCGCGACGGCGGGCGATGGGGGTGATGGTGTTGTGGGGCTCACCGTCGGAGAATGCCACAATACCCACGCTTTCGTCAGAGTAACCCCGCCATTCGTTCAGAATTTTCTCTGCAAGGTCAGCCAGCCGCTTGGGATCGTTGCCGTCCAGACGGATCACGCTCATGGGCCACTTGACAATGCCGGCTTCCACATCCTCAAAGCCTGCAAAGGAAACGGGAATTTCCACCGGCGCGGTCTCCATGGCGAAGGTATAATGTCCGCCCTGGAAATGCTCGTGGCTGAGGATAGAGCCGCCTACGATGGGAAGGTCTGCATTGGAGCCTACAAAATAGTGGGGGAATACGGTGACGAAGTCCAAAAGCTTTTCAAATGCGGAGCGGTCGATCTTCATGGGGATATGCTGGGAATTGAAGACGATGCAGTGCTCGTTGTAGTACACATAGGGGCTGTACTGCAAGCACCAATCCTTGCCACCCATGTTGATGGGAATGATGCGGTGATTTTGCCGGGCGGGATGATTCATTCTGCCGGCATAGCCCTCATTTTCCCGGCACAGCAGGCACTTGGGATAGCCGGACTGGGGTGCCAGCTTGGCTGCAGCAATGGCTTTTGGGTCTTTTTCGGGCTTGCTGAGGTTGATGGTAATATCGATTTCGCCATATTCGCAGGCATACTTCCAGCGCATGTCTTTGGCAATGCGGTAGCGGCGGATATAGTCCGTGTCGCAGCTGAACTTATAGTACCAGTCGGTGGCGGCAACGGGATCGATGGCATATTTTTCATTAAAGGTGCGGATCACCTCACGGGGCATGGGGGTGATGAGCCCCATGATCTTGGTGTCAAAAAGATCCCGGGCAGTGATGTTGTCCTCACAAAGACCCTTTTCGCAGGCATAGTCTAAAAGACCTGCAAGGATCTCTTCCAGATTCTCGGTTTGGGGCTCTTCGGAGGGGGTGTATTCGTCCATGCCCAGCACTTCCAGCAGCCGGTTCAGCAACAGCTGATGGTCACAAGGATCGGCAAGACCGGTGTTCATGGCATAAGACACCAAAGCGTCAATATAGGTTTCGATCTTCATTCATCTTCCTCCATTGTAACAAATCGGGTGCGTCACGCATTGTCAGCCGGCACTGCCGGCACGCCGCCATGGGGACGGATGGAAAGAATGTGGCATGCGCCTTCGCCCAGCGCCGCATCGATGCCTGCGCGGAAGCTTTCCAGAATCTCAAAGGGCACAAATGCCTGCACAGTGCCGGCAAAACCGCCGCCGTGGACACGGAACGCGCCTTTGCCCTGGAGATAATGCTCGCAAAGCGCAAGGCTGACAGCTACATCCTGGCGCAGCTTGTAGCCGGCGGGGATCACATTTTGCAGGTACATCCAGGAGGACATGCCGCTTTCCTTGATCAGCTGCAGGAAAGCAGGGAAATCGCCACGCTCCAATGCAGCGACTTGCTTGGGAACGCGGGCATTTTCCTGATAGAAGTGGATGCAACGCATAACGGCGCGATCGCCGCAGAGCTTGCGCAGCTCAGGGATGGCGGTAAAGAAGTCCTTTTCGTCGATCTGGGATAGCACATCTTTTCCAAAATACGCGGCAACAGCCTTAATTTCGCCGGGGATCGCAGCATACTCATCCGTCAGATCCGCATGGTCTGCACCGGAATCAATGATGCACAGTGCATGACCGCAGGATGCAAAATCGAAGGAAACGGGGTGGATCACCGGGTTTTCCTTATCAAAAAAGTCGATATTTACCAGATTGCCCACGGCAGATGCCATCTGATCCATCAAGCCGCAGGGCTTTCCGAAGAACACATTTTCCGCGTACTGACCGATCTTTGCAATATCCGGCTGGCTTACCTTGCCGTCAAAGAACAGATGGTTGATGATCGTTCCGATCAGCACCTCAAAAGCGGCAGAGGAAGAAAGTCCGGAGCCGGGCAGAACGGTGGATTCTATGTAGGCATCAAAGCCCTGGACATTGCAGCCCAGTTCCTTAAACCGTGCAGCCACACCCCGGATCAGGGCAGGGGTGGAATTGATCTCCGACTCCACCGGAGTCAGCTGACGGATGTCCACTTCGCACATGGGATACCCCTTGGACTGAATGCGAATGAGGCTTGTGCCGTTGATCCGGACGGCAGCTACGGTATCTAAGTTTACTGCGGCAGCCAAAACGCGACCGCGCTGGTGGTCGGTGTGATTACCGCCGATTTCGGTGCGTCCTGGGGCGGAAAAATACCGCTGGGGCTGTGCGCCGAACTGGTTTTTGAAGCCTGCATCCAGCGATGCACAGATGCTGCTATCCAATACGAATTTTGTCATAATACATTCTCCTATAATAAACCTTATCTTCAATGTAACGCAGAATTGAATTTTGTCAAGGTTTCTTTTTGAACGATAAATACTCCGGTGCGTCGGAGATTTCTGCTTGACTTTGAAAATGATTAACGATATGCTGTAATAAACCTTAGGAAAGGAACTTGAAATTATGGTGCACAAGAACATTCACTTGGCAGAAATCTTCCCCCAGCTGGCAGAAAATCAATGCGATCCGAAGCTGACGGTGTATCTGCCGGATAATATGACGGAAATCGGCAGACGCGATCAAAAGCATCCGTGCTTGCTGATCTGCCCCGGTGGCGGCTACGCGATGGTAAGCCAGCGGGAGGGCGAGCCCATCGGTTTCCGTTTTTTGACCCAGGGGTACAATGTATTTGTGCTGGAATACTCCGTTGAGCCGAATCGCTTTCCCACCCAGCTGCGTGAGGTGGCGGCAGCCATGGAGCTGATTTATGCCAATGCGGAAAGCTGGCATTGCGACACCGACAAGGTGGCGATCATGGGCTTTTCTGCCGGTGGACATTTGGCAGCTCACTACACAAATGCCTACGATTGGGAAGAGGTTCGGGAAATGTTCCCGGAAAGCAAGGGCGTAAATGCGTCGATTCTGTGCTATCCGGTGATTACTGCCAATCCGGAGTTTGCCCATCTTGGCAGCTTCCAAAGGCTGCTGGGCAAGGAGGAACTGACTAAAGAGGAGCAAGAACGCTTTTCCTGCGACAACATGGTGTCCGAAAAAACCCCGCCCACATTTTTGTGGCACACACGCACCGATAATTGCGTTCCCGTCATGAATTCTCTGCTGTATGCCCAGGCTTTGACAAAGCACGGTGTTCCTTATGCGCTTCACATTTATCCTCAGGGTGGTCACGGCTTGTCCACCGTTGACAAGTGGTGCAACGGCAATTTAAGCCCCGCAGTCTTACACGCAGGCGACTGGTTTGATGCGGTATATAAGTGGCTGTCTTTTACTTTTTAATTAAAAACGGGCAAAGTGTGGTCAGACGATATGTCTGACCACATTTTTTGTTACAGCACATTGATGATCAGCAAATCGACAAAGGCGGTTATGATACCGATTATGGCTTTTACGGTCAGTTTTTCTTTAAATGCACAGCACCAGCCGGATGATGTTAGCCAGGGTAGCATCATTATAGTTGCTTGTGTATCCGCTGGTTTTCTTTCCGCAAAAACTTTTAATTGTTCCTGCGCATAAAGCAATAAAAAACAATAAATATCCCATGTTTTTGCCTCTTATTCTTCCGGCAGCTCTACCCGAAGGCTGGTGCAGCCGCAATGATCACTTATTGCGGTCAAGGTAAGACTTTTCTGTCCCTTGGCGGGCTTGACTGCAATGCGGATTTTGCCCATGTACATCTTCCGCTGGGGAAGGGTCACATTGTTGTGATCACAGTGATCCGAGCCGGTGCCGAGTATTTTGGCAGGGGCTTCGGCGCTGAAATATACATATTCTGCGGCATCTGGCACGATATTTCCGTCCTTGTCCAGACACTGGCAGGTAAACAGCGCAACATCAGCGCCGTTTGCGCAGCAAGTGTTGTCCAGAGTGAGCTGCAGGGTTTCGGGCTTGCCGGTGGTGGTGCGGGTATGGCTAGCAACCAAAATGCCGTCACGATAACCCTTAGCTTCGAGCTTGCCGGGGGTGTAGGGAACATTCCACTGACCGTGGCCGTACTTTTCGATTTCTTTGCGGCCAAGGCTCTTGCCGTTGAGCAGCAATTCCAGCTCGTCACAGTTTGTATATACGGTGACGGGAATTTCCTGGTTTTCCATACCCTTAAAGTTCCAATGGGGAACGATATGCGCCATAGGCGCATCCGTCCAATGGGACTGATTTTGATAAAATGCGCCTTTCTTTTGCAGGAACAGATCCATTGCGCCGGACTTGGAGCATACTGCAGGCCACATGGCCTCGCCTCTGTGCTCTACGGCAGCCCATTGATAGCCGCCAATGACATAGGGACGCTCCATGAGGAATTTCCAAGTCTTTTCTCTGCCAAGGAACCAGTTGTTGGTGTCCGTATCCTTGTCACGAATTCTGCCGCCTGCCTCTGTGGGGAAATTCCAATCACGGGTGGTGCCGGTGGCACAGCATTCGGAGGCAAATACGGGCTTGTTGGGGCGCATGGCATGCACCTCATCGTAAATGTTCAAATTGTAGTTGATACCGATAACATCGCAATCGTCATAGATCTGACACAGCTCGGGGGTCTTGTCTACGGCTGCGGTGATGGGTCTTTGGGTGTCAAATTTGCGGATATGGGCAGCAATTGCCTTGTGCAGGCGCTTTCCGATGTCGGTTACATGGGAGGGCTCTTCGTTGCTGGTGGACCAGAAAATCACGCTGGGGCGGTTTCTGTCCCGCTTCAACAAAGATTCCAACTGCGCCAACCCTTCCGGGGTGCTTTCAAACCATCTTGCCTCGTCCATGACAAGAAGACCCAGCTCGTCGCAGGCATCCAGATAGGCTTCTGTCTGCTGATAATGGCTGGTGCGGTAGCCGTTTGCACCCATTTCCTTGATCAGCTGCATTTTATACTTGGCAACATTATCCGCAACGGAAATGCCGGTGATACCAAAGTCCTGATGGGCGCAAACACCCTTGATGATCGTCTTCTTTCCGTTGAGCAGCAGACCCTTTTCTGCGGAAATATCAATGCTGCGAAAACCGATGCGGGTGGTGTTCTCGTCAG
Source organism: Faecousia sp. (assembly GCA_045540575.1). Taxonomy (GTDB): domain Bacteria; phylum Bacillota; class Clostridia; order Oscillospirales; family Oscillospiraceae; genus Faecousia. Next base: position 6,756 of record JAZQHM010000057.1, on the reverse strand, counting down.
TTGCATCGGGAGCCTTGAGGGTGGTCTTTACGGTGTACAGATTGGGGTGATCGCAGTCCCAAAGCAGGGGAGAGGAGACGGTGCAGCTATAGTGGATGACGCCTTTCTCCCTTGCGGCGATGACCTGCTGTCCTACCGTCTGCGCCACACATTCACCGGAGGGGCTGAATACAGCGCTTTCAACGGTAACGGGGGAATCGGTATATTCCGAATTTACTACGGTGGTCTCGAAATCAATCTGCCACAGACCGTCGTGAAGCTTGCGGCTTGGGGCGTAAACACCCCACAGGTCGATGGCTACGGGGTCTGTGATCGTCAGATGCACATCCCGGTAAATACCGCCGCCCTGATACCACCAGCCCTCGAACTCCTGGGTGTTGACATACACAGCCAGGATATTGTCCTTGTTGCGGTAGACCAGGTCGCTGATGTCCAGCTCAAAGGTGTTGTAAGCAGAATAGTTATGGTGCAGCAGGCAGCCGTTGAGGTAGATGGTGGAATTGCCTGCAATTCCGTCAAAACGCAGGAGAATGCGCTTATCCTCGCAGCCTGCCGGCAGAGCAAAACGCTTTCTGTACCAGGCATTGTCGTAACGGAAGTAGCCGTGGGCATTGTTTTGCGTTTTGTCATTATCCTGATCGATAACGTAATCGTGAGGAAGCTGACAGAAAACCCAGCCTTCGCTGCGGATCTCTCCGCTGCTGCTGAACTCGTCGGGCTTATCGTGATAGTGATAGGCAGCAGGACCGATCTTTTTGCGCTCGACCTTGCTTTGAATGTAAACAGGTCCTTTGTCGGCGGGGCGGTCAATTACGATAATCGCCTTTATGAAAGCGCCAGTTGTCGTTTAAAAGAATCTCTTTTCTCATGGGTCATTCTCCTTCATGCAGAGGATTCAGTCGTGAAAAACAGGCTCGGTTTTTTCCTCGGGAGCTTCGTCGGTTTCCAAAGAAAGGCTGCGGCGCAGGGAGGTGTCCTCGCCGGGGTGTGCATCGTAATATGGGTCGATCATATACTTTTTAATAGCAGAAAAAGTGTTGAACTGAATGAGCAGATGGATAAATCCCGGCATAATGAAAACAACAAAAATCGTAGCCAGGAACAGCACCACAAAGTGGGGGATCCAGATCGCGATCAGAATAACGGCGGCGTACAGCGCCAGCTCCACAACGCCGATCAACAGATTGTTCTTGAAATTCACAAATGCCAGCAGAAAGCTGTTTTTGAAGATTTTGGATGTGGACAGGTCAAATGTGACGATCATGGTCCACATATAGTAGCGCATAAAAGAGAATGTAACAAAGCAGATCAGCAGAAAGCCCAGGGCGATATCGGCAAAGAAGCCCTCGGAATTGTAGTAAAAAAGCAGACCGAAGCAAAGCAGCAGCGTGACCAAAAGATTGATGATGCCCACAATAAGAGACTGCTTCCAGTTGGCTTTTACCGTATCGAAATAGTCGCTGATTCCAAAGGAGTGCCGGTCCCGGGCAAGGTTTCGCGCCACATTGGTAATGCCCACCTGGGCAAGACCCGAGGGAATCAGCAGTGCGCTGATTACGCTATAGACGAAGTTAATGGGAACCAGCATCCAGAAATTCCGGAACCAAAGGGCAAAGAAGCGGAAAAACGCTGTTTTTTGTTTGGTATTTGTTTCTGTCATGACGGATCCCTCTTATATTTTATTTTGTTTTTCAAAGAAACCAAGGGGCGGAAACCGCGGTAGCCGAATTCATACAGCGTGCCGCAGGCGAGAATCGTCAGCACTGCCGGAAGAAGAGAAAGACACACAGCCAACGGGCTGATTTGCGAGCCGTTATTTCCGGTGCCCAGGATCAGCCGCAGCAAACCGTACAGGTGGTAATTGGCAAAGCGGTAAAGGGATAGTCCTTGATTGCCGATCAGCTGCAGCTTGTTCAGCACAAGCAGGATAAAGCCAACAAAGCTGATGGCGGCAGGGAAGAGGCTGGGAATGAGCCAGCGCTTAATGCTGCGGCTTTCTCCCGCTTCTGCATCGCTTGCGCCAAGGCGGTACAAGCGGTTCGGAACCAAAGCAATGAATATGGCAATGCTTACCAGCTGCGCAGCGGTGAATATCAGCGCAGTACCGGCACCGGTCAGTTGGGAGCGCAGCTGGGCGGTGTGTACCTTGAATCCCTGAGATTCGTACGCCGCCTTTTTTGTGTCTTCTCCGTCAGAATAGTAATGGGTGTAGACCTTTTGCGTTTGCCCCGTTGCTTCATCTGTTATGTAAGCATCATAGCCAATCTCCTCCGTCAGAGGCATGGCGAAAATGGCAGTAAAGGACAGGAAGATCACAAAGGACATAAGGATACTGCCCAGATACCGTATGATTAAATTCAAACCGACTTTGATCGTATCCATAGCGTGCCTTTCTAGCCAAAGGGCCGGTATTTCTTGGTGTATTCCGTGGGAGTCATGCCCGTAACCAGCTTAAATCTGCGGGAAAAATAATGAATGCTGGAAAATCCGGTTTCTTCCGCAATGTCCGTAATGGATTTGTTGGTGTTTTTAAGAAGGTCCTTTGCTGCCTGGATCCGCATGGAGATCAGCTGCTCAATGGGGGGCGTTCCGTAGCGCTCCCAATACAGGGAAGAGAACCGGCTGCAGGAATATCCGGAAATGTCCGATAATTCCTGAAGTGTCCAGTCGTGGGTTATGTTTTGGGTCATCTGCATGTGGGCAGCTTCCACCTTTTCCATTTGAATGCTTTTGCTTGTCGTTTGTGTGTAGGAACGGTGGAGGTCGATGATCATTTCGCTGAGAATGTGGTGAATTTTGTCTTCGTAGCCGGGAAGCTTCTGATTTCTTTCGTTCAGCAGCCGCTCAATGTAATCGTGCAGGATATAAGGCTTTTTCACTGTGAAGGGCTGGATGAAGGGCAAAGGCCACCGCTCGAAAAAGCGCGCAGCATCGCTGCCGCCTACATAAATGAAGGTGTCGGAAAACGGAAGATCATCCGCAAGAGCGCCGTGGTAGATGATATCTCCCGGGGGGACGATGCGCAGCTGCTCTGTCTGACCAAACTGAATTTGACCATGCTCGTCCTCGTAAAAAAAGGGGACGTTAATACAGCCAATATAGTAGTATTTTCCAAGCGTGTGACGGACGCAGCTGCCCGTATGAGAGGTCTTTAAAGAAGCGGAAGCAAAATACATTGTCGATCATCTCCTGTTTTGGAAGAAAATGCAAAAAGGTTATCCAAAGTCCCGTAATTGAGGAGATTTTATAATATAAAAATGTAAATGTCAAGCCCTCATACAAAACGCACAAAAATCATGCCCGGGAATTGTATAAAAAGCGAAGACGCAGAAAGATTGTGTAAAATTGCAGAATAATAGTGCAAATACAAATATGTGCCGCAAATGGTAAAATAAAAACGCAATACTGTCAATATATATTTTTCTCGAGCAAGAAGATAGTTTAAGCATAATTTTCAGCAAGAAAGGAATGGATCAAATGGAAAACAAAATGAAAAAAGTGTTAAGCATGATCCTTGTGGCAGCCATTATGCTGTCCTTCCTCCCCAGCGGCCTCATCTCTGCCCGTGCAGAGTCTGTTGCAGCGGAGGATGTTTACCGCACAGGCTACACCTGGGCGTTTGACAAGGAGGTTACCATTGGTGCAACCAAGGGTCTGGTTTCCGGTAATGCTGCCGGTACCGTCAAGGTTATGAACCACGAGGGTAATGGAACTGACCTTACGCCAAGCCGAGCCATTGCAGACGGCGTTCTGACAACGGAAGTTCTGAAGAATTGGGGTAACACTGTGGGTCACGGTGTGTTCTATCAGTTGCCTGAAGCTCTGACAGCCGGCAAAATCTATACGCTGAGCCTGAATATCTATGGCGGCAACGATGTTGCAGCCATGAACGGCATGAGCGTTTCCTTCGGTGATTATACGAGCATTCTCACCGCCGATGGCGGTACGATCCAGCAGTGGCAAGATTCCAAAATTTCGGGAATGCACAATGCGGATACAAAGATCACTCGCAGCATTTCCGGCAACCTTCCCACCGCTGCAGACAATACCTTTGTCATCGAGTTTGTGGCAACGGAAGCAATGGCTGCAAACAGCGGCTGGATGCTGGTCACATTCCCTCTGGCACTGAACGGCAGCTACAAGCTGGGCAGCGCTACCATGAAGGTGGCAGATATGGAAGATGGCTACACCTGGAAGTTCGACAAGACTGTTGAAGCTTTCTCCACAGCCACCGAGTTTAAGACCCTCTACTACGGCAATACGGCAAATACTGTCGGCATTGTAAACCACGAAGGCTACGGCTCTAACTGGGGCAGCAATACTTCCCGTTCTTTGAAGGATGGGCTGCTTACCTCCGTGCTGACCGCCAGCTGGGGTGAAGCCGGTCACGGCGTTTACTACATGCTTCCTTCTGAACTTGTTGTAGGCAAGACATATAGAGTGAGTATGAACCTGCGTGCAGCAGAGGAGAATACTCCCATGACCAACGATAAGTCCTCCTCTATCACGGTTTCCTTTAATAGTGAGCCGAAAACGACTCAGGAATGGCAAATGGCCAATATGGAGGGCTACCATAATGTAGAAGCGAAATTCAGCATTCCTGCTCCTGCCAGCCTGAGCACGCAAAGCGACAATGTTGTCAGCTTCGAGTTCGTTGCGACACAGGCATTTGCGGATGCCGGCAACTGGATGCTGATCACATTCCCCATGGAAGACAGCAAGACCTATATTCTGGGTGATACCACCATCGAGACTGTCAATTATAATTATGCGGACGGCTACACATGGAAGTTCGATAAAACAATCGCTTTCACCAATGACAATGCCTATAAGGTAATGCAGTATGGCAATGTGGCAAATACTGTCGGTATTATCAGCCACTCTGCTTACGCGAATTATGGTACCCGTTCTCTGAATAACGGAATTTTGACCACGAATATCACTGCCACCTGGGCAAAAGGCGCCAGCGGCGTTTACTATAAGCTCCCCGCGGACCTGACGGTTGGACAGGAGTATGTGTTAAGCATGAATCTGTACGCAAGTGCAGAAGGAACTGCTTTGGTAAACGGCGACTCTACATCTATCAAGGTTTCCTTTGTAAATGAGATTCCTACCAATGTGACAGAAAAGGTCGATCAGTATTGGACTGTAGCACATATCGAGGGCATCCATAATGCTGAGACCTTGCTGACATACCGTGCTCCCGATTATTTGACCACAGACACAGCTAACCAGCTGGCAGTAACCTTCGTTGCAACCGAGGAAATGGCTGCAAATGACGGTTGGATGCTTGTTTCCATGCCCTTGGCGGTCAATGGAGAAGTCAATTTGGGTGCGGTCACCATGAAAGAGAAGAACTCCGACAATCATTTCCTGAATGGCGATTTCTCTGACGGCTTGACCGGCTGGCTGACCAATCATGATGGCAGCTATGTTTCTGTTCAGGACTCCGTTCTGAATGTCAGCGACAAGGTTCCCACCGGCGACGTGAAGCTGTATCAGGCTATGTACCTGGAAGCTGGTAACTACCGCCTGTCCTTTGATGTGCTTGGCGCACCTGCAAGCTGGCGCCCTGTTTATTTCATAGGTACAGCAGTGGATAATTCCAGCGTTACCGGCTCTCAGCTGCGTGTGGACAAGGAAAGCGGAATCACAACGGATGGCTGGTGGACGGTCACCCGGGATGTGACCATCACAACCGCCGGCACTTATTACTTCCAGATGAATCTGAATCAGGTTAGCGGTGACGCATCTGTTGCCCCTGCTATGCAGTATGATAACTTTAAACTGCTGGATCTGGTAACGGTTACGTGGAAAAATGCAGACGATTCCGTGCTGAAGACGGAAAAATATTTGAAGGGCGCTACTCCCGCTTATACCGGCGACGAGCCCACTCTGGAAGCAACCGACAGCACCATTTATACCTTCGCCGGTTGGACTCCTGAAATTGTTGCAGCCAACGAGGATGCAACCTATACCGCGACTTACACCGAAGCTACCAAAACCTACATCGTCACCTGGATCGTTGACGGTGTAGAGACCAAGGAAACCTATGCTTACGGTGAGACTCCTGTTTATACCGGAAGCACCGATAAGGCTACTGTCCAGCATACAAGCTATACCTTCACTGGCTGGGATAGCGAAATTGCCGCTGTTACCGGCGATGTGACCTATACTGCACAGTACGCGGAAACCGTTTCCGACCACGAGTGGAGCGAGGGTACTTGCGGCATCTGCGGCGAAAGCCATGCCCATGAAGAGAAGGACTTTATCCGTGACGAAAAGGAAGCTACTTGCACAGAACCCGGCTACATCAAGCAGACCTGCGGTGTTTGCGGCAAGCAGATCTCCTATTCTGAAATGCCTCCGCGTCACGAGTGGGATGCTGAAACCGGCGAATGCAAGAACTGCGATGCAGTATGTGAGCATGGCATGTGGATCGAGGGTACCTGCTCTTACTGTGGTATGGCATGTGTCCACACCGGCGGTCAGGCAAACTGCACATTCCCCGCTACCTGCGAAATCTGCGGTCAGTCCTATGGCGAGATCGGTACACACATCTATGTTGACGGAGCTTGTACCGTTTGTGGCGAAAAGTCTGTCCATACAATTACTTGGATCATTGGTGAAGAAGAAATCACCGAGGAATATGAGTACGGTGCAACACCCGATTTGGGCTTTGTTCCCGAAAAGGCAGAGGACGAGGATTATACCTACGAATTTGCCGGTTGGAGTCCTGAGGTGGTAGCAGTTACC
>JAZQHM010000056.1:0-7370 GCA_045540575.1 Faecousia sp. | reverse complement strand
CATCGGGGAAGCGGGGACCGAAATCATCCAGATTCGCTCCGATCAGAGGATTTGCACCGGAGTAATTGATATGGTCGGAGATCATCATCAACGTGCCGGGACCAAAATCGAGATTCACTCCGCCGGCGGCATTGGTCAGCACCAGCGTCTTGATGCCCATGGCCGCCAGAACACGGATGGGCAGGGTGATCCGCTGCTGGGAAAGGCCCTCATAAAAATGGATACGGCCCTGCAGGACCACCACTTCCTTGCCCTGCTTCTTGCCGAAAACCAGCGCGCCCACGTGGCCCGGTGCGGTGGGAACGGGGAAATTGGGGATCTCGGCATAGGGAATGCGCACCGCATCCTCCAACGTATCCGCGAAATCACCCAGACCGCTGCCCAGCACCATGCCGATGGCGGGACGGTAAGAAGTACGGGAGAGAATATACGCCGCTGCCGCACGAATCTGCTGCTGAAGTTCCATAGGAAAGCCTCCTGATTTTTTCTTTATTCTACCACAGCCGGAATTCCCCGTCAACGAAAAAGCCCCGCGCTTTCCGCGGGGGGCTGCTTTCAGCTGACTTTGGTCACGATTTTGGGATTGCGGGCGATCAGCACGGCGGCAACAGCCGTGAGGATCATCTCGGGAATCATGTACATGCCGTTATAGACGATGCTGTACACAAGTCCCAGCATCTGAGGACTCAGAGCGCTTACCAGCTGTGCGCCCCATGCCGGGAAGCCTTCCTGGGTGAAGTACCACTCCGCCCAGCCGGCAAACAGCACATAGCCGGAAACGATGTGCGCCAAATATCTCGCGCCCAGAGCAACCAGGCTGCCTGCCATCAGCGCAGTGGCAGGCTTTTCGAACTTATTGCGGAAAATGCCGCCCAAGCCCAGCGCGGTATAGGCAACGATGTAATCCAGCACGCACATGATAATGGCATTGCCGATCATGGTGCCGTCGCCGAAATAGCCGGGCTGGAATGCAGCCGCCACGGTCTTGCCGCCGATCGCCATTTCAAGCAAAGCATAGGTAAAGCTGGTGACAAAGCCCCATTTCATACCGTAGCGGTAGGAAACCAGCACGATGGGCAGCATGGCAGCAAATGTCAGCTGTCCACCAAAGGGCTGCTCGGGGATGAACATTTTGGAGATCAGCTCCAAAACGATGGCAACTGCCAAAAGCATGGCGCTTTCGGTGAGCCTGCGGGTGTTTGCGGTTTTTTGTTTCATAGGGAAACCTCCTAAAATAAAATATCGCATTGCAAACCGTCCAGGTGCAATGCGACAAAGGAGTCCCATTTATGCATCTTTCCCTCCGACGGTACTAACCGTATCAGGTTCACGGGTCAGAGCTGCATTAAGCTCAATCTCAGCCGGATGCGTCCGGCTCCCCGAAGACAAATTTGTTACGCGATACTATTATTATAATGTAATAGCGGGATTTGTCAAGCCATTTCCAGCGCCAATTCTTTGCCGCCGAGAATGTGGAAATGCAGATGGGGCACAGTCTGCCCGGCATCGGCGCCACAGTTGGAAACCACACGGTAGCCGTTCACCAGACCCTCTTTTTCCGCAATGGCGGGAATCACCTCAAAAATATGGGCAACCACACCGCTGTTTTCCGCCGTGATACCGGCAACAGAGGGGATATGCTCCTTGGGGATCACCAGAATGTGGGTGGGTGCCTGGGGATTGATGTCCCGGAAGGCGAAAATGCTTTCGTCCTCATAAACCTTGGTGGAGGGGATCTCGCCCGCTACGATCTTACAGAAAATACACATAATTCTCTCTCCTTATAATCCAATGATACTGAAAACACCTGTGCTTGCCACCGCCATAATAATGCCGGCAATGATCACGCCCAGCGACACCGCCAAGGCGGTGGATTTGATGCCCATATTCAAAAAGCTTGCCGCCAAGGTGCCGGTCCATGCGCCGGTACCGGGCAGCGGAATGCCCACAAACAGCATCAGCGCCACGAAAAGTCCGCCGCGACCGGCTGCTTTTGTCAGCTTTTGACCGCCCTTTTCGCCCTTTTCCAGGCAGAAGCGGAAGAATTTACCGATATATTTCTTGTCTGCGCCCCAGATCAGCACCTTTCGGGCAAAAAAGTAAATGACGGGCACCGGCAGCATATTGGCAATGACACAAGTCACAAGCGCCGGGAAATAGGGAATGTCCATGCCCAGCGCGATGGGCACACCGCCCCGAAGCTCGATCAGCGGCACCATGGAGACAAGAAACGCGATCAAATATTTTTTAAACATTTCATCACCTTTTTAATGAATTTTGCTCATTGTATCACAGAAAGAAAAATAACGCAACGGGAAAATCCTGCTTCTGCCTTTTTGATGTTGACATCGCTGCCGAAAAATGGTACACTCAATCGGTAAGGATATACCGAAATTTTCGGAAAACAGAAGGAGAGATACATACTATGGATATGACAATGGAATCCTGCCGCAAATTTGTGGAAGTTCTGGCATCCGACGCTCCCGCTCCCGGCGGCGGCGGTGCTGCTGCTCTGGTTGGTGCCATCGGCACTGCTCTGGGCAACATGGTTGGCAGCCTCACTGTCGGCAAGAAGAAGTATGCCGAGGTGGAAGCTGAGATCGTTGCTCTGAAGGCAAAGTGCGACGCACTGCAGACCGAGCTTTTGAATCAGGTAGAGGCTGACGAAGTTAACTTCCTGCCCCTTGCCAAGGCCTACGGCATCCCCAAGGACGACCCCAATCGCGACGCAGTTATGGAAGAGGCTACCATCATTGCCTGCTCCACTCCCATGAAGATCATGGAGCTGTGCTGCGAGGCAATCGGCTACATTAAGGTATTTGCCGACAAGGGCAGCCGCCTGGCTGTTTCCGATGCCGGCTGCGGCGCTGTTTGCTGCAAGGCTGCTCTGCAGGCTGCTTCTTTGAATGTCTTCATCAACACCAAGACTCTGAAAAACCGCGAGGTTGCTGAGGAGATGAACAAGAAGGCACTTACCATGCTTGCCGACTACGGCGCAATGGCTGACGAGATCTTCAACTCCGTTAAGGCTGGTTTCGGTGTCTAAGCGGCGCGTCGCCGCTGACAATTCGTGCACAGTGCGGCGTGTATCGTTACCCGTTCACTCTGCTCGGTATCGTCACATTTTCTGATAAAACAAATAACATTTGGAGGAATCACTCATGGCTAAATTACTTTTGGGTAAAGAAGTTAACGAGGCTCTTGTAGCTGCGCTGCAGGGTCGCACCGCTGCTCTGCGGGAAAAGGGCGTCACCCCCACTTTGGGCATCATCCGTCTGGGCGAAAACCCCTCTGACCTTTCCTACGAGAAGGGCGCTACCAAGCGGGCTGAGGAAGTTGGCGTTGCTGTTAAGAACTACATCCTGCCCGAGACCGCTACCAAGGAAGAGGTTCTGGCTGTTATTGACGAGGTCAATGCTGACGCCAGCGTTCACGGCGTCCTGATGTTCCGTCCTCTGCCCAAGCATCTGAAGGCAGATCAGGACGAGATCTGCAACCGCCTTGCTCCCTGCAAGGACGTTGACTCCATGACCCATATGTCCAACGCCGGTGTGTTTGAGGGTCAGGATCTGGGCTACGCTCCCTGCACCCCCGCTGCCTGCATGGAAATTCTGGATCACTACGGCATCGACTGCAAGGGTAAGAACGCTGTCGTTATCGGTCGCTCCCTCGTGGTCGGCAAGCCCGCAGCTATGATGCTGATGGCTAAGAATGCCACCGTTACCGTTTGCCACACCCGCACCGTCAACACTGCAGAAATCTGCAAGAATGCTGACATCATCGTCACCGCTGCCGGTGTGCTGAACAGCCTGACCAAGGACTTTGTTCGCGAGGGTCAGATCGTCATCGACGTTTCCATGAACTGGAATCCCGAGAAGATCACCTCCAAGGGCAAGGGCGGCATGTCCGGCGACTGCGTGTTCGACGAGGTCGAGCCCGTTGTCGAAGCCATCACCCCCGTTCCCGGCGGTGTGGGCGCTGTTACCACCACTGTGCTGATGAAGCACGTTGTGGAAGCTGCTGAGAAGATCTGAGCTTTTAAGTGAAAAGCGGGTGCTTCGGCACCCGCTTTTGCTTTTCTCACAAATAAATTTATAATTATCGAAAAAGTTTGGTGATAATGAATCTTGCGGCGGCGGGGCAATGGTGGTATGATACGGCAGGCTAAAATATTTTGCAAGTATTGGAAAGAAGGCGTTTCCTTATGGAAATCTATCTGATCTGTTTGGCAGTAGCCATGGTAGGCGGCTTGATGCTGTCCCGACTGACCAAACTGGTGCATTTGCCTGCAGTTACCGCATATCTGCTTGCCGGTCTGCTGCTGGGACCTTTCTGCATCGGCGCGCTGAAGCTGCCGGGTCTTGGTTTCAACAGCCTTGCTCAGGTGGAGGGCATGAGCATCATCACCCAAACCGCCCTGGGCTTTATCGCATTTACCATCGGTAACGAATTTCGTTTGAGCCAGCTGAAAGCCACCGGCAAGAAGGCTATCACCATCGGCATTCTGCAGGCGGTGATCACCACCATTCTGGTGGACATCGTGCTGATCGTGCTGCATCTGTGCTTCCCTCACATCATTTCTCTGCCCTGCGCCGTCGTGCTGGGCGCCATCGCCTCTGCCACCGCGCCGGCAGCCACGCTGATGGTTGTGCAGCAGTACAAGGCTGACGGTCCTCTGACCCGGCTTTTGATGCTGGTGGTCGCCATCGATGATGCGGTGGGTCTTTTGCTGTTTTCCGTTTCCTTCGGCATCGCCACCGCCCTTTCCCACGGGCAGGTCAGCATTTTGGCTGTCGTGGTAGAGCCGATTCTTGAGATCGTGCTGTCCCTTGGCTTGGGCGCGATTATGGGCTGGCTTCTCAACTGGGTGGAGCAGTTTTTCCACTCCCGCAGTAAGCGTATGACCATTTCCGTTGCCTTTGTGCTGCTGACGGTTGGTCTTTCCACGCTGAAATTCCAGCTTGGTCCGGTACATTGCGGCTTTTCGCTGCTGCTGGTTTGCATGATGACCGGCACGATTTTCTGCAACATCTGCTCCACCTCCGAAGAGCTGATGGAGCGCGTGGAGGGCTGGACAACACCGCTGAACATTCTGTTTTTCGTGATTTCCGGCGCGGAGCTGGACTTAAATGTGCTGGCAAGCCCTGTGACCATTTTGGTTGGTGTGATTTATATTATCGCCCGCAGCGCCGGTAAATATCTGGGCTCTTACGGCAGCTGCCGGCTGACCGCACAGCCCAAGCCCATCACTGACAATCTGGGCATTACGCTGCTTCCCCAGGCAGGTGTTGCGCTGGGCATGGCGCTGACCGCTGCAACGCTACCCGACGGCGCCCTTACCCGGAATGTGGTGCTGTTTGCGGTGCTGGTTTATGAGCTGGTTGGTCCTGCGCTGACCAAGCGCTCGCTGCTGGCTGTTGGCGAAATCAAGCCCGAGGGTCGCACCAGCGCCCGCCGCCACAACGAAGCAAAATAACAAATTTCAGTTTTGCGGGGAGTCCCCGCTGACAATTCGTGCACGGTGCGGCAAGTGTCGCTACCCGTTCACTCGGCTCGGTGTCGTTCCTGCTGTACAAATTCGGAGTCTACCATGTTGTCATCCCGACCAAGGCAAAGCCGCGTGGAGGGCTCTTCGCACCGTATTTTTGCTGTGCAGGCACGATAATGCGTAGATCCCTCGACTCCCATTCGGTCGCTCGGGATGACAGGATATCTGGTTGTCTGCCCGCTAAACCGCAATTTGTTGGTGTTTTTGCGGTTGACAAATAGTAGAAAAATGTATAATATATAGGTGTCTGTACGACTGACGGATAAGCGGATCACCGCAATGAAGTGCAGACCTTGTATGCCGACCGTCTGGGCAATTCAGTTTCATGGCTGGATTGCCCATTTTTTGGCTTTCCACCCAAAGATACATAACGGAGGTAATCGCAATGAAAAAACTCAACACCCTCGCACAGGAAACTTTCCTGAAAGTATTTTTCGTCTTTGTTTCCCTTTGCTTTGTGATCGCAGCATTCCTTATGCCCGACCGCAGCACCATGTTTACGGGTCTTTGGAAGATCCTCAGCGGCACCTGCAAGATCTCCACCAACTATTTCGCTCTGGGCGGCTATGCCGCTACCTTCCTGAACATGGGTCTGGTGGGACTTATCTGCACAGCGCTGTGCTTCCTGCCCGGCGCAAAGCCCAACAATGTAACCACCCTGGGCGTGCTGCTGACCATCGGCTTCGGCTCTTGGGGCATCAACCCGCTGAACATCCTCCCCACCATTCTGGGCGTTTGCCTTTACTGCCTCGTAAAAAAGGAAAAACTGGGCGCTATGAGCAATGCTATGATGTACTCCACCGGCATTGCGCCCCTGATCTCCGAGCTGCTGTTCCGCTATCCCGGTACGGAATATGTGGGCTTTAACGCGCTGGGTCTTGTGCTGGCAATTTTTGTGGGTCTGATCATCGGCTTTTTCCTGCCTGCCGGCCTTGCCCACGCCCCCAATATCCACAAGGGCTATGATCACTACAGCGCCGCTGTGCCCATCGGCATGACCGCATTTTTCCTGCGGGCTGTGCTCTACAATGTGATGCTGGGCAAGACCCCCGCTGCACTGGGCCTTTCCACCATGGGCGCTCTGGATGTAGCAAGCTGGTCTGCAACCAACATTTTCTGCTTTGTGGTGTTCGGTCTTTGCATCGTTTTCGCCCTGCTGATGGGCTGCAAGCCCAAGGATTACTGGAATCTGATGAAGGATTCCGGTCACGGTGTCTGCTTCACCGCCAAGTACGGCAATGCGCCTTTTTTGATGAATGTGGGCATTTTCGGCTTGATGATTGTCGGCTACTTTAACCTTGCCGGCGCCATCGACGGCACCAATGTTTGGACGGGCATGACCTTCGGCATCGTATTTTGCATGCTGGCAACCTGCAATTCCGGCTCTCATCCCGGCAATGTATGGCCCATTATGGCAGGCTACATGATCACATCCTTCCTCTTCGGCTGGATCTTCAAGTGCCTGGGTGGCGAAGCCTATGGTTTGACCATCGGCAGCCAGTCCATTCTCATCGGTCTGTGCTACGCCAACGGCATGAGCCCCATCGCCGGCAAGTACGGCATCGGCTACGGCATGCTGGCAGCTGGTCTTCACTACCTGCTGGTGACCGCACTTCCCGACATGCACGGCGGCTTCTGCCTGTATAACGGCGGCTTCACCGCTGCGCTGATCTGCCTGCTGTTCGTTCCTCAGCTGGAAAAGTTCTGCAAGACAAAGGAAGAAAGAAAAGAAGCAAGACTGGCTAAGAAAAACTGATTTACATAGCAAATCGCAGCCACCCCAAAGGGTGGCGGGGGGTTTTGTATGGATTCCGTTGGCAGG
>JAZQHM010000055.1:0-9321 GCA_045540575.1 Faecousia sp. | reverse complement strand
GGGAATATCTACAACCATGCAGGTTTCGCAATGTTCTTTTTTGTTTTCCAACAGAAAATCGTATACAGCAGAGTGGTGCTTGGCTAGAATGCTGGGGCGTACTGCGGGGTGTGCGATGAAAGATTCCACTTCTTCTGGGGTGAAATGCCAGAGCCCATTGATTTTTTCTCCATGAAGTATCCCATTAGAAATGTAGTTTCGGATTGTTCGGTCCGTTAGTCCGGTGATCAAGACAAGATGATTGATTAGATAATAGTTTCCAGTGGCTTCCATAAGGTTCTCCCTTCAAAGTTAATTCCTGCAGGTCTTGTCTATATTATAGAGGCATTTGTTGGGAGAAGCAATTTGAAATAACACCACTTTTTCATATGAAGAACTTGATTATTTGCTAAGTCCTTTCATAAGCATAATTCAATAATTCATCTTCCTTGGAGACAAATGTGAACCCTACTCGTTCAAACAGTTTTATTGATGCGGCATTGCTTTCATCAATGGCAATTTCAATTCGTTTAAACTTGAGCCCAAAAGCATCGTTCTTGACATCAGCAACCACACTCGTTGCAAAACCCATTCTCTGATATTCTGGAAATATTAGAATGTCCATATAGAGTAAATCTTCGCACTTCTCAAGATGGATTGTGCCAATCAGTTTCTCACTCGCATAAACCTTATAGAAGTACACATTTTCGGTATTAGTGACATAATGGAAATAGTTGTTGCTGATACTCAAAAACCTAGAAATTGCAGGCTGTTGATAAATTTCCAGAAGGTGAGAAATGTCGCTATCATCTTCAGACAGGATTCTCGAATATGTTAGTTCTGTGGTCATCTCGTTACCTCACCATCGATACGACGAAATAGCTTTAAGTGTTCGCCATAGCTCATTCTATCTTTGGGGCACCAAAAAGCATAGAGTTCTTGCAACTCATCTGTATTGCCGCAGATATCTTTCACTCTTTCATACGCAAAGGAATTTGCATCCAATTCATACGGCAGGCTCATATACGCACGGGTGAAGTATTCCTCCGAACCTTCCAGCACTACCTCATGCCATTCATTGCCTACAAGCTTATAGCAGATGCCATTGTATAGCACAACATAGAAGCGGCTTTCCTGGATCTGAGGATCGAACGATTCCGGGCGGAGATACTGCACTGCATGGCGGAGCTCATGGAAAAGATAGAACAGCACTTCGTGTTCCGGTGCATCCTGGAGCAATTGTGCATTTAGGAACAGCGTATTGATTGTAACATCGTAAGTTCCGTATGCAGTTTCGTACCCCGCGGGCATATCGCAGGATAGTGTAACAGCTAAGCTGTTTTCTTTGCAAAATCCGGCGATGATTGATTCTATTTCATTCCGATTCATACCATCACACTTTCATAAATCCACAACAGCCAATCTCGGACAATTCACGAAAGCTTATTACGGATTAGTGATCTCCACCACATCTTCGATCTGGCATCCCAGTTTGATGCAGATTTTTTCAATTATCTCCAAAGAGACAGGTTCGTTACGACCAAGCTTGGCCAATGTACTGTTGCTCATGCCAATGAAGTCTCGAAACTCCAATTTCTTCATGTCTCGTTCAACGAGTTGGTGCCAAAGCGGCTTATAAGAGTAACCCATAGATACCCCTCCTTTGTAATATATCATAACGGAGCAAAGTTAAATTGTCAATCAAAAGAAAAATATTCTGCTTTTGCAAAATTTTCTGTTGACAAAACAGAATTGCTATGCTATATTTTAGTTACGCTTTCACAGAACTAATTTATGTTAAAGCAGAATATTTGTGCTGGAGGAACAAAAAATGACCGAACAGAAAAATCACAAGGTCTTCGAATTTGCATTCGAAGACACCCCCGAATTGATGATCGACAAGTATTACATCATCAAGTTGGACATGATGCTGCGCCCTGAAGAGGATTTTGTTGTGCGTACCTATTGCGGGACCCTGGAGACAATCGGTGAACTGATTCGCTGCTTGGATCAGGATGAACAGAACCGCCACTACTACGAAAGCACCATCGCCGCCTGGGAGGCTTGGCAGGAGGGAGATAAAATGGCACTGCATCATGTGGGTGCTGACGTTGAACCCCTGCTGATCCCGGCTAAGGAAATGTGTCGCTCTGCCCATCTTCTGGATGAGGCCCAGTGGAGCTATACCGATAAATTCGGCTGCACCATGCTGGCTTCTGCTGATACCGTAGATGTGCACCAGGTGCTGTTGTATAGAGGCCACTTTTTTCGGTTTGCGCGCTACCAGTTTGGCGGTCTTTGCCGCGTGCACTCCGATTACGGTTGGGTGGATTACCATGTGGACGACGGAGGCGTCCCTGGTATGATTTACAAGGCCGACAACGGCGAGATCTATTCTCGGCTGTATGTGTTGGTGGATGAGTTTACCGCTTATCAAACGGGTGTGGATGCCATGCAGAGCGATCGGTGCATTGATTACAACAGAATCAGCATGGAGCTGTTCGTACGATAACAGATATTTAGAATCCGAGCGAACATCATAGCACTGCAAGCCGCCTGTGAAAACAGGCGGCTTGCTCTTTGGTATTGTGGACGAGATATGTCCGTGGTGAAAAAAGGTGTTCACGGATATAACTGGATTGTTGGCTGCCTAGAGTTGCTGCGCTCCTATTTGGTGTCTGTGGGTGTTGGTCTTACTTGATGGATTTTAGAAGCCCAGATTTCGCGGCACTGAACAATCGCCTTTTCTTCCTTATCCTTCCTCTTGTTTAAGATCAGAGGTTCTGCTTCGCACTATATCTGATATTTCTTCACTCGCTCAGCAGCGCACAGTAAAGAATAGCCGGCTTTTCATGTATTGCTTGATTGCTAAGGCCATCGCTGATTGCTTTGGAGAAATAAAAGAATAGGATGAAAAGGTAGACTGCGTATTTTATCTCATATTAGGACTAAGAAAATAGAACGGAAAAAGGCTAGCTAGAAGATCACCACCAACAATCGGTATAGTAACGAAAAAGAGGTAAAGCTAATTTGATTGGGTGCATTGCTGTTTTCTGACAATCGGTAATATGACGAAATAGAGGTATAACCATTGCTATGATGTGGTGCGATCAAGACGAGATGTTTCATTTCATTTTTTCTCGTATTCCATCATTGAACTCAAAGCAAAGCAAGCACAGCTATTCGTATATTGCTCGATTGCAAGCCCAACACTCTTTGCTTTCTAATGTGGTGGATAGGATGAGAAAAAGGCTTCGCTTCTTTATCTCATATTTTCTCATCTTCTTTCTTGTATCATCAAAAATCATGAGAGGTTTTGCGTTGCCTTGTTTCTCATATTTTCAAAAGAAGAAAGGCCTGCACTTATTGTTTTTGCGCGTTTAGCCTATATGACAGGTAGATCAATTCCATGTTTTATCCTGTAATTTGCTTTCTCTTTTTATGTTGTACAATTTTCGCAAAATCCCCTGAAAAGGCGGTTTCCGAACCCCCAAATTGGATTTCCGAAAAAATGAGATGGATTTCCGGACTCTTTTCATGACCACGGCGGTATCATATTAAAGATTTACGGATATGTTCTCATTTTATCTTCTAAAAGGGGGCTGGACTTCCGGGAAACCGCCTGCAAAAAATCATTTCCCGCAAAAATGTTTGTACTTTTCGGATTCCAGATGAGTTTTCCAAACTTTTTCCTTTCTGGAAACCGTCTTTTTCCCTCGTTTCCCTTCATAATCAATTATATTGAAATCGGTCAAAAAACCAATGCGACACATAGTTGTCGCGCGTGCGACACCGTAGTGGCGCATTTGCGGTTTATAGTAGTATTGCGATGGATATGTCCCCGGGTTTCGTTCCCGGGGACCTGTTGCATCTAATTTTTTTGCTTAGGCCTGTATGACAGGGAGGGAAATTTCATATTTTATCCTGTGTATTCTACTATTCAACTCTTGTTGTGTGCTTTCCCCAAAATCCGCTGAAAAAGAGGGTTCCGACCCCCCATTTAGGGTTCCCGAAAAAATGAAATAGGGTTCCGCAACCAATTTCATGGTAACGGCGGTAGTAAATCGGGAGGTTCCGAATATCTTATCAAATTATCTTCTTAAAGGGGGCCGGGTTCCCGGGAACCCCCCTCCTAAAAATCAAATTCTGCAAAAATGTTCGTACTTTTAGGGTTTCCGTTATCAATTCCCGAACTTTTTTCTTTTGGGAACCCTAGTTTTTCCCTCGTTTTCCTTCATAATCAATTTAATTCAAACCAACCAAATGAGGTGCGACACTAAGGTGTCGCCGTTTAATTAAGTGAAAGCCCCTTCTTTGTTTTTTGTTGTGAATTTCCGTTTTGCACATAATAATAATGAGCTTGCTTCGTAGCCGCAGCGGAGCAGGCGGGAAGTAAACACAACAAACGATCCAACCAAGGAGGTGGATACTATGAAACAATTTGAGGCGTTCCCGGATCTGATGACAGTTCCGGAAGCCGCAGAAGCGTTACGAGTATCCGCTTCTGTCGTGGAGGAACTGATCAAAAATCGAGAAATTACATATGTGGCAATCGGAGAAACCAAACTCGTACGCAAATCAGATTTAACAAACTATGTTGAAAAGCAAACCCACTTGTGTTATGATGCATCCACGAATATGCATCTTGACAATTCAACAGAAGCGGATCTTATGCCATTATCGGAAGGAGAATCTGATATGGCAAACAGAATCAATCAAGCCGTTATGATTAACGGCAAAAGGCACTGGATCATCGCAAAGACTGCCCAAGAATTTGCAGACAAAGTTGCAAATCTCCTGGCAAGCGGTGTTCAGCAAAAAGGCAAGCATTCCTTTGACGAGTATGCGTGGAATTGGTTTAACACATACTCGCTTCCGAACATTGCCACTGTTACAGCAGTCACTTATCGGCGTCAAATCGAGAAATACCTGATCCCGGCTTTCGCCGACTTGTCCGTGGAGGAAATTTCCTCGGACCACGTGCAACAGTTGTTCAATAAAATGCATGTGGCCAAAGCCACGAAAGATAAGACCAGGACGGTCCTGAGTCAAATTTTAGAGGCAGCTTTGGAAGACAAGCTGATCAATGCGAATCCTGTGAAATCCCGCAAGGTCAAAGTTGTTGGTGACGCCAGCAAGGCCACACCGCCTTACAGCGTCGAGCAAATGGAGTATTTGATTGAACATCTGGAGGATGTGAAAAACAACCGTGATCGGGCGTTTCTCGCGGTCATGGCTCTGCATCCGTTGCGTTTGGAAGAGGGATTGGGTCTGAAGGGAGCAGATATTAACCGCATTGATAAGGAAATCACCATCCGCAGGGCGGTGACGCATCCTGACCGCAATCAGCCGGAAATTAAGGATACCAAGAATGCTGTAAGTCGTCGTACTATCGGATTGGCTGCCACCGCCATGGCGCACATTCCGGAAACACCGGCAGACGAATTCATTTTTGGAGGAAAGAAACCTCTCTCCTATACCGCTGTGCGCAGAATGTGTCAACGTATTCAGAGAGACACTGGATTTGAGGAAAAGATTACACCGATTCGGTTTCGGACGACTGTATTGACCGATATGTACGATGTAACCAAAGACCTCAAAGCAGTGATGGATGCCGGAGGACATGCCCAGATGTCGACAAGCGTCAAGCACTACATCAAAGGACGTCAGACAATTCATGCGGCGACAGATGCTGTCGAGCGCCGTTATACGTCCAAAGCCAAAGAAGTTGGATAAAAGTTGGTAAACAGAAATGCCGAAAACCTATTGCGGCACAAGGGCTTTCGGCATTACAAAGCACCAAAAAGTTGGTGCGGTAGTTGGAAAAAGGCGCAAAATCTGGGAACGAGGTCATCTCGCCCTCAAGTTTTTGCCCGTAAAAGTTCGTAGAAGCAAAGAAAAACCGCTTAAATCTTGCGATTTAAGCGGTTTTTTGTGGAGCTGCTAGCCAGATTTGAACTGGCGACCTCATCCTTACCAAGGATGCGCTCTACCGGCTGAGCTATAGCAGCATTTCTTGACAGCTATGATATTATATTATATAGCCGCCTAAATGTCAAGTCTTTTTTCGATTTTTTTGCGTTTCTTCGTAAGAAAATGACACCTGCAGTGATGTCCACTGCAGGTGTCTTGTTTTACATCAACAGAGAATTAAACCAGCTCGATCACTGCCATCTCAGCAGCATCGCCGCGGCGCTCGCCGATGCGGGTAACGCGGGTATAACCACCGTTACGCTCAGCATACTTGGGAGCGATCTCGTCGAACAGCTTCTTAGCAACATCTTCCTTGGTGATGTAGCGCAAAGCGCGGCGGTAATTGGCCAGGCCAGCCTTCTTGCCCAGGGTGATCATCTTCTCAACCACGGGCTGAACTTCCTTAGCGCGATAGAAGGTGGTCTCCAGCTTGCCGTTCTCCAGCAGGTCGGTAACCAGCTGACGCAGCATGGCCTTTCTCTGAGTGCTGGTCTTACCCAGCTTACGAGTTCCGAACATGAACGTTTCCTCCTTTTAATTGTTGCTGCCAGAATCTTCGCTGGCCAGGGACAAGCCCATCATCTCCAGCTTCTTCTGGACCTCGTCCAAAGACTTCTTGCCCATATTACGGACCTTCATCATATCCTCGCCGGTCTTGTTGATCAGATCAGCAACAGTGTTGATGTTGGCGCGCTTCAGGCAGTTGAAGCTACGGACAGACAGATCCAGCTCATCGATGGTCATGGCAAGCTTGGCATCGGGACGATCGGATGTCTTTTCCACAACGGTAGAACCTGTAGCGACAGAGTCGGAAAGGTTCGTGAACACCGTCAGGTGGTCAGACAGGATCTTGGCACCAAGGGAGACCGCGTCCTTCGCGGAAATCGTGGAATCTGTCCAGACCTCAAGGGTCAGCTTGTCGAAATCGGTCTTGTCACCGACACGAGTGGGCTCCACAGTGTAATTCACCTTTTTAACAGGGGAATAAATGGAGTCAATGGGAATCACGCCGATGGTGGTCTGGGCATTCTTGTTCCGGTCAGCGGAATCATAGCCACGGCCCTGGGACAGTGTGATTTCCATATTAAAAGTAGCATCTTCGCCCAGAGTGCAAATGTGCAGCTCGGGATTCAGTACCTCGACCTCACCGTCTGCCTTGATATCGCCGGCAGTGACCTCACAGGGGCCTACAGCGTCGATATAGACAGTCTTAACACCCTGGCTATGGAGCTTGACGATCATCCGCTTAACGTTCAGAACGATCTCAGTGACGTCTTCCTTCACACCGGGGATGGTGGAGAACTCGTGCTGCACGCCTGCGATCTTCACAGAAGTGGCAGCATAACCGGGCAGGCTGGAGAGCATGATCCGGCGCAGGGAGTTGCCCAGCGTCATGCCGTAGCCGCGCTCCAGAGGCTCCACAATATACTTACCGTAGGAAATGTCCTCCACGGAATCCAGACAGGTAATACGAGGCTTTTCAATTTCTACCATGAATGATAACCCTCCTTCTCAAGAGTATGGGGTGTAGAATGCACCCCACAATTGACAATACGAACAAATAGGGTCAATTACTTGGAGTACAACTCGACGATCAGGTTGACAGCGATGTCGAAGTCGATATCCGCCTTGGTGGGCTTAGCAACGACCTTGCCGGTGAGGGTGTTCTTATCACGGTCCAGCCACTGAGGAGCAGCCACAAAGGTGTCAGCTTCCTTCAGTGCCTTGAAGAAGTTGTTGGAAACGCTCTTCTCGCAAACAGCAATAACATCGCCTTCCTTCACCAGGTAGCTGGGAATGTTAACGCGGTTGCCGTTAACGGTGAAATGGGCATGGTTGACCAACTGACGAGCCTGACGGCGGGAGTTGGCAAAGCCCAGACGATAAACAACATTGTCCAGACGGCGCTCAACCAGGCTCAGCAGGTTTTCGCCGGTGTTGCCTTCATGACGAGCAGCCTTCTCGTAGTAGTTACGGAACTGCTTTTCCTGAATGCCGTAAACAAACTTGACCTTCTGCTTCTCGGTCAGCTGAGTAGCATACTCAGACTTCTTAGCTCTTCTCTGTCCGCCGGGGTTCTTGTTGGAAGTCTTATTGTAACCCATCGCGGCAGGAGAAACGCCCAGCGCTCTGCAGCGCTTCAGCACGGGCTGCATATTCTTAGCCATATCGCAAAATTCCTCCTATCAATAAATCAGACGCGACGTCTCTTGGGGGGACGGCAACCATTGTGAGGAATGGGAGTGACGTCCTTAATCATAACGACTTCCAGACCTGCGGACTGCAGAGCCCGGATAGCAGCCTCACGTCCCTGTCCGGGGCCCTTAACATAGACCTCGACGCTCTTCAGGCCGCAAGCATCGATAGCTGCCTTAGCAGCGGTCTCAGCAGCAGTCTGAGCAGCAAAGGGAGTGGACTTACGGGAACCACGGAAGCCCAGACCGCCGGAGGAAGCCCAAGAAAGGGCGTTACCGTTCAGGTCGGTGATGGTGACCATGGTGTTGTTGAAAGAGGAACGGATATGTGCCGCACCCTTTTCAACGTTCTTACGCTCGCGACGGCGCTTAATGACCTTCTTAGTAGCCTTAGCCATTGTACATATCCCTCCTTACTTCTTCTTGTTAGCAATGGTCTTCTTGGGACCCTTGCGAGTACGTGCATTGGTCTTGGTGCGCTGACCGTGGACAGGCAGACCACGACGATGACGCAGGCCGCGGTAGCAGCCGATTTCGCTGAGCCGCTTGATGTTCATAGCGGTCTCACGACGCAGGTCACCTTCGATGATATAGTTGTGCTCAATTGCGTCACGCAGCTGAGCTTCCTGATCTTCGGTCAGATCCTTAACGCGGGTATCGGGGTTGATACCGGTGGTCTCCAGGACCTTGGCGGCACGGGCGGGGCCAATGCCGTAGATATAAGTCAGTGCAACTTCGATCCGCTTCTCGCGGGGAAGGTCAATACCAGAAATACGTGCCATATTCTCTCAGCACCTCCTATTAGCCTTGTCTCTGCTTATGCTTGGGGTTTTCGCAAATTACCATTACGCGACCCTTGCGCTTGATGATCTTACACTTTTCGCACATGGGCTTAACGGACGGTCTTACTTTCATACTGTTTAACCTCCATAAGAAACTTATCGTTTCATTTCTTTACTTGCTTCTCCATGTGATTCGACCTTGAGTCAAATCGTAAGGAGACATTTGAACAGTTACCTTATCACCGGGCAAGATCTTAATGAAGTTCATTCTGAGCTTGCCGGAAATGTGTGCCAGAATGGTGTGACCGTTGCCAATGTCAACAGTGAACATTGCATTCGGCAGTGCATCGACTACGATGCCCTCAATCTCGATTACGTCGTCTTTTGCCAAG
>JAZQHM010000054.1:0-20787 GCA_045540575.1 Faecousia sp. | reverse complement strand
TCCACATAGCACTTAACATCCAGAACATCGGCAAACTCCTTGATGGCAGCGCCGACGCCGTAGATGATGGTAGTCTTGCTCTTATCAGCCAGCTTTGCCTTTGCATCGGCAACAGCTGCCTTGTCCATGATATCCTCGATGATACCGGTCTTATTGACCTTACCGAAGCCGGGGTCATCGGTGACGTAGGGCTGGTTGTAAGCGATGATCTCATCGCGGGATACAAACAGACCGGTTGCGTCGATCAGCTGCACATCGCCGCCGATCTTGGCTGCCAGTGCCTTTGCGATCTTTTCATAGTTGATGCCGTACCAGCCGTCGATGGCGATGGTCTTGGCATTCTTTGCAGCCAGAGCTGCGATAACCTTGTCCCAACCGAATACGGCGGAATCACGGTTTGCTGCAGAAATCACAATTTTGTTGTCTGCATTCTTAATGGACTCATATACGGGCATTTGCGAATTTCCTCCTATATATAATATTTTTTGAACTTATTTAATAACTACCACGTCAAATCCCATCATTGCGCCGAAAGCCTTCAGCTCTTCGATGTTGACATCGTAAACCATAGCGCTGTGGTGGGTGCCGCCATGCAGAGAGTATTCCTTCAGGAACTGACCCAGCTTCTTACCGGGCTTGAACCAGCCTTGGGTTGCATTGCGGTATGCACCATGCTCCAAACCCACATCCAACATTTTTCCGGGGCAAATAATAAGGGTAAAGCTGTCGTTCATGGGTGCAAGGTTAACAAGCGCCACATCACCGGCTTTTGCGCAGCTGTACATGCCCACAGTATCGCCGCAGGAATTGTAGTTAAACTTGCAATCGCTGATCACCGGCTTCCACTGTGCCAAGTTGGGATTGCTCTCGCCCATATGGCTCATAAGGACCACGTCCTGCTGCCAATCGGGGCAGAACATTTCTGTAAAGGTCGTATTAGGATACGCGCTGAGCAGCGCGCCAACCAAGCCTGCCGTCAGCACATCACCCTCGCCTGCGTAGCCGATACCCCGCTCCAGAATCTTGCAGCACTCCGGAAACGGCATCTTGGGCAGACCGCAGATATCCAGCGTAAGGAAGTTGACCGTGCAGGCAGTCAGCTTTTTATCCGCCATCCACTTGCGGATGGCAAGACCTGACTTGGTTGCCAGTCTGTATTCCTCTTCAAAGGTGACCTCAACCGTATACTTTTCAGCATCCTTGGCAATCTCTGCCTCAATTTCTTCGTCGGTGACTTTTGCCAGGTACTCCTTCACATCGTCATCGGTCATATAGCTGACCTCGGCGCCGATATCCCTGCGATATCTTTCATCCGAAATCAGAAAATCTCCCATGCCGGTGAAACTCCCGCCAACGGAGCCGACCTTGGCATTCCGGTATGCCTTGGCTGCAGCCGCTGCGCGGCACATACCAGCCACTTCACCGATCACCTCGCTGTGCAGCGCATGACCGGCACATATGTAATAGGGCTTGCCGTTGCGCTTGAGGAGATTGCACATATCCTGCACACCGTGGATACCGTGATTTGCCGGAACGCGGCTTTCATAAGGTGCCGCTTCGATCAGCTCATAATCCAGCGTCGTGTCAAAAACAACAATGGGTGCTTCCAGTTTAAGAAGGGCATCAATAGACTCCAGCGACGGAGAATATGCCAAATGCTGGGTAATGACCGCGGTCACGCCTTCAGCGTTGAATTTCTGTGCAGCCCGCTGGAACTCCTCTTTGACCCGGCAGACTTCGTCCGCCATCACCACTTCCAGCCCCTTATCTTCCAGCATGGAAACCAGCTTGTTCATATAGCTGACCATGGGATCGCGGTAATGGGGAT
Organism: Faecousia sp.; assembly: GCA_045540575.1. Classification (GTDB taxonomy): domain Bacteria; phylum Bacillota; class Clostridia; order Oscillospirales; family Oscillospiraceae; genus Faecousia. Next base: position 18,959 of record JAZQHM010000054.1, on the reverse strand, counting down.
CGCTGTCGTCATACAGTTTGATATAAAGCGGCAAATAGCCAACTTTGATCTTTCCCATTCCTTGTTCTCCTTTCCGTTTGCCAAACGCAGACAATTCTTTTTGTGATTATAGCATACCAAAATTTTGATAAAAGTAAATAATCAGATTTTCAACATTATCGACGAAATCAAAAAACAGTGTGAATTATGGCTTAGTAAGGTTTTTCATTGGCCCTAAGTCCTTTCGTTCCGGGGTCGAGATGCCTATCGATTTTTTCCCAAAACATATACCATTCCTTAAGCTTACCCTCCCCTTTCTTGACTTAACCTTTTCCCGTTGATATACTAAAATTGGAAATTAAGCAGCCCATATTTAAGTCACGGAAAGGAATACACACCATGGCTTTAAACAAACCGACCACTGATTTTTTTGCTGATATTGCAGCAACCCATATTACAGCCAAAAAAGCAAAGCTGACCCCATCCTTGCCCCCGGAGATCACGCCGGTATCTGCGCCCCTTTTAAATGATTATTCTGCACCTGCCGCCGTACCGCCCCGGATGAACAGCGCCCAGCAGCTGAAAGAAGCGCTTTGCGATATGCGCAAGCAATATGCCCCCTTCCTGCAAAATCTTGCCCCCGCCCTTTCCTCCCCGGTGGAAACCATTGAGCTGAAGGAATTCACTTTGGACAAAAAAGAGCGCATTACCCTTCCCCACTATGGCGGACCCGAGGGGATCGCAACGAAAAACTACAAGACCACCTTCTGCCTGCCGGAATTAGAAACCGGGAAAGCCATCTATTTATGCTTTGGCGGTGTGGACTATATTGCCACGGTCTACTTAAATGGCGAATGCGTCGGCAAGCACGAGGGCTTTTTCTCCCCCTTTGATTTTGAGGTGACTCGCTTTGCCAAGGCAGGCGAAAATCACCTGCGAATCACCGTTGAAAATGACTACATTTACATGGGCAATCAGAATTTTCCGGATCGCCCTCAGGGCGACAAGATGTATGCCGCCACCGGCATCGGCTATGACGATCCGGAGCTGGGCTGGCACCACTGCCCTCCCGGCATGGGAATCTACAATTATGTACGGGTGGAGATTCGAAACGAGATCAGCATTTCTGACCTCTATATCCGTCCCTTGCCCGATAAAAATGCAGCGGAAATCTGGCTGGAGGTAGAAAATGCCACCGCGAAAGCTGCGGATGTGTCCTTTGACATCAGCATCTACGGTCAGAATTTCCCCGCCACCATGATCGAAAACTATCACTATCAGCCCGTGCTTTCCTACCTGCACGAAGGTGATACCTTCCGGGTGCAGATGAACGCATGTGATGCTAAGGTCACGAAGGATCTGCCCATCAGCCTCTACTGCAACCCCTTGTATGCCATGAAGGGCAAGAATGTCTACAAGATCCTTGTTCCTATGGAGGATTACCGGCTCTGGACGCTGGAAACTCCTTATTTGTATCAAGCGCAAGTGAAAGTTCTGCTGAACAGACATCTGTGCGATGCAAAAGCTCAGCAATTTGGCATGCGGACCTTCACGCAGGACAAAGAATCCACCCCCAAGGGCAGACTCTATCTCAACGGCAAGCAGATTAAGCTCCGGGGCGGCAACACCATGGGCTTTGAGCAGCAGGATGTGATCCGTGAGGATTTTGACCAGCTGATTGATGATATTCTTCTTGCCAAAATCTGCAATATGAACTTCTGGCGCTTGACCCAGCGCCCGGTGCAGAACGAGGTTTATGAATACTGCGACCGCCTGGGTCTTCTCACCCAGACGGATCTGCCCCTGTTTTCCTGCATGCGCCGGACAAAGCTTGCAGAGCTGGTCCGCCAAACCGAGGAAATGATCCGCCTTGTGCGCAAGCACCCCTGCAATGTGATGATCTCCTACATCAACGAGGCAGGTCCTGACGGCAACTACAATCCCCACCGCCACTATAACCGGGAAGAGCTGGAAGAAGCCTTTGAAATTTTGGACAAAGCCGCTTTGCTCAGCTGCCCCGATTGCGTATTCAAGCACATCGACGGCGACTATGAAGCTCCCTCCAGAAACTCCATTCAAGACAGCCACACCTATACTCTTTGGTATAACGGAAATGAGATCGATTTCGGCAAGCTTCACCGGGGTTTCTGGATGGACTACGATCAGGATTGGTGCTGCGGCTGCGGTGAATATGGTGCGGAGGGTCTTGACCCCGTAGATCTGATGCAGCGCCGGTATCCCAAGCAGTGGCTGAAAGAGCCCTTCCATCCCAGCAACATCGTTAAGGCGCAAGCGGGAACGAACCACCATCATTTCTACCAAACTCCGGACAGCATGGAGGATTGGGTATACGAAACTCAAAAGCACCAGGCATTCTGCGCCAAATATATGACGGAAGCCTTCCGCAGAAAGCCGGAAATGGTCACCAGCGCCATCCATCTGTTTATTGACGCATGGCCCAGCGGCTGGATGAAGTCCATTATGGACTGCGAGCGCACTCCCAAGCAGGCTTACTTTGCTTACCGCGACGCGTTGTCACCGGTTTTGGTCAGCCTGCGAAGCGACCGCTTTACTTACTACGCAGGCGAGACAATCAGCGTAGAGACCTGGCTTTGCAACGACACCAACACGTCTTCCGACAACTGCTCTATCCTTTTTGAGCTTTACAATTCCAAGGGTGAAAAGTGCAAGAGCGCCAGAATCCCCGCATGGCTCCGCGACTGCGATGTATCTTACATTGCAAACGCAGAGTTCACCGTCGATTCCGTAAATGACAGAGAAAAATACCTGCTGAAAGCCATTGCAATGGATGTCGACGGAAATGTTATGTCAACTAACGAATTCCATTTTGAGGTTTTCGAGGATGTTACCCTGCCGGAAAACGACAATGTAGTTATCGTTTCTCTGACAGAGCTTGGCGAGCAGACCGTCGCCGGAGAAACCGTTACAGTGGATTCTACCAAGTGGTACAATCCCCGCCATTTTGTGTCGAAAAAGACCGGACATCCCGCCGTTCAGGACTTTGAAAAGGAAGACTTCAAGCTTTGGTACGATGCCGCGCTGGACAGAGTTGCTCCCATTGCGGACAACACCTTCCATGCTGATGGCTTTGCCCCCATTTTGATCACCTTTAATTGCTTTGCCGCAAAAACCATGGCTGACGGAATGTCTATGATCGTTGGTGAAAAAGTAATCGATGGAAAGCGCTACATTCTCAGCACCCTGGATTTCCGCATGGAAAATCCCATCGCCAAACGGTTTATGAAGGCTTTGCTGGAGCTTTCCTGATCAATCACAACTCGGAGGAAATATGAAACAGATCACTTACAAGCGCTTCCCTTTGGGCAACCAAAGATTTCACTGGAAGCAGAAGGAATTTACCCTCTCCACCTTTACCTGCGCCGCCAGGGACATGGAAAAAGCCATTCAAAACTGGATCGAGCTGGGTATGAATCTGGCAGAGCTGGGCTGGGCAACCCACGAACGGGCTTGGCAGGCTGTGGAACTGTGCGAAAAGTACGGTCTTGATTTGCTGTTTCAGGATCTGTCGCTGATGGGCGGCATGTCCAATCTGTTTATGGACAGACCTGTAAACGACGATACGATCCGGGAGGTCGCCACCAAATTAAAGGACAAAAAACACACCGTAGGCATCTATGTTTGGGACGAGCCCGATGAGGATATCACCTTTACCGAGTCCAGACGGCAGTCCGACATTCTGCATGCCATTGATCCGGAAGCTTTGCTCTTTACCGTTTTTGTCCCCAGCTACAATGCCGGTCCTACCTGGTACAATGGACAGTATGCAGACCGGTTTGATGAGTACATCCGCCGGCTCGAACCCCCCGTTCTTTCCTTTGACCACTATCCCATCGGCGATTATTTCAAAATGTACCCCGGTCATGTGTATGAGGACGGGCGGCAGCTGGACGAGGCAGTTATGTGGTGCGATCTGGCATTGGCGCGGAAGCTTTCCTTGAAATATGATCTGCCTTTCTGGTTTTACTATCAAGGCTGCGCCCTTTATGAATGCACCGACAAATTTGAGTATGCCATGATCCGCATGATGATGCATGCCGCCATTTTATATGGCGCAAAGGGTCTGCAAATGTACGCTGTAGGTGTGGATAAGACCGACGGTTATCTCTCCGGCGAGCATATCATCACCGCAGATGGCGATAAGGGTGTGTTCTTCGAAGACCACAAGAAAACCCAGCATGATCTTGCCAAGCTGGGCAATACCCTCATGGCTTTGACCAGCCGCAAGGTATATCACAGCCGTGATCTGATGCCCTTCGGCATCCACGGACCTATTTACGAAAGCATGGCAGATTCCATTGCCGACAGCGACATTTTGGCAGGCGAGCTGCCCCGCCGCTGCTCCGTCGGTGAGTTAAGCGACGACTACGGCAACCGTTATCTTTATATCCTCAACCGGGATTTCTATCAGGATCTGAATGCTACACTTGCACTCAAGGGTAATTACAACCTCTATGAAGTAAGCCCTGCCGATGGCAAGCAGCACTTGATCCAATCCGGTACTGACAGCATTTCCGTTTCCTTGATTCCCGGTGACGCACTGCTTTTGCGGGTGCAGCCCGCAGGCGAAGCGCCTTTCCTTGTGGACTACGAGCTGGAGTAACGCGCTATGAAATTTTTCCATGTTTATAACGACGAGTCCTTGATCGGTCTAGAGAAAAACGGTCTGATCAACGAAGACACCGGCTTTAAAATCCAAAATGTCTTTTCCGTACCCACTGATCGGCAGTTTAACAACATTGCTGCCAAGGGCAGCGCACTGCATAATCTGATCCGGGAGGGAAAATTCCCCTTTTATGTGGACAGAATTGCCGGCGGCATTACCTATTTTCCCTATGCCTATGATCAGAATTTGATCCGGGAGTACACGGAGCTTTTGGGCGATTGGTTTTTGGGCTTCCAGCTTCATGAAAGCGGCAGCAACCGCCGGGGAGACTGGAATACCCTTCTTAAAATCGGAAAAGGACCCTTTGACCGGGATGTTCTGCACGAAAAACTGCTCAGTGACTTTGCCGTCACCACCGAGGGTATTCGTCTGCACAACCTTTCCCAGGACAGTATCGATTTTTATGCCACCCAGCGCTTTGCGGAAACGGTTTTGGATTTCACGGAAGAGATGAAGGACATGTTCCGCCGGCGAATGACAGAGGTTCAAGGTAAGATTTTGCCCTGCGACAGCCATTATCTCGCCGCAAAAATTCAGAATGAGCTTGGCATGCAGACATTCATGCCGGAGGTCGGCTGCCAAATCGCCATGATGCGGGTTGCTGTGGCATTGTCCCGGGGCATGGCAAAGGCTTACCGGAAAACCTGGGGTACCTACTATGAATGCTGGCGGGCAACCCCCGAATATGTTTATTCCATGCCGGTTTACAACCACACGCCCAAAAACGAATGGTATCTGACCCAGGAAATCCACCCCGACGATTTCACTACCAAGGGACCCAACGGCGGCAGTTCCCGTCTACTGCAAAACCGCATTTATTACCACGCTTTAATGAGCGGCGCAGACTACTTCTCCGAAGAATGGGGCTTAAACTGCAGCTATACCGACATGAAGGAGTTCTCCTTGTCTGAATACGGCAAGGTAAAGAAGGACTTCATTCACACCGCCCACGGCTTACGGGACATTCAAGCTGTTATTCCCTTTGCCATCGTCCTTCCCCAGGACTATAGCACTGTAGAGATTCCCGACGGCTTTAACCCCTACACCCTTGGCAATCATCGCAGCACCTATCTGGATCTTCCGCTGACAGATACCGAAAAAGACTACATCGGTCATGTGGAAGATGTTATCAAGCTTTTCTTTGCCAGATTCCAGACTCCCTACGGAAACGAGGGTCATACCTTGACCAATTCCCGCTTTGGTGACATTGTGGATATTATTTACGACGATGCTCCCGACCAGGCGCTGCGCCGCTATGAATATCTGATCGACGCTACACCGGAGGGTGCTTTTGCCAAGGCAAAGGCAGGAAGTAATCTTCGCATTTTGGAAAGTGGGGACTTAGAAGTCCTTGAAATGGATGTACGGGCACTGATTCCTCAGACGTTACCCTGCTATGCAGACGATTTGTGCTGGCTGGTTTCCACTGACAAAGCCGGAAACCGCTATCTTTCCATCTTCAACAACGAAGGAAACGAGCGCAGCACGGAGCATGGCGACACTTTGATTCCGGATGCAGATCGCACCGTTACGGTCACCTTCCAGGAGCCCGTTTCTCTTTCCGTCGTAAAAGAAGGCAACCGCAAAATCTCCATTCAAAAGCAAGATCGTAATCGCTACTGCGTAGAAATTCCCGCAGCGGGATTTGTGATTATGAAATTCTAAAGAAATAGTAAAAGCCCAGTTCCCTATGAAACGGAACTGGGCTTTTGCATATTTAACGGTTCACCTGCGCATAAGCATCAGTCTCATTTTTAAAGACACCTGCTCCAATGCCAGCCAGCATTGCCGCGCCAACCGCGCCTGTAGCCTGACCATTTGCGACAGCAACGGGGCGCTCCAAAATCTCAGATACGATTTTTACACATACGGCAGAATTGCTTATTCCGCCAATCATTGTAATCTTCTCCGCTTTCAAGCCACAACCTTCGAGCTCTGCAAGATTCTCTTTTAGAATGCGTGCCGCGCCTTCAATTATCGCTCTTGCGATGTCACTTTGGGAATAATTCCCACCTATGGCATAGTCGCTGCCTGTAAGATGAAATTCCAGACCGTTACATCCGATAGGCGCCCTTTGTGCCAGCTTGCTGAATTCCTCATGAGAAATATCCCCAAGATAATGATGCCGCAGGGCATCGATCTTCTCGCTGATGCTTGTAATGGATTTCATTACGCAATAGGGTGCGCCATCTAGCATAAACCGATCCACAAGACCACCTGTGGAAATTGCAATTTCCCGGGATCGTACAGGAAAAAATTCTACCCAGGATGTGCCGCAGGAAAGCAGCATTTCTCCTTCTTTGAAAACTCCTGCCCCCATGGCACCTGACGGATGGTCAAAGCTTCCCAAAACGATTTTGGTGTCAGCAGAAAGACCGATTGTCTCCGCAATTTCCTCTTTTACGCACCCCAAAACAGTACCTTTCTTGCAAATGGGAGGCAGTCTATCCTCAGCAATGCCCAATTTCTCCAGAAAAGGCTTATAATATTCGCCCTTTTCTTGATCTATGAGATAGAAAGGCGTTCCCATAGAGTGAGATATCCCCCATTTCCCCGTAAGGGCAAAATTCAGATACTCCGCACTCATTGCAATCACAGCCGCATTTGTAAGTTTCTCAGGATCATGCAGCTTAAGGGCTATTAAAAATGCCGCAGGGAAGCTTGTCAGAAGTGGCCAGCCCACAACATTATAAACAGCCACTTGCTTCTCTTGTGTTAAAAACACATCTAAGTCGTCTTGGGCCACTTCTGTTTGCCAGCCGATTATAGGTGTAATGGGTCGGCAATCCTTGTCTAATAAAATCAGATTTCCGCTGGCGCAGCAGGAGCACACCGCCAGAACACGCTCACCCCGGCTCAATTCCGCCGTGAGCTTTTTGATAACAGAAAAACAAACATTCAAAAACGAATCCGGATCCTGTAATTTGGTTTTTTCCTCACCGTAATAGTCATATGCACCCGAAACCGTTTTTAGAGTCTTACCTTCTACAGACAAAAGCGCGCCCTTTATTGCTGTTGTGCCAATATCGAGACCAATTAAGTAGTTCATGCCCAGCCTTCCTTACACTATACTACAGTTGAATCGACTTCAGTTCCAAGGGGGCAAGAAGCACTTGCGTTTTCTTGCCCGCATACTCGATCACCGCATCCGTGCGGCAATCGAAATCCGTGTTGAGAAGATATACCTTATTGCCTTCGTAAACCGAAAACCTAAGCTTGTCGCCGCCGTAGATCTTAACATCCGCCTGACGGTGGCTTGCAGCCAAAATCTCCCGCACGATGGTGCGGTAGACCGGATATGCCGCACCGCCGGGATAATCCAGCGTAGTCATCAGCACGGCATAGCCCTCGCCGCAACGGTTTTCCACCACATAAGGCGGCATTTCATCCACATCCGTAAAGGCATGGCTCAGCCCTCCGGTAGGTACGCCGGTGGTAACATCGGTATGGGCAAACCATACAGTGCCCTCGGACATCAGCGGATCAAAGTTCCTGGAGGCAGGATGCTGATACTCCGGCACGATGCTCGTTGCGAATTTAATGCCGTCGTTGCTCTCAAAAGCCCGACTTGCATCCAGATTGCAGCCAAACAGGTCCTCGACCTTGCCATCGTGAATCAGCCGGATCTCACCGTTGCGCTTGATGCTGGTATTCAGCTGGGCAGCTGTCATAAACAGCCGACCGCCATTTTGGACATACTTCTTCAAATTGGCATAGATCTCTTCGGTCATGGTATTCCAGCCGGTAAAAATCAGATAATCATACCGGGACAAAACATCAATGCTTGCCCAGGCGGGAACGATGTCATACATTCCATAGGCAGGAGCGCCGCTGAGATCGGTCTGCCCGAAATTATGAATGTCGCACCAGCCGCGCTTTGCCCGCAGATCATCGAAAATACGCCAAACGAATTCCGGCTCGGAATAGGAAAAGTCCGGATCGTCAAAGCGATTCCACAAAGAAGAGCCTGCCCGCCAGGCGCTATAGCCATCCAAATTGCCCTGCACGAAGGCAACCTTCACCTTCGGACCGCCCTTGGGACGGAAATCTTCCTTGGCAAAGCGGGCGAAATCCTGCATAGTTTCGCGGTAGTACCGGCATGCAGGATGGTCACCGATGAAGCCGTCCTTTGCATAGGTATCATGGGAATTCAGCTTTTCATCTCCGCTTTCCAAAGTAAAGCAGGTGGCGCCGCTGATATACGCATAATCGTAGTAAAGCTTCAGCCGCTTCAGCTTCAGCGGATCCAGATTCTTAGTTCCGCCGTACCACTCATTGGCGATGTAAACCATCCAGCTATCGGTGTTCATAGCTCTGGCAGTGGCACGGGTCAGCGGAAGCATCACTTCCGGATTGCCGCAGGCAAGCTCCACGCAGGGAAAATCAATATCCTGATGAATGGCGCAGGAAACCCGCATAGTGGGCTCGATCACATAAGTCTTGACCTTGCCGCCCATATTGGCTTGGGCAACAATTTGATTGACATAGTCATCGTATTGCTTTTGGGACTGCTTTAAATCCTCTGCATCGTTGGTGACGCAGTAAGCATTGACGAAGCCCTTTGCCGCGCAGGAAAATTTCGTACCCAGCTCCGGAATTGCATGGGCGCGGTAGTATTTGCCGGCAACATCCTTCATTGCCTGGCAGGTTTCCGCATCAAAGCCCACGGGAGAATCCAACCAGAAGAAATAGTTGAAATCAAAGTAGATCTCATTTTCTGCCAGCGTGCGCGCCAGCTCCACATAGAAATCCTTGCCGTAATCCGTGTTGCAGGCGGAAATCTCCACATAATTCATGCCGTAGGGAAGACATTCCTCGTTGAGCTTTTTCATGGCGATCTCCGGGGAGAATTGGTACTCGCCAATACGGACACCGTTTAATACAAGATCCCTTTCCATTTTTCTTCTCCTTATCTTACGGTTTTTCGCGGGTCATATCATAAAGATTTGCCAGGAAACGCTGCGCCACCGGATTCTCCGGAAGAAGCTTTGCAAGGCAGATGAGATAATACTTGCCCCGGAATTTCTTCATACCCGCCACCATTTGGGGCGCATTTTCCCCGCGGCTCAGCAAAATGGGTGTAAAGCCCTCAGCGGCAAAGTCCTTATTTACCAGCTGCACGATCATGTCCTCTTCCCTGCTATACATCATGTCAAAATCATGCTCGCTGAATTCCGCCACCGCGCTATGTCCGGAATTTCTGGACACAAAGAACGCAGGACCGCGACCCGTTACGAGAACGGTTTCACCTGCAATTTGATGCTCGCCGGGCTCTAAGTCTTCAATGATCTGCAAATTATCATGAGGGATCATTTCCCGTCTGCAGAAAACCTCCAGATCAAACACATTGTAAGATACCGCTTCCCCGTCATGAAGCAAAATTGCCTTAAGCTGCAGCTTTTTTCTGTCCGCCACGGACGGCAGGCAGAATTCCGCATTGGCAATATAGCTTGCGGTATTGTCGCCAAAATCCGCCTGCATCTGCCCACGACGAATCAGCTGCTGACCGTCATACAGCTCAAAGACCATTTCATACTTTCCGTCGGAGGGATTTACCGTATCGTTGCAGACATAGGCTTCAATGCTGACGGTCTCGTCGTCAAAATAAGTAAACCGATCGCTGCGAAGACTTACCAGCAGCGGTGCCAGCGCATCCCGGTAGGCAAAATATGCCTTCTTGGGGTTGCGGTCACTGTCCATAATGCATTTCAGCCAGCCTGCCGGCCATGCGTCAATGAACAAGTGGATCGCAAAGGAAGCCATCCGGGAATCCCGACGGAAACACTCTGTTGCCATCTTCGTGGCAAAAGCCTGGTAGTCCTGGCTCTTTTCCACCCATTGCTCCATGCTCGTGGGGGTGTCAAAGAAGTGGAAATACCGCAGCGGTGTCTGAGCGCCGACGATGTTCGCCGGGTCAAAGGGCTCTTTCAGCCATTCCTTCGGATAATGGCGGCGCATGAAATCCACCGATTCCAAGCCCTCTGTGCCGTATTCACCGCAGCCGTAGTACCAGCCGGGTCGTGTGGCTGTCCAGTTGCCCCGATACATTTCGCCAAAGGGCAGGCTTCCGCCATACCACAGATTGTATGTGTGGAAATCCGGCATGCAGTTTCTTTCGGAAAGATCCGGCGGCTCGAAATCGCCGTCCACATGCTTGATAACGCAGTCCGGATGATTGTACTCCACCACCAGATCGCAGGCGCGGAAGAACTTTTCCATTTCCGGACGGGTCATATGCCGGTGGGGTCTGTTGCCCGGCTCCACATTGCCGTAAGGCTCGTTGATATAAGTCAGCATGATGTTGCAGGGGTGATTGCGCACCAGCCGCACCATCTCCTCGGTCTGACGGACGCCCTCGCAGAATTTGCTGCGGCGCATTACCGCAAACAGTGGAAGATCCGTCTGGGTCATAAAGCCAAGCATATCGCAGTACTGATACACCTCATCCTGCACGGGGCGCTGGGTGAGGCGGAAATAATTGATATTGCAGATCTTTGCCAGCAAAATATCGTCGATCAGCTGCTGAAAGTCGCCCTTAAGCACATCCAACTGCTCGAAACCCATGGTGTTTGCGCCCCGCAGCCGGATCTTTCTGCCATTGAGATAGAACATACCCTTTGGCTCACTGCTGACATCCTGGGTAAAGGAGCGCATGCCAAAGGCAGCACAGGCTCTATCCTGCTCCTTGTCTTCCGCCAAAACGGCAGCCTGCAGTTCATACAGCCACGGTGTTTCCAGATCCCAGATCCGGGCATTGGGAATCGCTACCCGGAATTTATACACATTTTTTCCGTAGGAAGCCAGCAGTTCTCTGCCATTGGAAACCGGCTCGTAGACACGGTTTTCAAATAGCTTCTGTTCAAAGTTCCTGCCGTACAGCGACAGGGAAAAAGCCACTTTTTTCGCAATTCGCTGGGTATTTTCAAGCTCCAGCCAAACCTCGGCAGCCGCCTCTTCCACCAACGGACGAACATAGATATCTGTAATATTTAATGTGCTGCGCACTTCCACGCAAACCTCGCCATAAAGGCCCATTGCCGGCGGACAGTGGTGCCAGCCAACCTCCGGATCGTCGTAGCCAATGCCGGTGGCTGCGTAAAGCTTATCTCCCTCGATCAAGGGTAAGCCCTTTGCATTGCCAACTTCACCTTCCACCGTATTGCCGCGATAGATGAAATCGTTTTCCAGCTCAATGCGCAGGCGGTTGTTTCCTTTTTTGACAGTTTCCGTGATCTCAAATTCAAAGGGTGAGAAAAAGCCTTCATGGATGCCAACGCACACATCGTTTACATACACTTTTGCAATATAATCCGCGCCCTTAAAGCAGACATACACAGCCTTTCCCTCGTAATCGTCAAGGGTAAACTCTGTGGTATACACCTGCACAGCATGTCCCAAAGGTCCGCCGTAATGGGGGATCGTAACCGTCTGCTCGCCATTAAGCAGGAATTCCCGCAGGGGATATTTCTTGGTAAGCGGTGTAAATTCCGGCGCATGATTCTCAAGATACGGAGCATAAATCTTCCGCATTTTTTCCAGTTCTTGACGCAGCTGCTCCTGGGTGTGCATAGGCTCTGCCGTTTTGCAAGGCTGCTGATCCGTTTCGCTCAGCTGACAGACCTTCTTTTCAAAGGGAATCGGTCCATTGGGTTTCATCAGCGCAGAAGTGCGGATCTCAGTTTGCGCAATCTCAGAAAAAAAGTCCTGCTGTTTGCTTTCCATCACTCATTCTCCTTATATTACCAGAACAAAAGCGTATTGCCCCTCAGCTTATAAAGCGCTTCCACAAAGAAAAAGTCGCCATATATAATGGGAAGATTGTACTTTCCGGTATCATACCGCTCGGAGCCCATGGTCACGATTGCATCGGTTTCCATGTTCCAATCGCAGAATTTTGCCTCAATGCTTCTTAAAAGCCGCAGCGCTGCTCTAAAATACATTTTCTTCTCATATTCCGGAACAAGCTTGCTGATCTCGATCAGACCGCAAGCGGCGATCATGCCCGACGTGGTGTCGTAATACACCGGCTCTTCCGGGCATCGCAGATCCAGCTTCGGCAGATAATCCTCGCTGACAGCTGCAATAAAGTAGTGGGCGACCTTCTTCGCGGTGTCCAGATATTCCTGCTTCCCGGTGTGGATATACGACAGCGCAAAGCCGTAAATTGCCCATGCCTGTCCCCTGCTCCAGCTGGAATCCTTGGAATATCCCTGTCCTGCCATGATCTCCACCGGCTCACCGGTCTGCGCGTCATGGTTAATGATATGGATCACGCTGCCATCGCCGCGGATGTGGTTTTCCATCGTCATATCCGCATGTGCCATGGCGATCTGACGGTATTTTTCGTCCTTATGGGCATCTGTTGCCCAGTACAGCAGATTCAGATTCATCATAGTATCGATGATGGAGCGGGTATTGGGCCGGTAATTCCACGCGCGGATGTAGCTGCCTTCCGGCACAAACCGTCCGGCAAGAATATCGGCAGCTCGCATGGCGCGAACATCCGACTTGTCATTGCCGGTGAGTCTATAATTGGCGCAGCTGCTCAAGTTCCACAAAAAGCCCACATCGTGATGCAAAACATCAGAATGTTCAAAAGCTTTGTCCAGCAATTCTTCGCCTTGCTCCGCAGTGGATTTGAAAACCTCTTTTTTTGTGTCGGCATACAGATGCCACATCATTCCCGCAAAGAAGCTGTTTGTCCATTTGGTGACCGCGGTTTCCTGCATGTCATCATGGACACCGTCCACCGTTGTATAAGGCAGCTTGTTGTAGGAGCGAACTGCCACTTTTTCCATTTTGGAAACCACCTTGTTCCAGGTTTCCTCCAGCCACAGCTTGTCTTCCCCAGTAAGCATTTCTTATCTCCCCTTCCGTCAATCGCCGGACATGCCGCCAATATCGATACCGCCGCCATTATAGTGATTTTCCTGCCTTTCGGCATCATAGATCGCTTTTACCGCGTCAAACCAAGCGAAGAATTCGCCGGGATCTTCAAAGCTGCTGTAAAAAGCATCCTGCTCCTGCTTGGTCATTTCCAAATACTCGGAATAGGTAAGAATGCTCTGCCAATCCTTTGCCTGGGTTTCGGGTTGTGTTTGATCGGGAATCTGTGCAGAGCAGCCGGAAACCAGAAGCCCGCAAATCAAAAGGATTCCGGCAATTATTTGCTTATATTTCATAGCTTTTCCTCTTTTCAAAGCTAATTATATTCGAATTTATTGAAAACGGGCGTGTTACCCCAGGCAACACGCCCGTTTTGTGACATCGGGTCAATCAGGGATTTTTGATGGTATAGATCGCAAGATTGTCAAGCAAGCATGTTGCTTCAGTTGAGCTAGCCATATCCAAGAAAATTTGCGTCTTGCCATTCCACGCTGTAAGGAAGTTCGTCAACTGCTCGGAAGCAGGAGCGCCAACGGTGTAAGAGCTACCATCCAAATAGTAGGTTGCACCAAAAGTCTCAAGATCAATCTCAATTCGTACACGCTTCTCTCCGGTAATAGCCAGTTTTTGCAAGAACTGGCTGCCGGCATTGCCGCTATAATTGTTTGTTGCGAAAATATAATATCTCACAGAATCGATTCTGTTTTCGATGCCGACCGTCTTGCCGCTTGCCAGAGTAATATCAAAATCGAACACCAGTTTACCGATACCAGGTCCAGTTTTAATAGCTGAATCAAGATTAAACAGGCTGGTACCATAACAATCCAATTTGCCCGCTTCCGTAACACGGGTCTTCAATGATCCGTCGCTGTTTTGACCACCGGTCACATTATACTTTGCACCCAATTCAGAATTAGCACATGCTTCGTTAAACTTAGATGCAAAGTGTTTCGTAACATATGTATTTTCTACCGTGTAGGTTGGCAGAGTGCAGGAAACGCCTTGAGAAGTAAGCTTGATAACAACATCAATCTTCTCAAATTTCTCAAAACCTTCGAACGCGATCTCCACACGGGATGTGGCAGTTTCATACATACCGTCGAAGAGATGGTCGAGAATGATTTCCTCGTTGCCGTTGTATTGCAGCTTCTTTTGTTTTCCGTAAATATCGGTGCTGGTAATGTAGGCGCTCATCTTAATGTCGCTGCCGCCATTTTGGGAAAGATATGCCTCCCTGACATTGACACCGCCCAAAGTGCCGAAGCCGGGACGAAAATGCAGCTTGAAGGTATCCAACGTCCGGGAATCGGGAGCAACGAAAATGTGGGTATCGCCGATCAACTCAGGCGCGGCAAATACATAACCGCTGCCGGTCCAGACGGGCAAAGTGGGGTGGGCAGAATTCGCAACCGTCACAGCATCCTTTGCGCAGGTGATCTTGCCAGTCTTTGCCGCGCTGGAGTCTACGATTTTTGCACTGCTGCCAGCCTTCAAAGAGCTGCCGTCGGCAATGGTCAAATTGTAGCCGTTCAAGTCCAGCACTGCATCGTTTCCCATAATCAGATCGGTTGCAAGAGATCCATCTGCTGCCAGGGTGTACGCGTCGAAGGTCATATCCCGCTGCAGCTGGAAGAAACCACCCTGCACATCCAGGAAGCGACCCATGTCCTGCGCCAGAACATTTTTATTTTCCTTTTCAACGACAACCGCACTGATCCGGACACCTTCGATTACAACCACGCCGCTTCCGTTCTCACGACCGCCAACACGAACCACCATAGAGGTAAGCTTCTTATTGGGCTGACCGATTTTCATACCGCTTGTGGTTTGCATAACCGCTACATCGGGTGTAAAGGTAACCGTCGCACCGTTTGCATCCTTGGGCTGCTGAACCTGAAGGGATGCATAGCGGGTGGTGTCGCTGCTTTCATGGACAAAAAGCTCCACTTTCAGCGCCACATAGCCACGGTTGCTGGAAAGCACCGGAACATGGAAGCCGGAAACAGCAAAGTCAAGATAGTGACGGTTTGCTCCGGCTGCAACTGTCAGTAAGCCATTTGCAATCGTACAAGATCCCGTTTTGCTGAATGTATGGCCGGACTTTAAGCTGCCGTCGGAATTTGTGTCGAAGGTTTCTTCGAAGATGACATAGCCGCCGGAAGTAGTATCTGCTGCCTGAGCAGTTAGCGCCACTGCAGGAAACGCGCAAAGAATCATTACAAGTGCCAGCGCGGCTGCAGCATATCTATAAAGCTTGCTCATAGCATTTCATCCTTTCTGGATAAGTTTAGAAACCAGATTATGCTGGTTGCTTATTATAAAAGCTTCATCCCTCCGGGGTAGCATTCCGTCTACCCCGGAGAAAATTTATCAATCCGCAATCGCACCCATGCCGGTGCCATCGATCAGACGGATATCGAAGCTGATTCCCTTGACCATGACAATGATGCCGTTCTGATACATCGCCATGTAACCCGGTACGCGCGCAACGCCAATGGTATACTCGTAGGGAACCCGTGTTTGGAGATTGTACTTTTGCAGATGGCTGAAGCTTGCAGTCCAACCGCCTGCTGCCGTAGCCGTTTGTGTTTTGCCGTCCACAGCTGTGCCATCGGCGTAAAGCTGCAGCGTCAGATTTGTGGGACGGTGCTGTACATCGTCTTCATCGTCCCACTGGACGGTAACAGACTTATCCACCGTTATACCGGACAGATCCACCATCATCTTGATGGCGGTGCCGTTATACTCGGCGATATAACCGGTTGCTTCGGTTGCTACGGTATAAACCACCTTATTGCCTGTCTGCTCGTTGTACTCGGGAAGATCCGTAAAGGTTGCCTTCCACTGACCGGCTTCATTCAGTGTCACTGTCTTGCCGGTGGCTGTGCCGTCAGCCAGCAAGGAAACTTCCACGGATGCGGGCTGCTGGATATTCTCGCCTGCCACGCTATCCCATGTCAATGTGGTCTGTACCTCTGTACGGAAATCGCTGTAGCAGTTCCAATTGGCATCGGTATAGATGCGGAAATCGTCCATCTGCCAATCCGTACCGCTTCCATACAGCTTGATTGCGTTGCCGGTATTGTGCTCGCAAGCAAGCATCGTGCCAACCATCTGTCCGTCGCAGTAGAAGATAACCTTATCCCGCTGCTGGTCATAGGCAATGGTAATGTCATACCAACGATCCATGTTGAAGTTCTTTACTCTTGTTCCAGCAAGTTCAAACCATGCATCCGTACCGGCACCATTGACTCTGACCTGGAAGAGCGCATAGTTGTTACTGTTCTCGCTGACATACCGCAAGGAATACAGCGCTCCCTTTGCTCCGGCGTCGACCCGCAGCTTAAAGCTTACCATAATATTGTTTGCAGTCTTGATGCTGTCATTGACCAAGCCGAAGGCCTGATTATAGCAAAGGTACGTATTGTTATTCTCCTGAGCGTATGTCAGTGTGCCCGTTACCGTATCGGGAATTACGCCGTTATCATCGGTCATAGACTCATTGGTAAAGTCGTTCCAATAATAATAGGTGTTCTTGGAGAAGTTGAGAATGTTTCCTGCGCCGGTGTAGTAGAGCTTATAATCGCTCATGGTCTCAACCGGCTTGACCGCGTAAGCAAACCGATTGCCAAAGGCATCACCCATAGGAATATCCTTAAAGGTTGCTGTCCATCTACCGCTTTCATTGACTGTCAGGGTCTTTCCTTCCACAGCTGTGCCATCTGCGTAAAGCTGCAATGTCAGCTCGCCGGGATGGTTTGCAATATCATCCCAGTTAACAGTTACAGTCTTATCAAACAGCTTGTTAGACAAGTCGATGTGCATGGTAATTGCCGTATCGCTATAGCTGGCAGTATAGTCAGCTACCTGTGCAGAAACGGTGTAGACCACCTTATTGCCCGTCTGCTCGTTGTACTCGGGAAGATCTGTAAAGGTTGCCTTCCACTGACCGGCTTCGTTAAGTTCTGCCGTCTTTCCGGTGGCAACACCGTCAGCAAACAGGGTAACCGTTACAGATGCAGGACGCTTACCATCCACATTATCCATATCGTCCCAGATCACGGTGGTTTCCACATCGGTGCGGAAATCGCTGTAGCAGTTCCAATCGGCATCGGTATAGATGCGGAAATCGTCCATCTGCCAATCCGTACCGCTTCCGTACAGCTTAATTGCGTTGCCGGTATTGTGCTCGCAAGCAAGCATCGTGCCGACTATCTGTCCGTCGCAGTAGAAGATAACCTTATCCCGCTGCTGGTCATAGGCAATGGTAATGTCATACCAACGATCCATGTTGAAGTTCTTTACTCTCGTTCCAGCAAGTTCAAACCATGCATCCGTACCGGCACCATTGACTCTGACCTGGAAGAGCGCATAGTTGTTGCTGTTCTCGCTGACATACCGCAAGGAATACAGCGCACCCTTTGCTCCGGCGTCGACCCGCAGCTTAAAGCTTACCATGATGTTGTTTGCGGTCTTGATGCTGTCATTGACCAAGCCGAAGGCCTGCTTGTAGCAAAGGTAAATATTGTCACCTTGCTGCGTGTAGGCGATCGGACCGGTTACAGTGTCGGGAATTACGCCGTTATCATCGGTCATGGACTCATTGGTAAAGTCGTTCCAATAATAATAGGTGTTCTTGGAGAAGTTGAGAATCTCACCTGCACCGGTATAGTACAGATTATAACCGCTCAAGGTCTCGACCGGTTTGACCGTGTAATGGAACCGATTGCCAAGGGCATCACCCATAGGAATGTCCTTAAAGGTTGCTGCCCAGCTACCGCTTTCATTGACTGTTAGGGTCTTTCCTTCCACAGCTGTGCCATCTGCGTAAAGCTGCAGCGTCAGTTCGGCAGGACGGGAAGAAACAAGATTCTTGTCATCCCACATAACTGTCACGGTCTTATCAAACAGCTTGTTAGACAGGTCGATGTGCATGGTGATTGCCGTATCGCTGTAGGTCGCAGTATAGCCCGCTGCCACAGCAGATACTGTGTACACCACTTCCTCTCCGGTTTCTGCATGATACTTTGCAAGGTCCGTAAAGGTTGCCTTCCACTGACCGGCTTCGTTAAGTTCTGCCGTCTTTCCGGTGGTAACACCGTCAGCAAACAGGGTAACCGTTACAGATGCAGGACGCTTGCCATCCACATTATCCATATCGTCCCAGATCACGGTGGTTTCCACATCGGTGCGGTAATCGCCATAGCAGTTCCAATCGGCATCGGTATAGATGCAGAAGTCATCCATTTGCCAATCTGTATTGTTGGCATACATTGTTACCATATCGCCAACATTATCAGGGCACTCCACAGGGTCGCCTACCAGCTTGCCGTCACAGTAAAGAACTGCCTTGTTGCGCTGCTGGTCATAAACCACTGTAAACTCATAC
>JAZQHM010000053.1:0-5511 GCA_045540575.1 Faecousia sp. | reverse complement strand
GGATTTTGTGCAATCTGGTTGCAAACCAAAGGAAACTGGTTTCGCAAAGTTCCATTGACGGTCAAAAATGCGGGTGATATATTGAGTTTAGCGATAAAAATATAGGAGGGAAAACCCATGAAAAAGACAATCGCTATTCTCATCGCACTGATGCTCATGCTGTCTGTGCTGCCCATGGCTGCGTTTGCGGCAGAGGAAGAAACTGAAATGATTCCCGTAATGGTCTATGTGCCTGAGGATTGGGGCACTCCCAACCTGTGGGCTTGGGCGGATGATGGAACCAATGCATTTGCTTCCTGGCCCGGTGAAGCTATGGAAGAACTGGCCGAAGGCTGGTATTACATCTATGTTCCTAACTTTGTGCAGAATGTGATCGTGAACGCCAACCAGGGTACCGATGCCGCTATCCAGACCGATGGTGTCGTTGTGGAAGCCGGCAAGGAGGTTTGGATCACGGTTAACGCCGACAAGACCGCAACCGTTTCTTACGATGCTCAGCTGCGCGGCGAGATTCCTGCTTATGTTGAGAAGTTCGTCATCCACGCCTATGTTCCGCTGTCCTGGAAGACTGTGAACATGTGGGCGTGGTCCGCTCCCGATGGCACCAATGCCTTTGAAACCTGGCCCGGCGAGGCTATGGTCGAAGGCGATGACGGCTGGTTCACTGGTAAGGCTCCTACTTGGATCAACTCCCTGATCATCAATGGCAACGAGGGAACAGTTCAGACTGCGGACATTTCCGTTGAAGGCAAGGAACTGTGGGTCACCGTTTATGAGGATCTGACCTACGAGCTGAGCTACGAAGATCCCAACAAGGCAGTGGAGGATATCACCGTTTATGCCAAGGTTCCTGCTGACTGGTCTGCTCCCTGCTGCTGGGCATGGTCTGCTCCCGATGGCACCAATGCATTTACCAGCTGGCCCGGTGAAGCGCTGACTCAGGACGGTGACTGGTATACCATCAAGGTTCCCGGCTGGATCAACTCTGTGATTATCAATGCCAATGAAGGCACCATTCAGACCTCCGATCTGTCCGTAGAGGCCGGTAAGGATGTTTGGGTAGTTATTACCGATAAGGACAATGCTACTGTTTCCTATGAAGAGCCCAGCGGTGAGGTTACACCTCCTCCCACTGAGCCTGAAGCCACTGAGCCTGCCACTACAGAGCCTCAGGCTACGCAGCCCGGTGATACGGATGAGAAGCCCAACAACACTGGCCTGATCATCGGCATTGCCGCAGCGGTTGTGCTGGTCGTTGCTGTTGTTGTCGTCATCATTATTAAGAAGAAAAAGTAATTTGAGTACCGTAATGCGGGTACACGGTGACCGTGTACCCGCATTTGCAATACGATGAAGGAGGAACTATGAAGAAACGGTTACTTTCCATCCTCTTATGCTTTGCTGTCCTGCTTACTTTTGCGGCTTGCAATCAGTATAAAATGGATCCGGCAGAAGCCAATAAAATTGTGATTTGGCATGACAAAGAAGAGGCTGTGATTGCCGCTATGGAAAACTATCTCAAGACTGCGGTGCCGGATGTGGAGATCACCTTTGAGAAAAAGACCAACCTGACGGATTCTTTGAAGCTGGTTGGCAATGATCCGTCTGCTGCTCCGGATATGTTTATTTTTGCCCATGACAAGGTGGGCGTGTTTGCGGAAATGGGGATCTTGGCGCCTGTTAAGGATCTGCTGCCGGAAAATGCTTTGGACAATTACTTACCCATGACTTTGGAAGCAGCTACTTACAAGGATATCTTGTATCAGCTGCCGCTGTATTTTGAAACCCTGCTCTTCATGTACAACCGCCGCTATATGCAGGATAACGAGGTGCCTAAGACCACAGAGGAGTTGCTGGCGTACATGAAGAACAATACCGGCCGAGGCAGATACGGTTTCGTAGAACAGCACAGTACGGCCTACTACAGCGCAGCTTGGATCCATGGTTTTGGCGGTAACATTATCGATGAGAGCGGTACGCCCTTCCCGGATGCAAAAGCCGTCAAGGATGCGCTGAACTACCATCTGAAGTTTGTGGATCTGATGCCCGGTGAGACCGAGTACAATACCGTCAACACATTGTTCCTGGAAGGCAAGGCAGATGCTACCATCGGTGGACCATGGATGGTTCCTTCTGCCCGAGCGGCTGAGATCGATCTGGGTATTGCTGCCATGCCTGTCGTGGATTCTACCGGAAAGGCTCTGGCACCTTATTCCGGTGTCCAGGGCATCCATGTGCTGAAGTTCACAGCGGAGAACAAGACTGAAGCGGTCAAAAAACTGTTTGCCGCACTGACGGAACCTACCGTTGGCATTGATTTGGCTCTGGCCAGCGGCTGCGCCCCGGCCAATTCCGCTTGCTACGATGATGAGCGTGTGGCGAATGATGAACTGGTGCAAGCCATGCGTACGACTGCCGAAATTGCTGTTCCTATGCCCAACATCCCTGAAATGGATGTGATGTGGACGGTAGTCGGTAATCTGCTGACCGATGTAAACCTGTCCGGAAAGGATATTGACGAAAGCTTCGCGGCTGCTCTGAAGCAAGCCAATCAGTTGATCGATGCCATGAAGTAAGGAAACGCCTATGAAAAATCGCAAAAAAGATACACTGATTTCTTATGGATGGTCCGCACCGTCGTTGATTTTGATTTCTCTGATGGTGGTGTTCCCAATCCTTTACACATTCTACATCAGCCTGACCAATATGAATGTGTATCACTGGTTCGACTTTACCATTGTGGGTCTGGAAAACTATGTTCGGGCGCTGTTTGTGTTCGACTCCGGCTTTTTATCCGCACTGCTTGCCACGATTTTGTGGACAGTGGTAAATATGGTACTGCAGCTTGTGATCGCCTTTGTGCTGGTAACACTGTTGAATGTGCAGAAGCTGCGCCTGCGCAAGCTCTACAAGACCCTGCTGATGTTCCCCTGGGCCATGCCCGGTTATGTGTCCATTTTACTGTGGAAGACAGGTATGTTTAATACACAATTCGGCCTGCTGAATCAATGGATGGAAGCGCTGGGTCAGGAAACTGTGCGTTGGCTCAGCAGTGATGTTTCTGCGTTTATTTGCTGTACCGTTGTTAACTTGTGGCTGGCGTTGCCGTTTATGATCATGATTATGGACGGCGCGATGCAAAGCATTGACAGCAGTTACTATGAAAGTGCCCTTTTGGACGGCGCTAACTGGCTGCAGCGGACAAAAGCAATCACACTGCCGGCAATCCGACCAATCATTGCACCTGCGGTGATCATTACCATTTTTACGACTTTCAAGCAATTTGACGTGGTGTATCTGCTGACCCAGCAGGCCGGTGCGAAGACTGGCTCAGGGTTCCACACGATTCTGACCTATGCATACGAAAACGCGTTTATCACCAATAACTATGGCTACAGTTCCGCCATCTCCATTATCATTTTCATTCTGCTGCTGATCTTCTCTGCAAGATACCAAATGCGAGAGGAGGGGGACAGATGAGTAAGAAATGGAAAGAGCGTATTGGCTTGACGTTCTTAAATGTTTTCTTCATTGTGCTATGTTTTGTAACGCTGATCCCAATTCTCTATGCGGTCAGCGTGTCCTTGAATGGACAAAACAGCCTTCTCAGCTCCGATTTTTCCTTTATCCCGAAGGATTTTACCTTGGATAACTATAAGGAAGTCATTTTCGGTGAAGATATTCTGACCTGGTTCAAAAACACCATTTTCCTCGCGGGAGTCACGGTGTCGCTTTCTCTGTTGGTTGCGGTGCCTGCGGCCTATTGCTTCTCCCGGCGGCGCTTTAAGGGACGGAAGATGATCCTCAAGTGTCTGGTGCTGTTGAATTCCTTCCCGGCGATTCTTTCTATGTTTGCCATTTATCGCCTCCTTAGGCCTGCGGGACTCATCAACACCAATGCCGGCCTGATTCTGGTTTATACCGGCACGATGGCAGTGTTCAGCCTTTGGAATACAAAAGGGTATTTCGATACCATCCCAATAGAGATCGAAGAAGCGGCCCGGATGGATGGCGCCAGCGATCTGCAGGTGGTTTTGCGTATTGTGCTTCCCTTGGCAAAGCCCAGCATCATTACCACAGCCCTTCAGGTGCTGATTTACGTATGGAATGAGTACATCTATGCTACCACCTTTATGACCGGCGAGGATAAGTATACCTTGGCAGCAGGCCTAAACGCCTTGCAGGCAACGGAAATGACCGGTTCATGGCCCGTCTTCGCGGCGGCGTCCATTACAGTTTCCCTGCCGGTGCTGATTATCTTCTTCATGTGCCAGAAGTATATGACTTCGGGCCTCACGGCAGGAGGTGTAAAGGGATGAAGCTGGACTCTATTTTGCATATCCCTATGTCGGAATACTGCCACGGCTTGGACGAAAACCGGATCGTTTACCGTCTGCGCTGTGCCAGAGATGATCTGAAACAAGTGACTCTTGCCTATGGCGATACCGCCTGCCGGGTAACGCCTATCATCTTTACGCCTGTATCTATGGAAAAGGTGGCTAGTGATACTCTGTATGATTACTGGCAGGTGATCGTGGATAGCCCCTACAACCGGGTTTATTACTACTTCTTGCTGGATGATGACCAAACCACAAAGCTTTACTATGGCGTTGTGTTTACGAACCATCATGTGGATGACCGCTCCCAGTATTTCAAACTGCCCTTTAACCACCGGGCGGATATTGCAAAGGTGCCGGATTGGGTGCATGATGCGGTTGTATATAACATCTTTCCGGATAGCTTTGCGACAAGCCACCAACACATTTCTCTGGAACCCACAGAAATGGACTACCATGGACAAATCGTAAAGGGGAAGCTGGGCGGTACACTTCGAGGTGTAACGGAAAATGTGGATTATCTGAAGGATTTGGGCATCAATTGTGTCTATGTCAATCCCATCTTTGCCGCCGGCGAGTATCATAAGTACGATCTTCTGGATTACTTCCATGTGGACCCTTGTTTTGGCGGTGACGAAGCGTTCCGGGAGATGGTGGACACGCTCCACGCAAATGGAATCCGAGTGATCGTTGATGGTGTGTTTAATCATTGCGGCTGGTATTTCTTTGCCTTTGATGATGTGATTCGCAATCAGGAACAATCAAAGTATTGCGATTGGTTTTACCATCTGGAGTTCCCGGTAGAGCGGCCAATGGAATATGGAGCCTATCCCACCTATGCCTGTTTTGCTTATGAGCGCATGATGCCGAAACTGGATACAGCCAATCCTGAGGTGCGGGACTATTTCTGCAAAGTAGGCCGCTATTGGGTGAAAGAGTATGGCATTGACGGTTGGCGTTTAGATGTGGCCAGCGAGGTGGATGACGGCTTCTGGAGAGCCTTCAGACGGGCTGTAAAAGAAGTAAACCCAGATGCTTTGCTGATCGGTGAAGTCTGGGAGACGGCCAACCACTGGCTCCAGGGCGATATGTTCGACTCTGCCATGAACTACGATTTCCGCAAGCATTGTAATCTGTTTTTTGCAGAGCGCAACATGGATGCTTTTGATTTTGC
>JAZQHM010000052.1:0-39754 GCA_045540575.1 Faecousia sp. | reverse complement strand
GGCAGCCTGCGGTGCCGATATTCAGGACCAGCGCCCGCTGGATGCCGTGCAGGAGCGGGATGTGCTGACCAACTATCATGTAGCCCAGATTCTGAAGCTGCGCCGGGAATTGCTGGAAGCACTGAAAAAATAAATGGGGCTTACACAAGCCCCAACACAATTACTGTATCATACCTTACTGCGATTTGTCAATGTTTTTATGTGCATTATCACGAACTTCTGCATATTACACAAGCAGCCTTTCAGCATTTTATACAACTTTCCATATTGCAAATTTCAAAAAGCTGTGCTATCTTATAGTCAGAAAGGGTGATACCAATGTACAGGTAAATAAACCCCAGGCTCATAAAAAACGGCGACCGGCTGGAAAGCAAAAAACAGATTAACCAAATTCAAAAAAATGTTAAACTGGGTAAGACGATTGGAAACCGAATCGGACAGCCAAACGCCAAGCAAATGAGCCAAACGATGACCTCCCAAGGGGAATATTCCGACACATAAGAGCGTCCCGCTGAAGGGACAGAAGTTGTAAGAAGTGCTTGCGGAATGGATTTCGACAAAAAGGTCATCGATCCTGTAGAAAGCGAGGTTAACCAATGATGTTAGATAATAAGAGTGAACAGAAATGACCCTTGATCACACAAAAAAGTTTCTTTAGTCAGAGAAGAAGCTGTGATCAAGGGTCATTTCACTTTTATGCGCCCAATGGGGCGTGTTTTTATTGCCTTTTTTCTTCCTGCGTGGTATGCTGAAACAAAAAAAGGAAGAAGGAACACCATGGAACTTGTGCAAGGCAGACCCGCAGATGTAAACGATCGGTTAGAAAAAGAAATCAGGGTTTACGATTTTTTGGATGATCTGGGTATTTCCTATCAGCGCATCGACCACGAGGCGGCAAATACCATGGAAGCCTGCGCCGAGGTCGACAAGGTGCTGGATGCCACCATTTGCAAGAATCTTTTGCTGTGCAACCGGCAGTGCACCGATTTTTACCTGCTTTTAATGCCCGGCGACAAACCCTTTAAGACAAAGGATCTGTCCTCCCAGATCGGCTCATCCCGCCTAAGCTTTGCTGCGCCGGAGTACATGGAGCAGTTTTTGGACATCACTCCCGGCTCATTGAGCGTTTTGGGGCTCATGAACGACAAGGAAAACAGAGTTCAGCTGCTGATCGACGAAGATGTGTTAAAGGGCGAATACATCGGCTTCCACCCATGCATCAACACCTCCAGCCTGCGCATAAAGACCGCTGACTTGGAAAATATCATTATCCCCGCAATGGGGCATGCACCTAGAATGGTTACGCTTTAAAAAAGGCGCTGCTTTCGCAGCGCCTTTTTTATTTTAGAACTTGGTAAACCAGCCTACAACTGTGCGGAACACCTTATGGGCTGTTCCCTCCAGCACCTTTTCCGCATTCTTCAGTTCCTGCCGGATGGCAATTCCCTGGGGGCAATGCTGCTCGCACTTTCCGCAGCCGATGCAGTTGGATGCGGCAGTGGAATTCTTGCGCAAAGTTGTACATTTCATGTAGTCAGCCAAGGCATTGAATTTGCTTTCGCTATGGTAGCGGTTATAAGCTGCAAATACGCCGGGAATATCCACTCCCATGGGGCAGGGCTGACAATAGCCGCAACCGGTACAGCCAACTTTGATGTTTTCGTTGATCGCCTGCACGACCTGGGCATAAAGCGCCCTTTCCGCCTCACAAATATCCCCAATCTGGGTATCGGAGGCGGTGCGGATATTTTCCATGACCATGTCTTCCGAATTCATGCCGGAAAGAACCACCGTCACTTCCTTTTGATCCCACAGCCAACGCAGACCCCATTGTGCCGGTGTGCGCTTGACGGGATATTCTGCAAAGATCCGCTTTGCCTTCTCCGGCAGAGCCTGCACCAACCTGCCGCCCCGCAGGGGCTCCATGATAATCACCGGCATTCCCTTTTCATGGGCATGCAGCAACCCCCGTCTGCCGGCTTGGGAATGTTCATCGAGGTAATTGTACTGAATTTGGCAGAAATCCCAATCGTAGGCATCCGTGATCTTCAAGAACATATCTGTGCCGCCATGGTAAGAAAAGCCCACCTGCCGGATGGCACCGGTGCTTTTTTTCTCCGCGATCCACTGCTCAATACCCATATCCTTCAGGCGCTGCCAGGAATCGATATCATTAAGCATATGCATGAGATAAAAATCCACATGATCTGTCCGCAGCCGCTTCAGCTCTTCAGCAAAAAGCTTGTCAAGGCTTTCGCTGCTTTTGATGAGATAATGAGGAAGCTTCGTGGCTATGTATACCTTTTCCCGGAGCCCGTTGCGCTCCAGCACCTCACCCAGCATAGCCTCGCTGCCGGGATAGATATAGGCAGTGTCAAAATAATTCACGCCGTTTTCGATGGCAAGCAGGATCTCCCGCTCCGCCTCAGCCATATCGATCTTTCCCTGCTTGCGGGGAAAGCGCATACAACCAAAGCCCAAAATGGACAACGGATTGCCGTATTTGTCGGTCCGATAGTTCATTGTTGCTCCTTTCTGCGGCTGCGCAGCTGCCAGAATGCCACAGCACCGGCTGCCGCCACATTTAGAGAATCCACCCCGTGGGACATGGGGATTTTCACCGTATAATCACACTCGGCAATGGTCTGTGGGGATAAACCGTCACCCTCCGTGCCCAAAATCACCGCCAGCTTTTCTTCAGCGCAAAGATTTTCATCTTCAATGCTCACCGCCCGGTCGTTAAGCGCCATTGCCGCCGTTTTAAAGCCCAGCTGCGACAGCTGCGCAAGCCCCTCTGACGGCCAGGCTTCATCGATAAATGCCCAAGGGATCTGGAACACCGTGCCCATACTCACCCGCACAGCCCGCCGGTTTAAGGGGTCGCAGCAAGTTTTCGTCAACAGCACCCCATCCATGTGCATAGCGGCAGCGCTGCGGAAAATCGCACCGATATTGGTAGCATCTACGATACCCTCCAGCACCGCCACACGATATGCTCCATCGCACACCTGCTGCATGGACAACGCTTTCGGGCGACGCATGGCGCACAGAATGCCCCGGGTCAGCTCATAGCCCGTCAATTCCGCCAGCAATTCCCGGTCCCCGGTATACACCGGCACATCGCCGCAGCGGGCTATGATCTCAGCCCCCTGCCCTTGAATATGCTTGCGCTCCATCAGCAGCGACACCGGCTCGCAGCCGGCATCCAGCGCCCGGTGGATAACCTTGGGACTTTCTGCAATGAACAGAGCCTCCTGCGGGTGCAGGCGGTTTCTCAGCTGGGCGCCGGTCAAATTGGTGAACACAGAAAGTCCGTCGCAATCCAGCCGTTCTATCTCAATGATGGGCATTTTCCTCTCCCCTTCCGTTTCCTGCATTGTAGCATAATAAGCTGTTATTTACAACGGCAAAAAAAAATGATATACTTTTAAAAAAGGAGGTATCATTATGAACTTTACTGAAATCGCTGAGACCCGGCAATCCTGTCGCAGCTACGACGAAACCCGACCCGTAGAGCAAGAAAAGCTGGATGCCATTTTGCGCGCTGTGCAGCTGGCTCCCTCTGCCTGCAACGGGCAGCCCTATCATTTGACCGTATGTACCGGTGAGACCGCAAAAGCCGCTGCAAAGGCTACCATGGGCATGGGAATGAATAAATTTGCTGCCCAAGCCCCCGTATTGATCGTCATTTCCGAGAAGCCTTATGTCAAATCCGCCGCACTTGGCGCAAAAGTAAAAGGCAATGACTACCGCTCCATCGACATCGGCATCGCCGCTGCCTATCTTACGGCAGAAGCCACCGCCCAAGGTTTAAGTACCTGCATCTTAGGCTGGCTGGATGACAAGGAGCTTCGGCAAATCTGCGAATTGGAGCATCCGGTACGGCTGGTTATAACGCTGGGCTATGCCAGCGCCGACGACAAGCTGCGCATCAAAAAACGCAAGGACTTGACCGAATTAGTGTCCAGAAAATAACCGCAAAAAACCGCTTTCCATAGGGGAAGCGGTTTTTTTGACGCAGCACTTGAAATCTTGGGCGAAAAGCAGTATAATAAGCAGAAAAGAACATCGGGGAGGTTTTTTACATGCCCGTTAAAAAAATAGTTTTTTACATCATGTGCGGTCTGTTGGCTGTGACGCTGATTATTTCCGGCATCACCATCGCCAAAGCCGGTGCTCTTGTTCACGGGATTTTGAATCCCGCACCCCCTGCCTCAGAGTCCACTTCTGCTACCGAAACTACTACGGATCCCACCGGCACCATTGAGCCTACCGGTACGGAAGCCCCCAGCGGCACAGAAGCTCCCACCGGCACGGAAGCACCTACCGAAACAGTGGCTCCCACCACTGGTCAGACCGAGCCCGAGCATCAGCACAGCTATACTGTAGACCAGATCTCTCCTGCTACCTGCACAGAAGAAGGCTACACGCTTTATAAATGTTCCTGCGGCGACACCAAGCTTGACGATTATGTAGACGCTTTGGGTCATAGTTTTGGCGCCGGTCAGGTGGTTACATCCTGCACAGAAGAAAACTACACCAAATACGAATGTTCTGTTTGCAAGTTTGTTGATAAGCGCAACGTCTCCCCTGCATCCGGTCATAAGTTCGATCAGGAAGAGAAGTTCCCCGCTACCTGCACGGAAGATGCCTACACCATCCGCACTTGCTCCAACCCCAACTGCAACGAAACAGAAACAGAATCTTTCCCCGGCACTGCTACCGGACATAACTACGAACTGACAGAGGAAGTGCCCGCCACTTGTTCCAAGGATGGCTACAAACTCACCTCATGCACCAACCCCGGCTGTACTGACGAGCCCATCAAAGAGAAAATCCCCGCCACCAATGTCCATGATTTCTCATGGGAAGAGGAAACAAGCACATGTAAAAACCCCGGATGCGACATTATACTCCGCAAGCAGCATGTCGGTAACACTTGTGTCATTGAAATTCACGCAGGCAACAGTCACAAGCTTTACAGCTATACCATCGTTGACGAGCGCAGTGAAAGTGAGCAGGCGGCGAATCCTTTGAACTACAAGCTCGTTGAGAAGGACGGATTGGTCATAACCTATAAGGACGCAGACGGAAAGACACAAACAAGCAAGCTGGGCTTTAAGGACAACAGTTTGACAATTGAGGGAAACAGCACTCCTGACGAGGTACCTACTGAGATACCTTCTGAAGTACCTACCGAGGCTCCCACCGAAGCGCCTACAGAGACCCCTACTGAGGCTCCTACCGAAGCACCCACTGAAGCTCCCACAGATGAGCCCACTGCCGCACCCACCGAAGCCCCTACCGAACAGAGCACAGAAGCACCTACAGAGGCGCCCACGGATGATCTCCCTCCCCGCGGTGAAAATGATCTGCCCTGGGGCTGAGAAATAGTTAATACATAAAAACCTCGGATGGTAAACCATCCGAGGTTTTTTATCAGCCTAAATACTGCTCCCAAAGGAACTTTTCTTCAACACTTTCCAGTTCAAACGCTTCGCGGATACCTTTGCAAACTCTTTGCAGCTTCTGCTTCATAATCGTCGAGGTAAAATACATCTCATTGCCCGGCAAGCAGGCATACTCAAAGATCCGGGAACGATCCTCTACCGGGAAGCTCATGGAAAACGTATCAATAAACCATCGATCAGATTCTCGCAAGTAATCCGCAGCATTACGATCCAGATTTGCAATATAATCGTTATCGTAGACAAAGCTGGGTGGATTCAGCTTCTCCCATTCATAAAACGCTGTGCCGGCGCTGAGCACCCGGCTGTCAATCAGATGTCCTATCGCATGATAGAAATTGCGCTCCAAATCCGAATCCATTCGTAATGCCACATATAAATTGCCATCCAGGCGGTACTGAATACAACCATTGGTGGCCAGTGTACCTTTCTCCGGCGCGCCGTTAATTTCCCGTACCAAAACAATCGTTAGTTTTTTGTTTTCCGATTTTTTTGCTGCCAGTGTAAAAAAGTTTTCCGGGAAATTGGTCATCGCATTATGCAGCTCTGCGAGCGCATCTTCAAAAGCCCGGGGAATGTATTCCGTTTCAAATGTATAATCCCAGGGAATAACCTGCCATGCATCGTCTGCCAGCAACCAATCCACATCAAATTTCTGGCCCAGTTCCTGGGCGTTTTCCTTGACCTTTGCTAAGCCCTCCGCGTCCTGTGCCTCACGGGTAATTCTGGGCATGGTGTAAACCTGCGTATCCTTCAGCTCACTTCTGTCCGGATCCCATAAATACATTGTCTTTCCGCAAAGCACCCATATACCGCCGTCGGTCTCCGCCGCAAAAGCCGTTACACGATTCTGCTTTTCGATACAAATGCTCGCCGTACGCTTACCGTCGGTTAAATCGTAGTAGTCAAGAATGATGCCCGTTTCGTCGGCACAAGCCGTAACCACAGCGTTTCGTTCCGGAAGGATCTGATACCGTTCCGGTGTCTGTTTTGGCCAAAAATTCCGGGGTTCTCCTTCAATTTCACCAAAAATGATCTCCTCAACGGATCTGTGATCCATCGTCAGATAGTATCGCGTACCGCTACCGACCATATTACTCAAAAATGTTCCGTCGTACAAAATTTCACCGGTTTTCGCAGAAATCAGCACGGTTTTCATTTTGCCGTCGGTTCCCAGTTCAATGCAGTTGAGTACTGCGCCGTCCAGCAACACGCCGGTCACGCTCTGCTTGATGGACGGCTGTGCCATTACCAGCCGGGAAACACCCATTTTCATGTCCAGTGCGCGGATCTCCGATGCGGTGCAATAATACACTGTGTTCCAATCGGCAGCCAGGCATGCCGTTCCAACCATATCCTCCGGCATCTGCAAACGCATGGTTTCTTTTAGGTTCGTGCCCAAGAATACGATAGCCTTGCCGGCATCATCAAAATATGCCACACCGTCAGCATGCGTCCAAACAAGACCACTTTCGGGCAGCGGAACACCGGATACTTTCTCAGTAATCACAATTTCCAGCGTTTTGGCATCCACGATGGACAAGGATCCTTCGCCAAACAGCAACAAATCCGCTCCCATGGACAAAAAACCCAGATTCTCGTCCCCAAGTTCTACCGATGCCAACGCTTTTTTGCCGGCTGTAGGTTTGGTTTCCGTCTGTGACTGCGTGGCTTCCTGGGTCAGCGGTTGGGTCTGGGGCTGTGTTTGCTGTGGCTTTTCTTCGCTGCAGCCTGCAAGCAGGATCAGCAGCGGCAAAAGGACAAGCAATCGTTTCATGTCATTGTCTCCTTGCAAGGGTGTAATCGTCACCCTGTCTGTAATAGGGACAGCGGCTTTTGGGCGTGGCAAAAAAGCGATACACCTCGTCTTCATCCAGATCCATCATGCAGTAATACTCGTCATATTCTTCGTCATAATCAAAATACCAGCAAGTATCGCACAAGTTCTGGTCCATATGCTGTCCCTCCTTTTTATCTTCCTTTTAAATAGCCTTCCACATCAAAGGGCTTGATTTTTTCATCCTTACGCAAATAAAGCGGATGGTGGGGATGCCCCTTTTTTGTAATTGCACCGGCGCAGTACCATGTCGCGCCATACTCCTGCCCCGCTTCTACCATATCCTTCACGCAATCGGCAAGATAGTCCCGTTTTTCGATGATTGCGCCCCATGCAGCCCAAACGGCAGGCTTGTCGGAAATGGACAATACATATCGGAACGCCTCCAGATTCTCCTTATGCAGCGCCATATTGCACTGCTTTTCCATGGCAACCGGATCCGTTGCCCGTTGGGCATACACATTAAACATGATAAAACTGTCAAATCCGTTACCAAGCGCAATGCGCTCCACGGATTTGAGGGTATTGTCCAAATTATCCGGCTCGGCTGTAGAAGGGTTGATGCCAATGCAAATCAGCGGATTTTTCCCCCTCGTTCCCAGTATGTACCGATATTCGGAATAAAAATTCGGCGCATAGAGCCACTTTTCAATATCATAGCTTTCGTTTGGTGTATTGGCTGCCTCCAACGCCTGCTGAAAGGTAACCAGGGTCAGCTCAGCAGTTGTTCCCTGCGGTATATGCATCACACATCCTCCACATTGGGAAACCAGCAGCTGTTTTCCGGGTCATGGAAGCTGCAGCTTTCCGGATCGATTTCCTTTTGGGCGCACCACGCAGCAAATGCTTTGTCCATAAACGGATACACGCCGGTCATACCGGCTTGCAGCTGAACACTGCGACCATCTGTCAGGTATAATTCAATCAAAATGTTGCCGTAGCTGTTATAAAGCTGCTGGCTTTGAATATCTGCATAGCGATAGAACTTGCTTTTCTTGCCGAAGGTGGTCAGCACGAAGCCATCACCATCATAAAACACGCCAAAGGTCATGTAATAAACCACAAGACCAATGCCCACCACAATAATCAGCAATCCGGCTGCGATCATCAGCCAACCCTTTGAAAGACCGGAAAACAGCGTTGCCAATCCCAAAGCAAAGAGAATCAGACCAAATGCGCCGTACTTTTTATTTAAGCGCACCGCAAGACCGCTTCTGTGCTGAGCCTGGCTGCGAAATAGCTTTGTAAACCCTTTGTCAACGGCAAAGCACAGCAGGAAAACCAGCGCTGCCACCACCAAAACACCAATATACTCCATTGTTAACTCCTAATTATGCCCACAAAACCGTGTCCACCGGGATATCAAACTCCTCGGTTTCCAGCTTGGGCAGCATCTGAAAATCATAGCACAGCGCCAGCGTCGGATGCTCCGGCTCTGCTGCCAAAAACTTATCGTAAAAACCGCCGCCATAACCGATGCGGTGACCCTGAGGGTCAAAAGCCAGACCCGGCATCAACACCAGCGCTTTGGTATCGTCCGCGATCGGCGCATCTGCAATGGGCTCGGGAATCCCGGAATAACCGGGCGCAACCTGGGAAAGATCGCTTAAATAAATGAATTTCATTTCCTCCCCGTAAACCTTCGGCACGGCAACCCGCTTGCCATCCCGAAGCGCCTGCTCCAGAATGGGCACAGTACGCACCTCCTGATTATAAGGAAGATAGCCGTAAACGGTATTTGCCTGCCGGTAGGCATCGGAGGCAACAAACTTTTCTGCCAAAAGTTTGCTCTTGCGCTCAATTTCCTGCAGGCTCATTGCCTGCTTCTTCTCCCGAATCTGCTTGCGCAGCTGTTTCTTGTCCATCATCATTCTCCTTGGTTTTATCATGCCGGAACATCCGGAACCATAAAAGGATCGCTACCTGCCCGGGAACACCCAGCAGGAATATGCGCCATACACTGATATGCGCAAGGATCAGCAGTGTCATATACACGCTTAAAAGTGCGCCCCACATAATGGTACTGATCAGCGCCCGATTCCAGCGGAAATCATGCCATGCAGAACGCAGGCTCAGCATAACAATAGCATCCGCCGGCACAGCATAGAAAAATGCCAGCCAGCTATAGGGAATCCCAATGCTGGAGATCACCACATAAATCAGCAGTGCCACAAACCAGACCAGTGTGGATGAAAGGCCCAGAATGATCCGCTTGTTGGCTTTGCGCTTTAATGTGCGCTCCACCACCTTGCCCATGGCCTGCTGCACCGCACCGGTCTGCTCCGGCAGCGCATTGGGGTCAGCAACAAGATCGTTGACAGTGACACCAAAATGCTCCGCCAGCTGCATCAGCGTCAGCACATCCGGTATGGACTCACCCCGTTCCCACTTGGAAACCGCTTTATCAGAATAATTCAATTTATTTGCAAGACCTGCCTGTGTCAATCCTGTCCGCTTGCGGTAAGCAGAAATATTGGCACCGATCAGATTCTTGGATCTTTCGCTGTTCATAACTTTCCTCCAAGGTATATTCCTTAGTATTTTATCAAATTTCCAGCCACTTTGCAACCAAAAAAAGCACCCCGCAGGCTATGCCTGCGGGGATATGTATCTCAATCTTCTGCAAACAGCTGCTGACGGCAATACTTAATGATGGCACTACGGGTTACAATGCCGATAAATGTATCCTTGTCATCCACAACCGGAACGAAATTCTGGGTGCTTGCCCGCTCCACCAAATCCTGCATGGAGGTAGTGACCCGGACGGGCACATGATCCTTTCTTCTGGATATCTCCATAATGCGATGGGCTTCTGCCTGCCGCATATCCATATAACACATATTCTTGACTGCCCATAGCAGGTCGCCTTCTGTCAATGTGCCCCGGTACTCTCCCCGCTTATTGAGAATGGGCAGAGCCGCAAAACCGGCGGTCTCCATTTTCTCCAATGCCTGGCGAATGGTAAAATCATCATATAAGTACGCACACATGGCCTTTGGCATCATGAAAAATAATATATTATTCATAAAGGCTCCTTTATTCACGCAACGTTATGGGCGGTTTTCCTCCGCCCATTTACATTATATCATACATAAATCAAAATAGCATGCAAATTTACTGTAAACAACGCAAAACACGTGCCGAAAAATCGGCACGTGTTTTGTATATATTGCACAAATCAATATTTGAATTCAAACTCGCTTGTGTCGAAAGTAGCAAAATAATCTGCCGGGGTTTCGGCACGACGGATCAGCTTAAAGCTACCGTCCTCTTTCAAAAGAACTTCCGCAGAGCGGAGCTTGCCGTTGTAGTTATAGCCCATGGAATGACCGTGAGCACCGGTATCATGGATAGCAAGAATATCACCGATCTCCACCTCAGGGAGGCTGCGCTCAATGGCAAACTTGTCATTGTTCTCACAAAGACCGCCGGTGACATCGTAAACATGATCCAAAATGGCTGTTTCCTTGCCCAGTACGGTGATGTGGTGGTAAGCGCCATACATGGCAGGACGCATCAAATCCGCAGCGCAGGCATCCAAGCCCACATACTCCCGGTAAATGTGCTTCTGATGCAGCACGGTAGAAATCAAGTGACCGTACGGCGCCAGCATGAAGCGTCCAAGCTCCGTGTAGATCGCAATATCATCCATGCCCTGGGGCGTCAGAATCTGCTCATAGCGCTGACGGACGCCCTCACCGATGATGTTGATGTCGCAGCAGGGCTGCTCGGGACGGTAGTCAACACCGATACCGCCGGAAAGATTGATAAAGGAAATATGCGCGCCGGTAGCATTGCGCAGCCGCACTGCCAGACGGAACAAATTCGCAGCCAGCTCCGGATAATACTCATTAGTGGTGGTATTGGAAGCAAGGAATGCGTGGATACCGAAATGCTTGGTACCCAGCGCCATGAGGCGATTGATCGCACCAGCCATCTGGTCTTCCGTCATGCCGTACTTGGCATCCCGGGGCATGTCCATAATGGTATTACCCAAAGAGAAAGAGCCGCCGGGGTTATACCGCAGACACACCGTTTCCGGCACTGCACCTGCTACCTGATGCAAAAATTCCACATGGGTTGCATCGTCCAGATTGATATATGCGCCCAACTCGTAAGCCTTGCGCATATCCAACTCCGGTGTCACATTGGAAGAGAACATAATATCATGTCCCGTAACACCAACCGCCTGGGCAAGCAAAAGCTCTGTGTAGCTGGCGCAGTCGCAGCCGCAGCCTTCTTCCTTCAGCACCTGCAGAATATAAGGGTTGGGAGTCGCCTTTACCGCAAAGTACTCTTTGTAGCCCTTGTTCCAGCTGAATGCAGCCTTCAAAGCCCGGGCGTTCTTGCGGATACCGGCTTCGTCATAAATATGAAAGGGCGTCGGAATCACGGCTGCGATTTCCTTGGCCTTATCAAGCGTTAAAAAGGGGGTCTTCTTCATATGTATCTCTCCTAAGTGTTAAACATAACTGCGTTAAATTGTATCTCACCGGCAGACATTTGTCAATCGTTTTCTTTCTCTACCGGCTGTAGAATTCCTCTTCCACCCAAAGGAGAGGCTGTTTTCTCTATCGTAGCACCACAAAAACCGTTCTACCGCTATAATAATTACATACCCCGGCAAAGGAGACGAAAACATGAAACGAATTAAATTACGCGACAGGCATCTGCCGGACTATACCAAAGGCGAAGAGATCATGAACATGGTCACCCACATCGTCGGTGGTGCTTTGGCAGTGATCGTGCTTGTCCTATGCTCTGCACGGGCATTTTTGCGAGGAAACGGCTGGGACATTGCCGGTGCGATCATCTATGATCTATGGCATCAGCATGGTTTGGCTCTATACCATGTCCAGCATCTATCACGGCATGAAAGCCGGAACCGGAAAAAAGGTACTGCAGATCTTAGATCACTGCACCATTTATATTCTGATTGCCGGAACTTATACGCCAATTCTTCTTTCCGGCTTCCGACCGGTCTATCCAGACCTTGCCTGGGGACTATTGCTGTTTCAGTGGGGATTGACAGCCGTTGCCGTCACCTTGACTGCTATCGATCTGAAAAAATATAATGTCTTTTCTATGGTGTGCTATATCTGTATGGGCTGGGCGATTCTGCCCTTTATCAAGCAGAGCATGCATGTACTTACTGCGCCCGGCTTTTACTGGCTGCTAAGCGGTGGTATCGCCTATACCATTGGCGCGATCCTCTATGGAATCGGCTCAAAAAAACGATGGTTTCACAGTATCTTCCACATATTTGTGGTGCTTGGAAGCCTTCTGCAATTTATCAGCATTTTCTTTTTTGTACTATAAAAAAGCGCCCGTGGGGTCTCCCACGGGCGCTTGCATTATTGTTCTTCTTCTACTTCCGCGTCAAACAGAGCCGTAGCAGATGCTTCGCCGATCTCGTTTCCTTCCATGCAGGCGGTAAACTGAGCGCCGGTCATGCTCTCATGCTCCAAAAGGAACTTGACCACCTCTGCCATTTTGTCAGAGTTCTCAGTAAGAATTTTCTTGCAGTGATCATAAGCCTTGTCGATGAGAAGCTTCACCTCATCATCAATAGTAGCCGCCACCTTTTCAGAATAGCTCTTGGTATTCTGATAATCCCGACCGATGAACACCTCGCCGCCATCAAGGTAGCTGACCGTTCCCAGCTTTTCGCACATGCCGTAACGAGCGACCATATCCTTGGCAAGCTCGGTTGCCCGTTCGATATCATTGGAAGCGCCCACAGAAATATCGCCGATAAACAGGTCCTCCGCCACACGACCACCCAGCAGACTTACAATTTCCTCGTACATCTCATTGCGGGTCATGTTGGAAGAATCATCGTGAGGCAGTGACCATGTAGAACCCAGAGATTGACCTCTGGGAATGATGGTGATATGCAGCACCGGGTCTTGGGTGGGCAGCTTGTAGGTTGCCACCGCGTGACCGGCTTCGTGGATTGCCGTAGTCTTTAAGTCCCGGCGGGTCTGCACACGGCTGCGCTTGGCAGGACCGGCAACGATCTTCATCATCGCCTCGTTAAGATTCTCCATGGAGATCACGGGGCAATTTTCCCGGGCAGCCATAATGGCAGCCTCGTTCAGAAGATTGCTCAAATCTGCGCCGGTAAAGCCGGAGGTGGAACGGGCGACGGTTTTTAAATCCACCGTGCCATCCAGCCGCTTATTCTTGGCATGGACCTTGAGGATCTCCTCTCTGCCCTTCACATCCGGACGACCCACATGGATCTGGCGGTCAAACCGACCGGGACGCAGCAACGCAGGGTCGAGAATGTCGGGGCGGTTGGTCGCCGCAAGAACGATCACGCCTTCCGTTCTGCCAAAGCCATCCATCTCCACCAGCAGCTGGTTGAGAGTCTGCTCCTTTTCATCGTGACCGCCGCCAAGGCCGGACCCGCGCTTGCGACCCACCGCATCGATCTCATCGATGAAAATAATGGCAGGAGCGATCTTCTTTGCCTGCTCAAACAAATCGCGGACGCGGCTTGCGCCGACACCCACATACATCTCCACAAAATCAGAACCGGAAATGGACAAAAACTGTACATCCGCCTCACCTGCCACCGCCCGGGCAAGCAGCGTCTTACCGGTACCGGGAGGGCCTACCAAAAGCAGACCGTGGGGAATGCGGGCGCCGATCTTCTTATATTTTTCCGGATCCCGCAGGAAATCAACGACCTCCTGCAGCTCCTGCTTTTCTTCGTCTGCACCGGCAACATCGTCAAATGTCACCTTTTTGCCGTCCGGCACACCCAGCACCGTCCGTGCCTTGCCAAAATTGGCCATGGGATTGCCGCCGCCCTGTGCCCGAGACATCAGAATAAACCACAGCAGCAGCAGAACGCCGCCAACGATCAGCAATGGCCAAACCAGATCGTAAACATTGAAACCTTCCTCGGGCATAAAGTCATAGCTTTCCAGTGTGCCGTTTTCCTTCTGCTGCTGCAAAAGCTCCCACATTTCCTGCCGGAAGCTGTCCGCATCTGCCAGATTGCAGATAAGCTTTTCCTTGCCGTCGTAAGGCTCGTGGAGAGTCAGGTGGATCTTCTGCTCCTGCACCACAAAGCTTTTGACCTGCTGGTTTTCAAACAGCTCCACGATCTGAGAATAGGTCAGATCATCGGTGCCGCCACCAAAGGCACCCAGCACCCAGGAAAGCAGCAGCGCTAAAATGCCTACATATAAAATTACAGAGAATATACTGCGCTTTTTCAAAATGGATACTCCTTATTTTTCATATACTTCCGGCTTCAGCACACCCACATAGGGCAGATTCCGGTAATGCTCATTATAATCCAAGCCATAGCCCACCACGAATTCATTGGGCACTTCAAAGCCCACATAGTCTGCCTTCAGCGTAATAGCAGGATTTCTGCGGGAGGGCTTATCCAGCAGCGTGCAAATTTTCAGCGATGCCGGCTCCTTCTCCAAAAGATGCTTATACGTAAAATCAAGAGAATTGCCGGTGTCAAAAATATCTTCCAAAATCAGAACATGGCGACCCTTAATGTCCGCACTGACATCCCGTTTGACCTGCATGGTATTGGTAGTAGTGGTGCCGGAATAGGAGGATATCCACATGAAATCCATCTGGCAGGGAACGCTCAGCTGGCGGATCATATCCGCGTAAAACACCACAACACCCTTCAGTACGCCAACCACAACAGGGTCCTTGCCGGCATACTCTTCAGACAGAATCTTGCCAAGCTCCTGAATGCGATCTTGGATCTGCTCCTGGGTGAGCAGCACTTTCATAATATCTCTTTCCATAAAACCCTCCGCTATATTTCTCTTACGGGATATTTTCAAACCGGATCTGTACCGCCGGAAGCTCCCGGGCTGCCCGATCCAAATTAACGCCGATTCCACAAACTCCAAGCACGCCCTCCCCATCCGCAATTACGGGGATCTGCAGCCGCTGATGTGCCGGAATCTTTCGGTCGATAAACAGCTTTTTGAGAAGCTTTGTGCCGCCGGAAAGGCGGATCTCATCGCCGCTTTGGCGGCATCTGACATACAAGTCGCCCACCGGAGCAACCGTGAATACCGCCGATGTATTCTCTATACGCTCTGCCGGCTGCACCGTAATGCGAAAACCGGAAATGTCCACACTGCCCAATTTCGGCAATCGCAGCGTTTCAAGCGCCCTGCCTTCCGGATTGGCTTCCAAGCGGTCATAATTCCGCCGCACCGTCACACCGCCGGGAAACCGGGCAAAGGAAGACGGCTTCGGGGAGAAAACAAGGTTTTCCGCCATGGCAATATGGGCGCGCTCCGGCTCTTTAACGCCATTGTCCTTCAAAAAACGCTCCAGCATCCGGCTGCGCACTGCTTGGGGCAGCTGCTTCAATTCTTCCACATCCGGCAACTTTTCAAAAGCCGCCATGGAAGAAAGCGCCGATTCATCTGAGCGCAGCTCCATCGCCATAGCAGATAGATTTTCCGCAATTCGGGGATTTTCCTGCTTTAAAATCGGCATAACATGGTGCCGCAGGCGGTTTCTTAAAAACAGATCCTCTTCATTGGAGCTGTCTTCTACATAAGAAATATGGTATTCCTCCAGCAAAGCCAGCACCTGCTGCCGCGTGCAGGTAAGCATAGGACGGATAAAGCTGCCGTTTACGGGCATGATGCCGCCGAGGCCTTTCAGCCCCGTGCCGCGAACTAAGTGCATCAGCACCGTTTCTGCATTATCGTCTGCTGTATGGGCGGTGGCGATCTTGCCGGGCAAAGTGCTTAAAAACGCATAGCGGGCATCTCTTGCCGCAGCCTCCAAGCCTTTTTTCCCGGGCTTTACTTCCCCGCCCCCAACCGTCAAAGGAATATCAAAGCGATTGCAGAATTCCCGGACAAAATCCTCATCCCGCTGGGATTCCTCACCGCGAAGATGATGGTTAAAATGGGCAGCTGCCAAGGTGATCCCCAGCTTATCACGCAGAAGATACATACCCCACAGCAGCGCCATGGAATCTGCGCCGCCGGAAACCGCGCATGTGACCTGCTCCC
The DNA here is from genome assembly GCA_045540575.1 of Faecousia sp. Lineage (GTDB taxonomy): Bacteria > Bacillota > Clostridia > Oscillospirales > Oscillospiraceae > Faecousia. Next base: position 23,426 of record JAZQHM010000052.1, on the reverse strand, counting down.
CCGGCTGCAGCATGTCATACCGCCGCAGCTGGCTCAAAAGCTCATTCAGCATGCTTCCACTCCCGGTCAGCAAAGGTGGTATACTGGGGCAGCCACTGAAGCTTCACTGTGCCGATCTCACCGTGGCGGTTCTTCGCCACGATGCATTCGGCAATGTTCTTGTCTTCCGTGTCGGGATTATAGTATTCGTCACGATAGAGCATCATGACGCTGTCGGCATCCTGCTCGATAGAGCCGGATTCACGCAGGTCAGAAAGCATAGGACGCTTATCGCTGCGGCTTTCTGCCGCACGGTTCAGCTGGCTCAAGCAAATGACCGGAACATTCAGTTCCTTCGCCATAACCTTCAGTGTACGGGAAATATCACTGACCACCGTAACGCGGTTGTCGCTGGCTCTGCCGTTTCCGGAGCCCTGCATCAGCTGCAGATAGTCGATGATCACAAGACCCAAATTCTCCAGCCGGCGGCATTTTGCCAGCATTTCCGCAACGGTAATGGCGCCGTTGTCATCCACGCGAATATCCGTCTGACTGAGGGCAGCGGATGCCATGCAAAGCTTGGTCCACTCCTCTTCGCTGAGCTTGCCGGTAGCCATTTTTTGACTGTCCACAAAGCTTTCGCTGGCAAGAAGACGCATGGCAAGCTCCTCCCGGGACATTTCCAGAGAGAAGAACGCAACGGTCTTATTGTACTTTTTCGCCACATTTAAGCCGATATTGAGGGCAAAAGAGGTCTTACCCATTGCAGGACGGGCAGCGATCAGCAGGAGATTACCCTTATTCAGACCGTTGATCTTAGAATCCAGATCCCGCATACCCGTGGAAAGACCGGGAATGGCAGAATCCGACTGGCTCAGCTCGTTCAGATGGTCAAAAACCTTATACATAACCGTGCCGATATGCTCCAGCGAATCTCCGCACTCGCCTTTGCGCAGGGCATAGATCTTCTTTTCCGCCAGCTCCAGCACCTCTGCAGGTGTGCCCTTTTGATCGTAAACCGACTCCGCGATCTCGCTGCCGGTTTGGGCGAGGGCGCGCAGCATAGCCATATCCCGCACAATGTTTGCATAGCGCACGGCATTGGCAGCTGTGGGGGTGATCTCCATCAGCTGCAGGATGTACTCTCTGGAATTGTCATGGTAAACGCCCATTTGCTTCATCTTGTCCAGCACAGTGACCGGATCGATGGTCTGGGCATAGTTGAACATGCTGTAGATCGCCTCGTAGATCTCCTTATTCTGTTCCAGATAAAAATCCTCCGGCCGCAAAATGCCGATAATATCTGTAATACAGCGGCTGTCGATCAGAATCGAGCCCAGCACAGCCTGCTCTGCCTCCAGCGACTGGGGCATGCGACGGCTTAATAGCTGTTCATCCATAGCCATGGTGATGCACCTTCCTTTGTATGCTTTTTACGCTTCCTCGATCTTGACGCTCAAAGGCGCAGAAATTTCGTAGCCCAGCTTGCAGGTCACGGTGTAAGTTCCCACATTCTTGATATTTTCGGAAAGAACGATCTTCCGTTTATCCAGCTTGATGCCGAGACCCTCCAGCGCATTTGCGATTTCCTGGTTGGTAACGGCGCCAAAGAGCCGACCTGCTCCGCCGCCCTTTGCCTTGACCACAATGGTCATTTCCCGCAGACGCTTGGAAAGTGCCAAAGCTTCTGCCTTTTCTTTGGCGATGCGCTCCTGGGTGGCCTTGTCGTTCATGCGCATGGTATTGATGGCATCAGCAGTTGCCTCCTGCGCCAGCTTCTTGGGCAGCATATAATTTCTTGCATAGCCGTCAGACACTTCGATCATCTGACCCTTCTTGCCCTTGCCTTTTACATCCTGTAACAGAATTACTTTCATGGTAAATACTCCTTGTCTTATTGTTCATAGAAACGGTCAATGGAAGCCACCAGCTGATCCAGCGCTTCCTTGACGCTGCAATTTTTCATTTGTGCGCCGGCTGTAGCAGTATTGCCGCCACCACCCAGCGGCTCCAGGATCACCTGCACATTGGCATCGCCAATGCTTCTTGCAGATATGACGACCTGATCCTCTTCCGGGTACAAAACGAAGGATGCCGTTAAGCCGGCAATGTTCAAAAGCTCATCCGCCGCCTGAGCTGCCAAAGTCCGGGATGTGCCGGTGTTGAGCGCCGCTATGGCGATCTCCTGCCGGTAAAGCCGGGCGGATTTGATGATCTGGTACTTCGCCATGGTATCCTGGAAATCATTTTGCAGCAATTTCTTCACCTGCACCGTATCTGCGCCCCACTTGCGCAGCACAGCTGCCGCTTCAAAGGTACGCTCACCGGTCCGGATGTTGAAGCTCTTGGTGTCCAGGAAAATACCCGCCAGCAGACTCTTTGCCTCAATAGGAAGTACATCAGACTTATCCACACTGTACTGCAAAAGCTCTGTGGTCAGCTCCGATGCGGAGGACGCATAAGGCTCGTGCAGATTCACAACAACAGGATTGATGTAATCCGCAGCACGGCGGTGGTGATCCACAACGCAGACCTTGGAAATGGCCTCAAGCAACGGCTTCCACTCTACCTGATCCGGACGGTTGGTATCCACCACGACCAAAATGCTGTGGTTGTCGCACAAAAGCATGGCATCCTGACCGGTGATGAACATATCCGCGTATTCGGGAACCTGCAGAATTTCTTCCAGCAGCTTGCCTGCGGCATTTTTCTCCAAATCCAGCACGATATGGGCCTTCTTGCCCTTTTTGCGGCACATACAGCTGATGCCCATGGCAGCGCCCAGAGAGTCAAGGTCTGCATTTCTGTGACCCATAATGAACACCTGGCTGGACTGTCCGATCAGCTCCATCAGCGAATTGGCTGTCACGCGGGAGCGGACCTTGCTGCGCCGGTCGGCTTCTTTGTTGCGTCCACCGTAGAAGGTAAAGTTAAACCGATCCTTCACAACTGCCTGATCACCGCCGCGGCTAAGTGCCATTTCGATAGAAAGGGCAGCAAAATTGTAGCTTTCTTCAAAATTGACAGCATCCACACCAATGCCGACAGAAACAGATGCTGCAAGTCCCGAAGGACTTTCCACTTGGTGAATCTTCTCCAGCAAGGAGAATTTTTCCTCCACCGCCCGGTTCAGATCCCGCTTTTCAAACACCAGCAAATACCGGTTACGCTCCAGCCGGCGCAAAAGACCGTGATACGCTTCCGTCCACTCTGCGATCACATCGTTTATCCGGGCATTCAGACCCGACATATCACCTTCCGACAGATTTTTGGTCATCTCCTCGTAGTTATCCACCAAAATCAGCGCCACGACGGGGCGGGAACGGATATATTCATCCCGCACCTGGTAAAGCTCTGTCAGATCGCTGAAATACAGCATGCCCAGCACAGTGCCATCCGGGTCGTCTGCCTTTGCAGTTGTGCCGTAGATTCGATATCTACGACCGGAAAGGGTCATATCAAAGGGGCATTCATTCTTGCCTGCGGTAAGCCAATCGGTCTGTACATCCGGCAAAAACTGCTGCAGCGGCTGCTGCAAATACTTCTCCTGATAGCCGGTAATGGCTTCAAAGCGCTCATTTGTCCAGATAATGCTGCCATCGCCGACGCGAAACAGCACCATGGGAAACGGTGTGTCGGTAGTGCCGGTCTGGAAAGAAGCTTTTACATAGTTTTGGATTTCCTTGCGGCGACGGTTACGGCACAGCAGATAATAAATAATCAGTGCCAGTGTGATCACAGCCTCCGCAGCGGCAAGGATATAATTGCGGGTCAGCGCAGCCGCAGCTGCAAACGCGATCATAAATGCAAAATATGTCCAAAGTCCCGGCCAAAAGAGCCTGCCAAGCTTCTTATTCATAGCGTCGCCTCCTTCAAAATGGGTATCACTGCCCATACTATTCCTACTATAAAGGGTATTATAGCAAAATTAAACGGTTGGTGCAACTGCAATTATCAAGTTTTTGAAAGTTTTTCATCCGGTTTTTGGTGTTCGACAAAAGCTGTCAAAAAATAAAAGTATACTTTTCCCCTGAAATGTGTTATACTGCTTGTAGATGCACCGGGGAGGCACCCCCGGGCAACGCAAAAATTCATACATTATGCGGGCGTTCTTTCTCGAAATGGCGATACGGGGCCGGATTGGGAACGGATGGCTGCTTACTTTGCTATGGCTTTTTTAGCCCCATTTTTGAAAGGAGTATCTCATTTGGCTGAAAAACTGAAAATCATCCCTCTTGGCGGTCTTGACGAGATCGGCAAGAATATCACCGTGCTGGAATACGGCAAGGACATGATCGTTATGGACTGCGGTGTTGGTTTCCCGGACGAGGAAATGTACGGTGTTGACCTGGTGATCCCCGACTTTTCCTATCTGGTGGCTAACCAGAAGAAGCTGCGGGGTATGTTTATCACCCACGGTCACGAAGACCACATCGGCTCTATCCCCTACTGCATGCAGCAAGTCAACTGCCCCATTCACGGCACTGCTATGACCAACGGACTTATCAAGCTCAAGTTGGAAGAGCACAATCTTGATAAGGTAGTCAAGCTGATCACCCACAAGCCCGGCGACATAGTAAAAGCCGGCTGCTTTACTGTGGAATTCATTCATGTCAACCATTCCATCGCCGATGCGGTGGCTTTCGCCATCCACACACCGGTGGGCACTGTTGTCATGACCGGCGACTTTAAAATCGACCCTACCGCCGTTGGCGGCATGACGGATCTGACCCGCTTTGGCGAGCTGGGCAACCAGGGTATTCTGGCGCTGCTGGCTGACTCTACCAATGTAGAACGCGCCGGCTACACCCCCAGCGAAACCATCGTTGCTGAAAGCCTCGACCGGCAATTCAAAAATTGCGATCAGCGGATCATCGTCACCACTTTTGCATCCAACATGCACCGCATTCAAGCGGTACTGGCTACTGCCCAGCGCTACGGCAGAAAAGTAGCAGTCTCCGGCAGAAGCATGGAAAATATGCTGAAGGTTGCCGAAGAACTGGGCTATCTGAAAATCAAGGCAGGCACCATTGTTGACCTTGCTGCCATTAAGAGTCTGCCGAAAAACAAGGTAGTCATCGTTTCCACCGGCAGCCAGGGTGAAAATATGTCTGCGCTGTACCGCATGGCATTTTCCACCCATAAGCAGGTGGATATCACCGCAGGCGACCGGATCATCATTTCCGCTTCTGCCATTCCCGGCAATGAAAAGGCGGTTTCCCGCATTATCAATGAGCTCTACCGCAAGGGCGCCGATGTGGTATATGAAAAGAGCGAAGGTCTTCATGTTTCCGGTCACGCATGCCAGGAAGAGCTGAAGATCATCCACGCTATGACCAAGCCAAAGTTCTTCATCCCCGTGCACGGTGAGCAGCGGATGCTGCAGATCCACGGCAAGCTGGCGCAGACGATGGGCGTCAAGCCTGCCAATGTGCATATTGGCGAAATCGGCACCGTTTTCGAACTGTCCTCCAAAAGCTGCAAAATTGCAGGCACTGTACCTGCCGGCAAGGTGTTTGTTGACGGCACCGGTGTTGGCGATGTGGGAAGCGTGGTGCTTCGCGACCGCAAGCATCTGGCGCAGGACGGCATGATCGTGGTGTGCGTGAATCTTTCCAGCCAGGACGGCAGCGTCATTTCCGGACCGGACATCATCACAAGAGGCTTTATTTACGTCAAGGAGTCTGAGGACTTGATGGAAGAGCTGCGGGAAGTGGCAATGGAAGCCATCGACCGCTGCGCCCGCAAGCGCACCCGTGACTGGGCGACCATGAAATCCGCAATCAAAAATGACCTCAGCGGCTATCTTTACAAGCAGACCAAGCGCAATCCTATGATCCTGCCTGTTATCATGGAAATCTAAGCAAAAGCCGCCCTTTTTAAGGGCGGCTTATACATACACGAGGTAAATTATGCGTTACTATTTCGCCCCTATGGAAGGGCTGACAGACAGCGTTTACCGCCGTCTGCACCATAAGTATTTCGGCGGTGTGGACCGCTACTATATGCCCTTCATCTCCCCCACGATTCACCGGGAGCTGACCGCCCGGGAAGCCCGGGAAGTGCCCTTTGCAAACACAGAAAGCTTCTTTGCCGTTCCGCAGATCATGTCGAAAGTACCGGAGGATTTTCTTTGGGCTGCGCAGCAATGCAAGCTGCGGGGCTATGATGAGGTGAATTTGAACTTAGGCTGCCCCTCCGGTACGGTGGTGGGAAAAGGAAAAGGCAGCGGCATGCTCCGAAATCCCGAAGCACTTGACCGGTTTTTGAGTGCCATCTATCGGGATGCGCCCCTGCCAATCTCTGTCAAGACCCGGCTTGGCATCAACGAAGCCGAGGAATTTCCGGCTCTGCTGGAAATCTTCAACCGTTATCCCATCAAAGAGCTGACAGTACATCCCCGGGTGCGCAAGCAGTTTTACAGCGGCGATGTGAACATGGAAATGTTTCAGTACGCTCTAAGCAACAGCAAAAACCCCCTTTGCTACAATGGCGATATCACAGAAAAAGAGCAGGCTGATTCCTGCCCTACAGATTCCGTTATGATCGGCAGAGGTCTGGTTGCAGATCCGGGCATGCTCTGCGGCGGCACGAAGGTAGAAATGCTAGCCCCTTTCATGCAGGAGCTGGAAGAAGAATACACAGCGCTCTTCGGCGGGGTGCGCAATGCCATGTTCCGCTTGAAGGAGCATTGGGGCATGCTGCTTCCTCGATTCCAAAACAGTGAAAAGCTGGGCAAGCGCCTGCGCAAAACCACCGATTTGGCAGAATACCACGACATTACGACACAAATCTTTGCCACTTTGGCTTTAAAATAAAAAGACCGGATATCTCCGGTCTTTTTATTTATTGCTTTAAGAAGTAATCCGCAATGCCTTGTGCCATATCCTTTGCTTTCTGCTGCACCGTTGCAGAGTCCAATGCGCCTGCCAAATCCTCCGGATTTGTCATGTAGCCGCACTCTACCAGCACCACGGGGCAAACCGACTCCCGCGCCACATAGTAAGGATTCCAGTGAAGATATGTCTTCCGATAAACGTTACTGCTCTTGATCTGCTCGTAAACCGCTTCTGCAGCAGCCTTGGATTGAGGCGTAAAATACATAACACCGCAGCCATGCACGCTGGAAAGCTCGCTAAAGGAATTATGATGGATCGCGATGCAGTAATCCGGCTTTGCATCCTTCAGTGCCTGAATCCGCTGAACAACCGTCAGGCTGGTATCATCGGTACGGTTCATAATTACGGTAGCACCCATGCTTTCCAGCTCTTTTTGCAGCAGGAACGCAAGCTCCAGATTCAGATCTGCTTCGTCCACTCTCTTACCGTTTGCATCCTTGGCATATGTGCCGCCATCTAAGCCGCCATGACCCACATCGATCATAATACGCAATCCCGTCAGATCTGCACCGTAGGCATTTTCTGCCTTTGCTGCCGGTGTGGGATTCAAAAACAGGAAACACAGCTGATCGTTTTCGTTGTAATAGCAGTCCCAGCCGTAGAAACCGCCGGTTTCCTTCAAATACAGCCGCAGGGTGCAATCCTTCTCGTTTTGCTTCAGTTCGGCAGATTTAAACAGCGGATTGTCTGCCGGAATTTCCACAGTTCCTTCAAATTTGGTGGCATAACAGAATGTGATCTCTACATACTTTGCCGTTACACCAACCACTTTAAAGTCCCGTGCCCCGGGATCATTATACTCAACAGGCTTTAAATCAAAATAGAATGGCGCTTTCCACATGGTATCAAAGACCAGCATGGTATGACTGCCCTCTACAGCTACAGACGAAATGCCCACCTCATTGTGGTCCGGCAGGCTGCCTTTATAGCACTTGACCACCTCTACATTATCCGCTCCCGGATAATTCTTCCGCTTTGTATACACCCGGTAGCCGCACCGCAGCAGTCGGTAACTAAGGTTTCCGGTTTTATCGTAGACCTTATCGCTCAAACCGTAGTCCACCGTTCCTTCCGGCAGATAGTTATTGCGGGGGTCAGAATAATCGTATCTCGTCTTTCCGTCGAAGGTTTCCGCAGAAGGTTCAATGATCTCCACAATATAGCCGGAGCCCACATCGATATAATCGCCGTAAGCCGGGGTAACATTGGGATTTGTGCTTTGCAGCTGCTCATTCTTTTTGCAGATGATCTCGCCGGAGGTGTAGGTCTCTTCCACACTGTCGCAGGTAACCGTAAAGGTCGCTGCACCCAGATTTATGTTCTTTGCGTTGTCCGACGGCAGCTTATATGTACCGGTATAAGTCTCAAATCCTTCAGCTTCCGTTTGCTTTTCCATGGTAATGCCTGTGCTTCCAAGCTTCGCCGTAACCACACTACCCTTGCGCACAACGATCTCAAAGTTCACCGTCTCTCCGCTCTTATAGGTCATCTGCTTGTCGGGAGAGACGCTTTTCGTAGTATAGCGGTGTTCAACCTTGTACTGTAGCTGCGTCTTTCCATGGCAGACAGTAATCTCATTCAAACCAAACTGCAGCTGAAATTCATAGGAAAAGCTGCCGTTATCACTGCGGGGAATCTCCTCACCGTTGATGGTAAGACACGCATTGGGGTCAGAATCACCGCTAAATGTCAATGTTCTTTCCATCCACAGAAATTCTGTTTCCGCAGGTGCTGTCAAAGTAAGCTCTTTCGGCGCAGCGGTGGGAACTGTTGTCGTCTCGGTTTGTTGCACCGGCTCCGTTTGTTGCTGTGTAGGCTGCGTGGGCTCAGCAGGCTGCGGCATCAGTAATATAGTGGCTGCCACCACCGCAGCTAAGATCACCGCAAGTACGACAACCAGCCCGATTAAACACTTGGTTTTATCTAATTTCAGACGCCTGGATTCTTGTTCTATCATTCTCTTTCTCCCAGCTTTTGTCAGTAAGATAATGGTTATTTTACCACGAAATGTAAGGTAAGTAAAGCTTTTTAGCAGAAAAAAGCGGTGCGCATCTCCAATGCGCACCGCAATTTTTAGTTTCCGGAAAGATTTACATTGCTCAAAACGATCTGCTTATAGTTAATGTCTGCAGTATTTTCCTTCAGAATATCGGCAAGCAGGGTATCCGCCTTATCGCCCAAAGCACCTTCACGGCTAAGACGAATCCAACCTTCCTCTGCGTCTACAAAGAACATGATGTGGTAGCCGAACTGGGTCTTTACCAAGCCATGATCGCCATGCTTGCGGCTTTCATCAAAGCACCAGTCTTCAAATTCCTTTACCATGACACCCTTGGAGATATTCGTGTAAAGACCACCCTCGTCCTTATTTCCGTCGACACTGTTTTTGTAAGCCAGATCACCGAATGTGGTCTCGTTGGTTTCGCCCTTGAGCCACTCATCATAGATCTTCTGCGCCTTTTCCCGGCAGGCTTCCCATGCTGCATCGGTGATAACTTCTTTGCCCGATTCGTCCTTGGTCTTTTCAGGCTGGATCAGCACATGGCGCACGTCCACCACCTTGCCGCTTTCCTTTGTGATCTTGGTGCCCCATTCCGTCTTGAGAGCATCCTTATTCTTCTCATAATAGGCTTCGATTTCTTCATCGGTTGCTTCCAGCTTGTCCACAAGGCTGCTGAAATAAAGATTGCTGACATAGAAAAGGTCAAAGAATTTCTGATAGCTGTCAAAGGTAACACCCTTGCCGAAATCCTTTTCCAGCATTTCAGCCACAGAGGCAAAGCCGCCATCTTCGGCATTCTTTTCCGAAGTCTCGGGCAGTTCGTCCAGCACCTTCTGATACTCATCCGGAATCTTAAAGCCCGCCTCCTCAGCCATCTGTGCCAGCGCCTGATACTGATTCCAGCTGGTCAAAGCTGTTTCCAGGAAGTACTGCTGATAGTTTTTACCGCTACTATCATCCATGATCTGCTCGTTCAAGGGCTTATTGAAATTACAACCGGCATAATAACCATAATTATAAATCTGCATCCAGTAAAAAATCTGCAGCTGCTCATTGGTCAGCTGATCATCGCCGAGGGTAGCAATGACCTTGCTCAGCTCACTACCGATATCCTCATCTGCAACGGTGTAGTTATCCTTATAAAGCACATCATTTGCCTTAGGCTTCAATGTGCCATAAAGACCATAGTAGACCATTGTACCCAGCATCGCCAGCAGAACGATGCCCGCAACCACCGCCAAAACGATTTTCAGCGCACTGCTCTTTTTTGCAGGCTTTTCGGTATTATCCTGCCCACAGGAAGCGCAAACAGTGGAATTATCCTCCAGCTGCGCACCACAGAATTTACAAAACATAGTATCCTCTTTCCTCCGCAAAAGCGGCAAAATGATAAAAACATTCTATCATGGGCTGCACCCAAAAGCAAGAAAAACATAAATTGTTTACAATTGCCGGAATCCACAATAAACCCTTGCAATATTGGCGAAAAAATGCTATTATTTATGATTGAGAAAGTATTTCCCAAAGGAGACCCTTATGAACACCAAAACCACCTTGATTACAGATACCCAGCTGCAGCAGCAGTTTGGTTTCTGCGATAAAATAAATGCCTACTGGCTGGGCTTAGGTCGCACCCCCACTGCCTATGTGGAGACCTATGGCTGCCAGCAAAACGAAGCCGATTCCGAGAAGCTGCGTGGCTACCTTGCGCAAAGCGGCTATGCCATCGTGCAGGAAGCGGAGGGTGCGGATGTGGTGGTTATGAACACCTGCGCCATCCGGGAGCATGCCGAGCAGCGTGTATTCGGTAACTTAGGTGCGCTGACCCACACCAAGCGCCGCCATCCGGATCAAAGGATCTTCCTTTGCGGCTGCATGGCTGGTGAAACCAAAGTCTCCGACCGGATCAAAAAGAGTTTCCCCCATGTAGACGGTGTGTTTTCCACCCATCATTTGTGGCAGTTTCCCGAGATCTTGTGGAATGTTTTGAGCCGGAAAAAGCGGCAGTTTTACATCGAAGACGAGGCAGGCTCCATTGCCGAGGGCATCCCTCAGATCCGGGACAACACCCTGAAAAGCTGGGTTTCCATCATGTACGGCTGCAACAATTTCTGCACCTACTGCATCGTGCCCTATGTCCGCGGTCGGGAACGCAGCCGCAAAAAAGAGGATATTTTAGCCGAGTGTCGCTGCCTTATTGAAAGCGGCTGCAAGGAGATCACCCTGCTTGGTCAGAATGTGAATTCCTACGGCAAGGATCTGGAAGAAAACGTTGACTTTGCTGATCTTTTGGCGGAAATCGCCGCCATCCCCGGCGAATTTCTCATCCGCTTTATGACCAGCCACCCCAGAGATGCTTCTCATAAGCTTTTTGACACCATGGCGGCAAACCATAAAATCGCCAAGCAGCTGCATCTTCCCTTCCAGTCCGGTTCTTCCCGGGTCTTGAAAGCCATGAATCGCCACTATGATCGGGAAAAGTATCTGGAAGCTGTTAATTATGCCAAGTCCGTTATGCCGGATCTGGTGCTGACTTCCGATGTAATTGTAGGCTTCCCCGGTGAGACAGAAGAAGAATTCGAGGAAACCATTTCCCTGATCCAGCAGGTGCGCTACGACTCCCTTTTTACCTTTATCTTCTCCCCCCGCCCCGGCACGCCTGCCGCTAAAATGGAAGATCCTACCCCCAAGGAAGAAAAGAATCGCCGCTTTGACCGGCTTTGCGCGGTGCAAAATGCCATCTCTGAGCAGATCCACGGGGATTATGTGGGTAAAACCATGCGCTGCCTCGTTGACGGCAAGGATGGCACGCAGCTCACCGCCCGCACAGAAGGCGGCAGACTTGTCCGCTTTGAAGGCAGCAATGCCCTCATCGGCAGCTATCAAAACATCACCATCACCGGCTCCACCACCTGGAGCCTTTTAGGCATCCTTTCGGATGCCAATTGAAAATGGAAAATTGAAAATTATGAATACCAATAATTTTCAACTTTCAACTTTCAATTTTCAATTCACAGAAAGAGGAACATATTATGTCAAAACCAACCTCTGAATTAACACCCATGCAGCGGCAGTACCATGCCATAAAAGAGCAGAATCAGGACTGTATTCTGTTCTTTCGCTTAGGTGACTTTTACGAAATGTTTGACGAGGATGCCAAGACCGCATCCCGGGAACTGGATCTGACCCTGACCACCCGTGACCGGAGCAAGCCCAAGGAAGAGCAGACTCCCATGTGCGGCGTGCCCTACCACAGCGTGGACGCATACATCGCCCGCCTTGTGCAAAAGGGCTATAAGGTTGCCATTTGCGAACAGATGCAAGATCCCGCCACCACCAAAGGTCTTGTGGAGCGGGACATCACCCGCATTGTCACCCCCGGCACTGTCACCGAAAGCTGCATGCTGGAAGAAAGCAAGAATAACTACTTCGGCTGCGTTTACGGAAGCAGTGACCGTTTCGGTCTTGCATTTTGCGATATTTCCACCGGCGCATTTTTTGCAACGGTGTGCGCAGACAGTGCTTCTGCTGCTTCGGAGCTGGGTCGCTTTGCGCCCTCTGAGGTGCTTCGTGGCGGCGAAAATGTCCACTGCGCAGAGCTGGATGATGCGCTGTTTTTGCGGTTAAAGTGCTGCGTCAACGAAGGTCGCAACGACCAGTTTGATGAAGACGCTGCCGCCGGACTGCTGGAAAACCATTTTGGTATTTCCTTGAGTCAGCTGGGTCTTGCGGGTCTTCCGGAAGCCATCATCGCCAGCGGCACGCTGCTGCAGACCTTACTTACCTTGCAGAAAAACGACCTTTCCCACATCCGCACCATCGAATATTACACCACCGGCAAGTTTATGGAGCTGGACTTAGATGCCCGCCGGAATCTGGAACTGACAGAGACCATGCGCGGTAAGGAAAAGAAGGGCTCTCTTCTTTGGGTGTTGGATCAGACCAAACCCGCCATGGGCGGACGGATGCTGCGCAGCTGGCTGGAAAAGCCCTTGCTGGATGCTGCAGAGATCGGTCGCCGGCAATCGGCTGTGGAAGAACTGGTCAACGACACCATCACACGAAGTGAATTGGCAGAAGCATTAAAGGATGTTTCCGATTTGGAGCGCGTGATGACAAGAATCGTCACAGGCAGCGTCAACTGCCGGGATCTTCTGGGTCTTGCCCGGGGCATTCGTGCGCTGCCGGAAATCAAGCGTCAGCTTTCCAAGCTGGAGTCTCCCCTGCTGGGTCGATTGAACGATGCCATCGACTGCCTTACCGACTGTGCAGAAAAAATTGAAAACACCATCGTCGACGAGCCTCCGCTGACCGTCCGCGAGGGCGGCATTATCCGTCCCGGTGCCAATGCCGAGGCTGACCGTCTGCGCGACATTATGGATGGCGGCAAGGGCACCATCATCGCCATTGAAACCGCTGAAAAAGAAAAGACCGGCATCCGCACCTTGAAGGTCAGCTTCAACCGGGTATTCGGCTATTATATCGAAGTTTCCAAATCCTTTACCGACCAAGTGCCGGCTCACTACATCCGCAAGCAGACCCTGGCAAACTGCGAGCGTTACATCACGCCGGAATTAAAGGAACTGGAAGATCAGGTGCTGAATGCCAAGGACCGGCTTACGGCTTTGGAGTATCAGATCTTCACAGAATTGCGGGAATACCTTGCCCAGCAGTCTGCCCGGGTGCAGCTGTCGGCAGCTGCTGTTGCTGCCACCGACACCCTTTGCAGCTTGGCTTGCGTAGCTGTGCAGCGCAACTACTGCCGCCCGGAGATCACTTTGGATAACGAAATCACTATTTCCGACGGTCGCCATCCGGTGGTGGAGGTGATGCTGAAGGATTCTCTGTTCGTGCCCAACGATACCAATTTGGGCGGCACGGACAACACCGTCGCCATCATCACCGGTCCCAATATGGCAGGTAAATCCACCTACATGCGCCAGGTCGCGCTGATCGTACTGATGGCGCAGATCGGCTCTTTCGTGCCGGCAAGAAGTGCGCGGCTGGGCATCGTGGATCGGGTGTTTACCCGTATCGGCGCCAGCGATGATTTGGCATCCGGTCAGTCTACCTTTATGGTGGAAATGTCCGAGGTGGCATCCATCTTAAAGTATGCCACCGCCAAGAGCCTGCTGATTCTGGACGAGATTGGTCGCGGAACCTCCACCTACGACGGCATGGCAATCGCCCGTGCTGTGCTGGAATATGCCGCAAATGTGCGCAAGCTGGGCGCAAAAACCCTGTTTGCCACCCACTACCACGAGCTTTCCACCATGGAGAATAAGCTTTCCAATGTAAAAAATTACAACATTGCCGTGAAGAAGCGGGGCGATCAGATGATCTTCCTGCGCAAGATCATTCCCGGCGCTACCGACGATAGCTACGGTGTGGAAGTCGCCAAACTGGCAGGACTTCCCCTTGCCGTTATCAATCGGGCAAGAGAGATCCTTACGGAGCTGGAAGAAGAAAACGGTGTCGTGCATGTTGCGCCTTTGCAGCCGGAGCAGGATGATCAGATCAGCATGCTGGATCTTCGCTCCCAGCAGGTTTGCGACGCCCTTTCTTCCATTGCCGTGGAAACCCTTACCCCCATTGAAGCCATGAACGAGCTTTACAAGCTGAAGAAAATGCTGAACTGATATGACCAAAAATAATTTTCTGCACATCCGCCTCACAACCAAAGAAATCAGCTGGGGCATACGCTACCTGCTGTTTCAAATCGTATTCCTGCCTACATTTTTGGATACGCTGAACTGGATACTGCCCTTTTCTTTAAATGCCACACAGCAGAATTTCCTCTTCTTTTGCGTAAACTTTACCGCTGCGCTTCTCATTTTCCGCCGGTATCTTCTGCAGTTTCTGCAGCCGGATATTCCCGAGGCGCTGCGCATTGGTGGATTTTCACTGCTGTTTTTCGGCATCTACTGGGGCGCTACTACCCTGCTGACGAAGGCTTTTTCCGTAATCGATCCGGATTTTGTCAATCTCAACGATCAGACCATTATCAATATGACCAAAAGTCACTACTGGCTGATGTTTATCGGCACGGTCTTCCTTGCTCCGGTGGCAGAAGAATGCTTTCACAGAGGTCTTGTTTTCCGGGGGCTGTACAGCCGTTCTCCGGTACTGGCATTTCTCATTTCTTCCGCGCTTTTCAGCGCCATTCATATTGTCCAATATGTGGGTGTCCTTTCGCCCCTTACACTGACACTTAGCTTTTTGCAGTATGTTCCTGCGGGGCTGTGTCTTGCCGGCGCTTACCGGCTGTCCGGCTCTTTGATTTGTCCGATTCTCATCCACATGGCGGTAAATGCCATGGGTATGTTCGCATTGAGGTGATTTTATGCCAAAGATCCTGAAACTTTCCCAGCATGTTGCCAACTTAATCGCTGCCGGCGAAGTGGTGGAGCGCCCCGCCTCCGTTGTCAAGGAATTGCTTGAAAACGCTGTGGACGCAGGCGCTACCAAGATCACCGTTGAGATCAAAGACGGCGGCATGACCTTCCTGCGGGTCACCGACAATGGCTGCGGCATGGAAGCCGAGGACGCAAAAACTGCATTTTTGCGCCATGCTACCTCCAAGCTGCGCACCGCCGAGGACTTAGCTGCCATTTCCACCATGGGTTTCCGGGGTGAAGCGCTGGCAGCCATCGCATCTGTCAGCCGCATCGATCTGATGACAAAAACCGCCGATTCCCTTTCCGGCACAAGCTTGCAGCTGGAAGCCGGCAAGATCGTGGAGGAAAGCGAGGCAGGCTGCCCCGACGGCACTACCATTATTATCAGAGATCTGTTTTTCAATACCCCAGCCCGGATGAAGTTTATGAAATCCGACTCCGTAGAAGGCGCAAGAGTTGCAAATGCCGTGCATTTGCAGGCACTTGCCCATCCGGAGGTTGCCTTCACCTTCCTGCGCGACGGCAAACAGGCGCTTTCCACCCCCGGTGACGGCAAGCTGCAATCTGCCGTTTACTGCGTTTACGGGCGGGAATGCGCCAACATGGTGGAAGTAAAAAGCCAATGGGACGGCTATACATTGACAGGCTTTGTCAGCAAACCCACAGATGCCCGCCCCAGCCGCAGCTTACAGACCTTCTTTGTCAATGACCGCCCGGTGGTTTCCAAGCTGCTGATCCGGGCTCTTGAGGAAGCCTACCGCAATCAGATCATGGTGGGCAAATTCCCCGCCTGCGTGCTGCATCTGCAGCTGCCGGCAAGTGCGGTGGATGTCAACGTCCACCCTGCCAAAACGGAAGTAAAATTCCTTGCGGAAAAAGCGGTTTTCGACTGTGTGCATTATGGTGTACTGGGCGCGCTGAACAAGCAGATTGACCGCCCCCAGATGCAGTTTAAGAAATCGCCTGAGGTTGCCCCCACCCCTCAGCCCGCTGCGCAGGCAGCTCCCCTCAAAGAGGAGCCAAAGGCACATAAGCAGCAAAGCTTCTTCCGCACCATGACCGCTGAGGAATACAAGAACTTCTCTGCTGTCATCAAGGATGCACCCCAGCCCAAAAAGGAAGCTGCCGCAGCAACCGTTTTGGCTGTGGAGCGCCAACAAACCACCCCTCTGCGGGAAACAGTGATGACCCCCGCACCTAACCCCGATCCCAAGCCTGCCCCCGCACCTACACCTGCGCCCCAGCCGGAGCCGGTGCAGGAAGAGATCCCCATGCCCGCCGAGATCCCCTGGCGCATGGTAGGTGAGCTTTATAATTCTTACATCATCGTGGAGCAGGGCGAAGACGCGTTCCTCATTGACAAACACGCTGCCCATGAGCGAATCCTCTTTGAAAAGCTGAAAAGCAACCAAGAGACCATTTCTTCTCAGATTCTACTGCAGCCGGTAGCTGTGAAGCTCAGCGCAGAAGCCACCGGTGAACTGCTGGCAAACACAGCAATGCTTGCAGAACTTGGCTTTGAAATCGAAGAATTCGGTGATAACACCGTACTTTTGCGGCAGATTCCCATGGATCTCGACCCCGAAATGGCGGCAGAAGCCGCAGAAACCCTGGCTTCGGACCTTCTAAACGGCAGGCGGGGCGACAAACGCACCGTCCGGGATGAACTTTTACACACTGTCGCCTGCAAAGCCGCCATCAAGGCAGGCTGGAAAAATGACGAAAAAGAGCTTTTGGCTCTCGTCAAGCAGGTCATGGCACGGGAAGATTTGAAATACTGTCCCCACGGCAGACCCATCTGCGTCAGCTTAAGCAAAAAGCAGCTGGAAAAGCAATTTAAGCGCAGCTAACGGAAAAGGAGGCACAGCCTTGTGAACAACATCATATGCATCGCAGGGCCCACAGCCTCCGGCAAGACCGCCCTGGCGGTAGAACTGGCAAAGGAATTGGATGGCGAGGTTGTTTCCTGCGACTCCATGCAGGTCTACAAGCGCATGGACATCGGCACCGCCAAGCCGACTATGGAAGAACGGCAAGGAATCGTCCATCACATGCTGGATGTGGCCGAGCCCTGGGAAGATTTTTCCGTCAGTCGCTACTGCGAAATGGCTGCCCCCATTGTTGATGATATCGTCGCCCGGGGAAAAACCGCCATTATCGCCGGCGGCACGGGGCTTTACATGGACAGCCTTATAAAAGGCAACGATTTTGCCCCCTTCCCCTCCACCGGTGTGCGGGAAAGGCTGGAAGCGCAGGCCGATGCCGAAGGCATGGATGCCATGCGTGCGCAGCTCCAATCCATCGACCCCGACGCTGCCGCCCGGATCCATGACCGCAAGCGGCTTCTGCGGGCACTGGAAGTATACTATGAGACCGGTGAAACCATCACCGCCCACAATCTTCGCACCCAAGCCATCCCGCCAAGATATAAGCCCCTTTGGCTGGGGCTGGATTTTGCCGACCGGCAAATCCTTTACGATCGCATTGACCGGCGGGTGGATATCATGCTGGAAAGCGGTCTTATCGAGGAGATCCGTGGTCTTCTGGCAGACGGAATCCCTCCCAAATGCACCGCTATGCAAGCCATCGGCTATAAAGAATTCGTGGATGCTTTGGCAGGAAACGGCACCATAGAAGATGCCGCTGCCCAGGTGCAGCAAGCCTCCCGGCGCTATGCCAAGCGGCAGCTGACATGGTTTCGCCGAAATGCCAATATGCACTGGCTGATCCGCGGGGAAATTTTCGAAGAAATTCTTGCTGATGCACGACGCATTGTGCACGAAAACGACAACTGAAAAATGCTAAGATGTGTGTATCCCAAAGAAAGAAGGTATACATATGTCAGACGCAGTCAATTTACAGGAAGCCATTTTAAATGAGGTTCGCCGTGATAAAGTTCCGGTGACGCTGTTTTTGATGAACGGCTTCCAGCTCCGGGGTGTGATCACGGGCTACGACAGTTTCGTGGTGGTGCTGGTTTCGGAGGGCAAGCAGCAGATGATCTACAAGCATGCCATTTCCACCCTTGCACCCATTCGGCCGCTAAAAGCCGCCACGCCCACCGCATAACACACGCAAAGGCGACGGAGTAAAACCCGTCGCCTTTGTTTTGGAAAGAGAAAGGAAAAGCCATCATGTCCATTGCAGAAAATATTGCTGCCATTCGCGCAAAGATGAACGCAGCTGCCCTTGCCGCTGGCAGAGATCCCAAAGATATCCTGCTGTGCGCCGCCACGAAAATGAATGATGCCGCTGCCGTAAGAGAAGCCATTTTGGCAGGTGTCGATTGCTGCGGAGAAAACCGGGTGCAGGAATTGACCGCAAAGCTTGCCGACTGTGCTTATCAGGGTGCGCCGGTGCATTTTATCGGTCATCTGCAAACCAACAAGGTCAAGCAGGTTGTTGGCAAGGTAGACTTAATTCAAAGTGTAGACCGTATGAAACTTGCAGATGCCATTCAAGCAGAAGCTGCAAAGCAGGGCATCGTGCAGGACATTCTGCTGGAGATCAATATTGGTAGTGAAGAAAACAAAAGCGGTTTCTCAACTTCCGAAATCTGGGATGTTCTGGATACAATATCCGATTTTTCCAATTTGAGGGTCCGGGGATTGATGGCAATCCCCCCAATTTGCCAAAAACCGGGAGATAACGACAAATTTTTTCAAGAAATGTGCCAGCTTGCTGTTGACATAACGAGAAAAAAAGGCGATAATGTATCTATGGATACTCTGTCTATGGGTATGTCTGATGATTTTGAAGGCGCCATCCGCTGTGGCAGCACCATGATCCGTGTAGGTACTGCCATTTTTGGTGCGCGCAATTATACAGGAGGAAAGAAATAATGAGTTTTTGGGAAAAAGTAAAGAATTTTGCACAGCCCTATGCCGATGACGACGAGTACGATGATGAGTACGATGACGAGCTGGTAGACGGCTATGAAGAAGAGATTGAGGAGCGTCCTGCCCGTCGCCGGACTCCTGCTTTCAGTTTCTCTTCCGAGGAAACTGAGCGTCCTGCCGCCCCCGAGCGCAGCTCCGGTTTTGCAGGTAATGTCGTCTCCATGTCCGGCAAACAGGAGGTTATTCTGTTCCACCCCGCTAACTTTAACGATACATCCACCGCTGCCGATCATCTGCGCAGCAAAAAGGCTGTGATTGTCAACATGGAAAATGTGGACAAAGCCATGGCTCGCCGCGTTGTAGATTTCCTGTCCGGCTGCGCTTATGCGCTGGACGGCAAAGTAAAGAAAGTTGCTCAGTCTACTTACCTGTTCTGCCCCCACAATATGGACATTTTAGGCGATCTGGAAAACCTCCAGGGTGAAGTAGAAAGCTATCTGTAAAATAACCGCAGAAAGGATAGAATATGTTTACACCGCAACAAATTGAACAGATTTCTTTCGGCAAGCAGACCTTCGGCGGCTATGATATGCAGGCTGTTGATGAATTTCTGGAGCCGCTTACCGAAGACTATGTAACGCTTTACAAGGAGAATGCTCTGCTTAAGAGCAAAATGCGTGTGCTGGTCACCAAGCTGGAAGAGTACCGGGAAAATGAAGCCAGCATGAAAGACGCCATCGTCAACGCACAGAAGACCTGCGACCTGATGGTTAAGGAAGCAGAGGAAAAGTGCAAGATGATGCTCAGCGATGCCAACATGGCTGCGCTGGAGAACACCAAGAACGCAGATGCCCTCATCGCCCAGGAAAATGCCCGGGTTGAGGAAGCCAAGAAGGCTGCCGCTGCCAAGATTGCCGAGATCGAAGAACAGCTGGGTAGCTGCCTGCAGGCTTTGGCACGAATTCGGGAAGCAAACATCCCTGCTCCTGCAAAGAATGCAGTTTACGACTATGAGAAAGAGCCGGATGCAGATGCAATTGCTGACGCTGTTGCCGATGAGATCTCCGCAAACTTAGAGAATCTGGTTGGCACGACTACAGATGCTGCGCCCAAAGCAGAGCCCAATCATCCTGCCAGCAGCACCTCCACCCGGTTTACCAACCTGCAGTTCGGTCGCAACTACGACCCCAACGGAAATAAATAATCAACGCTTTGACGAGGACACGTGAATGTTTCCCTCTACCCTCAGAGAGCTGCCGTTTGGTGAGAGGCAGCGGTACGGAAATTTTTCATATCCCCTCCGAGCAGCGCACCGAATGTAAGTAGGCTGCGCCGCTTTGCGCCCGATAACGCGCATACGAGTGCCGTTTTTTAACGGAACGAGAGTGGTACCGCAGAGGTATATTACGCCTTTGTCTCTTGAATAAGAGGCAAAGGCTTTTTATTTTGAAATCATCACGGAGGTTATTCCAATGGAATACAAAAACACAATTATCACCCCTCAGACTGACTTCCCCATGAAGGCGGGTCTGCCTGCCCGTGAGCCGGGTATGCTGGAAAAGTGGCAGGAGCTGGATCTTTACAATGCCCTGCTGGAAAAGAATAAGGATCTGCCCCCCTTCATTCTGCATGACGGTCCTCCCTTCTCCAATGGCTACATTCACATGGGCCACGCGCTGAACAAGACCCTCAAGGACTTTATCGTCCGCAGCCATGCCATGATGGGCTTCTATACCCCCTATGTTCCCGGCTGGGACAACCACGGTCTGCCCATCGAGCGCGCCATTGAAAATTCCAAGAAAAAGCTGAACAAGGACATGTCCGTGCCTGAATTCCGCAAGGCCTGTGAAGACTTTGCTGAGGACTTCATTCAGAAGCAGATGGGCGGCTTTAAGCGCCTGGGCGTCGTTGGCGACTGGGAAAATCCCTACCGTACCATGGACAAGCACTTTGAAGCACAGGAAGTTAAGGTCTTTGGCAGAATGTTCGACAAGGGCTTTATCTACAAGGGCTTAAAGCCCGTTACCTGGTGTCCTTTCTGTGCAACTGCCGTTGCGGAAGCTGACATCGAGTATAAGGACGATCCTTGTACCTCTGTCTATGTCAAGTTTGCTCTTAAGGACGATCTGGGCAAGCTGCCCGATGTTAAGAACGCCTACTTCATCATTTGGGCCACCACCATCTGGACGCTGCCCGGAAACATGGCGATTTGCCTGCACCCCAGAGATTCTTATGTGCTGGTCAAGGCGGAAAACGGTGAAACCTACATCATGGCAGAGGCACTGATGGAAAAGACCATGAAGATGGGCGGCTTTGAAAACTACGAAGTCCTCGCTACCTATCCCGGTGCATTCTTCGAGAATATGACCGCTCAGCATCCCTTCCTGGATAAGACCTCCCGTCTTGTTTGGGCTGAGTACGTCACCATGGACTCCGGTACCGGCTGTGTCCACACTGCACCCGGCTTCGGTGCGGACGACTATCAGACCTGCATGCGCTACGGCATGGAGCTGGTGGTTCCCGTTGACGATTACGGTCGCCACACCGACTACGCAGGCAAGTACGCAGGTCTGAAGACCGAGGAATCTAACCCCATCATTCTTGCCGACATGAAAGAAAGCGGCGCTCTGTTCGCTTCCGAAGAGATCATTCACTCCTACCCCCACCATGACCGCTGCAAGAAGCCCGTTATCTTCCGGGCAACTCCTCAGTGGTTCTGCTCCGTGGAGTCCTTTAAGGATCAGGCTGTTAAGGCTATCGAGGATGTTAAGTGGTATCCCGCATGGGGCGAAGACCGCATGACCAGCATGATCCGCGAGCGTGCCGACTGGTGTATTTCCCGTCAGCGCCGCTGGGGTCTGCCGATTCCTGTGTTCTACTGTAATGACTGCGGCAAGCCCGTTTCCAACCCCGATTCCATCGCCAAGATCTCCAAGCTGTTTGACGAGCACGGCTCCAACATCTGGTTCGAAAAGGAAGCTATGGAGCTTGTTCCCGATGGCTTCACCTGCCCCCACTGCGGCGGCAAGGAATTCACCAAGGAAACCGATACTCTGGACTGCTGGTTTGACTCCGGTTCTACCCACTATGCCTCTTTGATGCACCGCACTCCCGAGCTGTGGCCTGCGGATGTATATCTGGAAGGTGCTGACCAGTACCGCGGTTGGTTCCAGTCTTCCCTGCTGACTTCTGTCGGCGCGCTGGACAAGGGCGCACCCTTTAAGCAGGTGCTGACCCACGGCTGGGTGGTTGACGGTCAGGGTCGTGCTATGCACAAGAGCCTCGGCAACGGTGTGGATCCCGCTGATCTTATTAAGGACTTCGGTGCAGATATTGTCCGTCTGTGGGCTGCTTCCTCTGACTACCACGCGGATGTCCGCTGCTCCAAGGAAATCTTCAAGCAGATCGCACAGAACTACCTGAAGTTCCGTAATACCGCCCGTTACTGTCTGGGTAACCTCAATGGTTTTGATCCCAACAACCTCGTTCCCGCTGCCGAAATGGAAGAACTGGACAAGTGGGCGCTGACAAAGCTGGACGAGCTGACAAAGCTGGTGCGCAAGGCTTACGACAACTACGAATTCCATGTGATCACCCACGCTATGAATGATTTCTGCGTTGTGGAGCTGAGCTCTTTCTATCTGGACATTTTGAAGGATCGCCTCTACTGCGAGGAAAAAGACGGTCTGCGCCGCCGCAGTGCACAGAGCGCTCTGTTCCTGATCCTGGACGCTATGGCAAAGCTGTTTGCCCCCATTTTGGCATTCACCTGCGACGAAGTTTGGCAGTCCATGCCCCACCGCGAAAGCGACGATGCCCGCAATGTCCTACTGAATCAGATGCCCGAAGGCTTTGCTGCTTACGCGCTTGACGAAGCAGCTATGGCAAAGTGGGAAACCATCATGAAGCTGAGAAGCGATGTCAATGGTGTTCTGGAAAAAGCCCGTGCTGACAAGCGCATCGGCAAAGCTCTGGAGGCTCATGTCAGCCTTGCAGGCTCTGACGAGCTGAAGAGTGCCTGCGAGGGCTTGAATCTGGCAGAGATCTGCATTGTCTCCTCTGTTTCCTGGGAGTCTGCTCCCGAGGGTGCTGAGGTTGCGCAGGGTGTCAACTACCCCGAGCTGACCGTCGGTATCAGCGAAGCAAAGGGCGAAAAGTGCCCCCGCTGCTGGATGCATTCCACCGAGGCAAATGCCGAGGGCCTCTGCCCGCGCTGCGCTGCAGTTGTCGCAATGCTGGATATTGAAATCTGATAAAAATCCCCTGATGCAGCTTTAGCTTCATCAAGGGGTTTTTTTTATTAATAACC
>JAZQHM010000051.1:0-24982 GCA_045540575.1 Faecousia sp. | reverse complement strand
CCCACATAATAAATCATTAACACTGATACCCAGAACATCGCAAAGTTCAAGCATAATAGACGAGTCAGGCAGAGATTTGCCAGTTTCCCATTTTGATATTGCTCTGTCAGTAATGTTCAGTTTTTCTGCCAACTGCATTTGGGTTAAGTTTGTTTTTCTTCTGCACTCGGCAATGAACTTTCCAATTTTTACTTGGTCCATAGGTTACCTCCTTTCGCTTTCAGTATAGACAATTTGGGTAACAAAGAACACGAACCGATGGTTGAGTGGAGAGAAATCAACCATCGGTGGGGTGAAAATTAACCGTCAAATTCAAGTTTATCTAACTGAATTATACTTGTTTATCCATAAAGAATCAAGAGTCTCGCTCCGGAGCAGGGTACGGGAATCGTTTGCATTTTGCCTGTGGCAAAATTATTGTGTTGTGCCCATCCAGCTGGGCACAAGCAACAGTCCACCGGACTGTTGCATTTAAACCCTTCGATTCCCTCCTGCTCCAAAAAGAAAAACCGCCCGAAGGCGGTTTCTTTTTGGAGCAGGGTACGGGAATCGAACCCGCCTTCACGGCTTGGGAAGCCGTTGTATTACCGATATACGAACCCTGCATTTGTAAGGGCATTATAGCAGACCCCCACAAAAATTTCAACCACTATTTGTCGAAAGATAAATGATCGTTTAGCGGCGAGTCGCCGCTGACAATGCGTGCACGGTGCCGTGGGTTTCGTTACTGCCCTGCGCCGCTCGGTATCGTTATTGCGGTAAATGATCGTTTAGCTAAACAAAAAGGGCGCACCGAAGTGCGCCCTCTTAAAAACTTACTTGCACAGCTCCTGTGCGACCTCAACGATATGGTCAGCGCTGAGACCAAACTGCTTCAGAAGATCCTTTGCAGGACCGGAGTGACCGAACTCATCGTTGACGCCGATGCGCTTTACGATGGTGGGGCACTTCTCAGCCAGCACGCTGCACACAGCCTCGCCCAGACCGCCGATAACGGAGTGCTCCTCGCAGGTGATAACCTTGCCGCACTTCTTGGCAGCGGCGATGACCAGCTCCTCGTCCAGAGGCTTGATGGTAGCCATGTTGATGACCATGGCATTGATGCCCATTTCTGCCAGCTTCTGACCGGCTTCGATGGCTTCGTAAACCAGCAGACCGTTGGCAATGATGGCAACATCGCTGCCCACGCGGACGACCTCGCCCTTGCCGATCTGGAACTTGTAGCTCTCGTCATGGAAAACCGGCACAGCCAGTCTGCCAAAGCGCAGGTAAACAGGACCGTTCATCTCGTAAGCAGCGCGAACAGCGGCCTTTGCCTCCACATCGTCAGCGGGGCAGATAACGGTCATACCGGGGATGGAGCGCATCAGCGCGAAGTCCTCACAGCACTGGTGGCTTGCGCCGTCCTCACCGACGGAAATGCCGCCGTGGGTAGCACCGATCTTCACATTCAGGTGGGGATAGCCGATGGAGTTGCGGACCTGCTCGAAAGCACGGCCTGCAGCAAACATAGCAAAGGAAGATGCGAAAGGCACCAGACCCATTGTGGACATACCGGCAGCCATACAGATCATGTTTGCCTCGGCGATGCCGCAGTCAAAATGGCGCTCGGGGAATGCCTTCTGGAAAATACCGGTCTTGGTAGCGCCTGCCAGGTCAGCATCCAGAACTACCAGGTTATCATATTCAGCACCCAGCTCCTTCAGAGCGTTGCCGTAGCTGTCACGGGTTGCAACTTTAATCATATCTGCCATATCTTATGCCTCCAATTCTGCCAGCTGAGCCTTCAGCTCGCTCATTGCCTGTGCGTACTCAGCATCGTTGGGAGCCTTGCCGTGCCAACCTGCCTGATTCTCCATGTAGGAGACGCCCTTGCCCTTGGTGGAAGAGATCACGATGGCGCTGGGCTGACCCTTAACGGTACGGGCATGCTTGAATGCAGCCTCAATAGCGTCGAAGTCATGACCGTCGATAGCCTGGACATCGAAACCAAAAGCGAGCAGCTTGTCAACGATGGGATAGGGGCTCATAACGTCGGCGATGTTGCCGTCGATCTGCAGACCGTTGTTATCCACAACGATGCACATATTATCAAGCTTGTAGTGGGCAGCTGCCATGCAGGCTTCCCAAACCTGACCTTCCTGGATTTCACCGTCGCCCAGCAGTGCGTAAACGCGATTCTGCTTGCCGGTGTGCTTGGCAGCCAGTGCCATGCCGGTAGCAACGCTAATGCCCTGACCCAGAGAGCCGGTGGACATATCAACACCGGGAACGGTGTTCATATTGGGGTGACCCTGCAGGTAGGAGTCGATGTGACGGAAGGTGGGCAGGTCCTCCACGGGGAAGAAGCCGCGCTCAGCCAGCACGGAGTAAAGACCCGGCGTGGTGTGGCCCTTGGAAAGAACGAAGCGATCCCGGTCTTCCCACTTGGGGTTCTTGGGGTCGATGTTCATTTCCTTGAAATAAAGGTAAGTATAGATTTCCGCAGCGGAAAGACTTCCGCCGGGGTGGCCTGCTTTTGCGCCGTAAGTGGACTCGATAACGCCCATACGGACCTTGCAGGCAATGATTTGCAGTTGCTTCTTCTCGTTGAGAGTCATGCTTTTGCCTCCTCGTTGGTGTTTGTATTGTTTCCATATTTGTTCATATGGTTTTTGATGGCTTCAAAGGTGGTGTCGCTGATGACGTGCTCCATTTTGCAGGCATCGCCCGACGCCGTTTCCGGGTCTACGCCCAGGGACACCAGCATCTGGGTCAGCACCGTATGACGGCTCATAATTTTCTCTGCGGTAGTTTTTCCTAGCTCCGTCAGATGGATGTGACCGTCTTCATCGATGGTGATGTACTGCCCGCTTTTCAGCAGACCCACCGCCCGGGAAACGCTGGGCTTGGAGTAGCCCATATGTTCCGAGATGTCCACAGACCGGACAAATCCCCGCTTTCTGGACAGGATCAAAATGGTTTCCAAGTACATTTCACCGGATTCCAGCAATGCCATGGCGCCACTCCTTTCCAAAAATTCCTCATGTATCCATAGCATACCACGAATCCACGCATTTTGCAAGGACAAATCCGTGCCAGCCGCCCTTTTTGGAAAGGGACTTTACAAAATCGTTTCCCATGGTAAAATAAATATAGAAATCACACGGAGGCATACATCATGGCAAGAAGAAAAAAGAAGAATAACAATCAGGGACTTTTGGTTTTGGTGGTTTTTCTGGTAATCGTCCTGGTTGCCGCCATCATCGTGGCACTGTCCCTGCCGGAGGCAAAGCCTGACCCCACCGAGCCGCCCACCCAGTCCACCACCGAAAAACCCACAGAAACCCAAGCGCCTACTGAAACACAGGCGCCCACCGAAACGCAGCCCAAGCTGGAAGGCTGGCAGGACATTGACGGCAATCGTTACTACTATGAAAACGGCACCCCTCACATCGGCTGGCTGTCCCTTGAAGGTACAGATTACTATTTCCATGCCGACGGTGCTATGGCAAAGGGTACCTTGAATATTGACGGACGCAACTATTTCTTCTCCTCCACCGGCGCATTTTTCCATGTGGTCAACCCCTGGAATTATGTGCCCGACGGCTACGAGCCCGACCTGGTGGATCTGCCGAAAAAGTACGGTGAAGACATGCGGGTTGACAGAGTTTGCTACGAATCTCTGCTGCAGATGATCGACGATTGCAACGCTGCCATGAACGGAAAAACCTCTGCTTACGTCATTTCCTCTTACCGCACCATGCAGCACCAGACCAACGCCTTCAACAACAAAGTCAACCGTGTCATGAATGCCAACCCCGGCATGACCCGGGAGGAAGCGGAAATTGAAGCTGCTACCGTTGTTGCCGTGCCCGGCACCAGCGAGCATCAGTTGGGTCTTGCGGTGGATATTATCGACACCGATCTGTGGGCATTGGAAGAGGAGCAGGAAGACCTGCCCGCACAGCAGTGGCTCATGGAAAACTGTTGGCGCTACGGTTTCCTGCTGCGCTATCCCAAGGGAACGACAGACAGCACCGGCATCATTTACGAGCCCTGGCACTATCGCTACTTGGGTATCGAGCTGGCGACCGAGATCCACAACTCTGGCATGACAGTGGAGGATTATCTGAAGAGTCTTGGCTAACTGTTCACAATTTTGTCGCATTTTGTTTTCAATTTTGTTATTGCCCGTTCAAAACCGAAAGGTAGGATAGAAGCATGAAAGGCACGGAAGCCGTGAGCCGTACCTTTCAGTCGTAGAAACCTCTTTTCTACCTCTCTTCTTTCCAAACCCTTTCGCGGAAAGCCCGCTGCATCGTGCAGCGGGCTTTTCCATGCCCCCCAAATTGCAGTTTAGCGAGCAGTTCGCGGCAAAGCCGCGGAAGCTTCCCCCTCCGGGGGAAGCTGGCAAAAATCTCTGATTTTTGACTGATGAGGGGAAATATCTTTGTTTTTCATCCCCTCATCCGGCGCTACGCGCCACCTTCCCCCCAAGGGGAAGGTTTTGAAGCTGCCCGACAAACTGAAATTTGACACCTTGACAGCCTGCGGTTTTTTGCTATAATAAGGGCAATCTCATAGGACAGTTCGCGATCCATCCTGTCGGTAAACAAAACTAGGACTTGATGGACGCATTTTGCGTCCATTTTTTCACGCTAAGGAGAATTTTCATGAACAAAAATGTTCGTTTTTTGACCCACGCCGCTTTGTTCGCGGCGCTGTATGTGGCGCTGACCTATCTGCAGAATTTTCTGCTGCCCGGCTCTGCCAGCTGGGCGATCCAGTTCCGGGCATCGGAAGCGCTGTGCGTGCTGGCATTTTTCACACCGGCTGCCATTCCGGGTCTCACCGTCGGCTGCCTGCTGTTTAATATTTCCTTTGCCGGCGCGCTGCCGCTGGATTTTCTGGTGGGCAGTCTTGCCTCCTGCCTGGCTGCCGCCGCCATGTGGCTGACGCGGAAGGTAACACTTAAGGGCTATCCCCTGCCGGGACTTTTGATGCCGGCGCTTTTCAATGCGCTGCTGATCGGCTGGGAGCTGAGTGTGTATATCGGCGGCGGATTTCTCATCAACGCAGTGTATGTAGCCATCGGCGAAGCGGCGGTGCTGCTGACGCTGGGCACTGCCCTTTACTATGCAATAAAATCCCGCCGGCTGGACACCCGTCTGTTTGGTTGAAAAGAGCGAAAATTGTGGTATAATATCCTCAAAGGATGTGAAAAACATGATCGATTTTCAAAAATTTGATCTTTCCCAAAAAGAAAAATATGACCAATATCTTATGAACTGCGGCGAACGGGGCTGTGAATACTCCTTCGCCAATTTAAATCTTTGGGGTCGCCAGCGGGCTGCTTTTGTGGAAGGCTATCTTACGCTGTTTTCCCAGTTTGAACGCCGCAGCGTCTACCCCTTCCCCGTGGGCAAGGGCGACATTAAGCCTGTGCTGGATGCCATTATCGCCGATGCCCGGGAGCGTGGCATCGTCTGCCGGCTTTCCGGTCTGACCGCCGCGGATTGCATGACCCTCGACGAATTGTATCCCGGTCAATTCCGGCTGCACCCCGACCGCAACGGCTGTGATTACATTTACGACATCAACGATCTTGCTGACTTAAAAGGTCGCAAGTTCCAGAAGAAACGGAATCATTTGAATAAGTTCCGGGAAAATCACCCCGATTGCGCTTTTGTGCCCATCACCGAAGAGCTTCTGCCCCAGCTGCAGGAAATGGTGGCTACATGGTATCAAAAACGCACTGCAGAGGGTATCAGCGACGATTTCCATTTGGAAAAGCAGGCGCTGAAGCGGGCATTTGCCCACATGGATGATTTGGGGCTGGAAGGTCTTGCCCTCGTTGAGGACGGAAAGATCCTCGCCATGACCATGGGCTCCCGGCTGTCGCAAACCACCTTCGATGTGCATTTTGAAAAGGCTGTGGAGGAGGTAGACGGTGCGTATCCTGCTATCAATCAAGCCTTTGCCGCCCATCTGCGGGAAAAGTATCCTGAGCTTTTGTATCTGGACCGGGAGGACGATATGGGTCTTGCCGGTCTGCGCAAGGCAAAGCTAAGCTACAATCCCCACCACTTGGTGACCAAGTTCTGGGCGCGGCTTTGGGAGGAAGACGATGAAAGCTGACCTGCGTCGCCTTTGGAAAGAAGCCTTTGGGGATACGGACGCATTTTTAGACAGCTTTTTTGAAACCGCCTACTCCCCTGACCGCTGCCGCTACATTATGATAGACGGCTGTGTTGCCGCGGCGCTATACTGGCTTGATTGCCGGTGTGACGGTGAAAAGCTGGCATATATTTATGCCGTTGCCACCGCAAAGATGCACCGGGGCAAGGGTCTGTGCCGCACATTGATGGAAGATACCCACACCCACCTCAAAGCCGCAGGCTATGCCGGCAGCATCCTTGTGCCGGGAGAGAAAGGGCTTTTCGCCATGTACGAAAAAATGGGCTATGCCCCTTTTGGCGGCATGGATACCCTCTCCTGCCAAGCCGGCACACCGGTTTCTATGCAGGAGATTTCCCCGGCAGAATATGCCGCGCAGCGAGCCCAATACCTACCCCACCGGGGTGTGGAGCAGGACGGCATGGAATTTTTGGCAAGCTACGCAAATCTCTATGCCGGCAGCGATTTTATCCTCGCCGCCACCGATGAAACCGGGCTGGAGCTTTTGGGAAACACCGCTGCAGCTCCGGAAATCGCAGCTGCTCTCGGCAAAAAAGAAGGGCGCTTCCGCATTCCCGGAAACACCCCCTTTGCCATGTACTGTCCGTTGACGGACTTCCCCGCCCCCGGCTACTTCGGCATTGCTTTTGATTAAAAAGGAGACCGCTAAGCGGTCTCCTTTTTTATTGGGTTTTACTGCTCAAGAAGCTTTTTCTTACCCAGAACCAGCACTGCCAGCACGCCAATGGCGCTGACCGCCATCATCAGCATCCATTTGCCGATATGGCTTTCGTCGCCGGTCTTGGGAGGATCATCCTCACCGGGTACGTTGATGTTCTCATCGCTGGAGTCCGAATCCACCTGACCGGGATCCTCGTTGGGAGGTACGCTGCCCTCGCCGCCGGGTACGGGCTCGGTGGGCTCTTCGGTAGGCGCCTCGGTGGGTGCCTCTGTGGGTGCTTCCGTGGGTGCCTCGGTAGGTGCCTCAGTAGGTGCCTCCGTGGGCGCTTCCGTGGGTGCCTCGGTGGGAGCCTCGGTAGGTGCCTCGGTGGGCGCCTCGGTGGGAGGCTCGGTGGGCTCGGGTGCTCTGGGCGGCTCGTAAGTATTGACGAACTTGAACACTTCCTCCAGGCCCTCGGTCTGCAGTACCAGCACGCCATCCGTCTGCTGATTTACAGTGATCTTGATCTCGTAAACCTTGGCATCGTAGGTCATGTGCGCTACATCACCCTTAACCTCGGTAAGCTTGTAGGTGTAGGTGTTGCCAACATCCGCAGCGCCAAAGCTTAGCTGGAAGTTGACCTTGCCGTCAGCGCCAGTGGTGATCTGTTGCTTCACACCACCCCGCTCCAGCTGGAAGACAAAGCCGTTCAGACCCATGGCTTCCTCAGACTTGTTTACAAGCTCCTTCTGCACATTCACAGAAGCGGTTACATTCTTGGGAGTGAAAATGTTGGTAAAGCCGTAACTGTCTGCCGCAGTGCCGTCCTTTGCGATTTCGGTGGTAGCTTTCAGCTCTCCGTTCACATCGGTAACGGTAACGGTAAGGGTGTACTTGGCTGCATCGTAAGTGATGCCCTCAACATCGCCTTTAACCTCTTCCAGCGTGTAGACGAATGTGCCCTCGGCATTGTAGGTGATCTCCCGGAAGCTGAATGCACCGTTTGCATCATTCTTCACCGTTTCGATCTCATCACCGGAATCATTCTTCAGGATAAAGCTGAAGTCATTACCCTGCAGCTTCTTGCCGCCGGTCAGAGTCTTCACACCTGCGAAGGTGACGGAGGTTTCCTTTGCCTTGTAGGTGTTCTCAAACACCACGCCGCTGACGCTCTGATAATCATCGGTTTCGCCGGAAGATGCCTTTTCGTACTTGACCTCAGCTTCCAGCTGTCCGGCTCCATTGTCGGTAACGGTGACGGTTACAAGGTACTTGGAATAGTCGTAGGAAACACCGGGCTTGTTGGTGGGCAGCTCATAGATCAGGTACTGATACTCGCCGGGCTGGGTGTACTCGATGTCCGCAAAGCTGAAGCCTGCGCCGTTATCCTCTACTTCCTCGATAACCCCGCCACCTGATTCTACCAGCTTGAATACGAAGGCGTAGTCATCCAGATCCTTTTTGTTCGTGGGCAGACTGCTTTCATCGGTGAAGATCTTGCCGCCGGTATTGGCGCTGTCGCCTTCAATGTTAACGGTAACAGATTCTGCAGTATAGTTGTTCACAAAGACCGGTTCGGGGTAATTAGCGGTGCCCTTGGAATAGACCACCGATGTGTTGTTCAGCTGACCTTCGCCATTGTCTACGATGGTCACAGTAACGGTATACTCCGCATCGTCGCTGTCAACACCCGGAACCTGCATATCGATCTCGGTGAGCTTATACACATAAGTTCCTGCCACGGTGTACTCGATCTGGCCAAAGCTGACTGCACCGCCGGCTGCCGCAAAGACCTCAGACTGTGCGGGCAGGGGCGCATTCGCGGTGATCCGCTCCAGCTTAAACTTGTAGGTGTCGCCAGGCACAGCCATGGTCGCTCCAGTCATGCCGGGGGTCTGGTTGAACAGCTGCTTCTTTGCCTTGATTTCTGCCTTAGTAGGCTCTGCGCTGTACTTGTTGGTAAACACCGCGGTTGCACCGGAAGTCGTACCCTTGATATAGCGGATATCCTTCACCTTCAAGCTGCCCTGCAGATCGTCCTCGATCTCCACTTCCACCGTGTAGACTGTAGGATCGTTTTCAACACCGGGGACCTGCGTATCGAGCTCAGTGAGAATGTAGCTGTAAACACCTGTTGCGGTATACTCGATCTGACCGAAGCTGATCGCACCGCCGGCTGCTGCAAAGACCTCGTCGTTTGCAGGAGCGGGTGCACCATTCTGGGCTTCCAGCTTAAACTTGTAAGCGTTAGAGGGAACTGCCAACGGGTTGTTGGCGCCGCCGGTCAGGTCGTACAGCTCCTTGGTGGCGGTGATCTCAGCATCCACAGGCGCTGCCTTATAAACGTTGATGAATATCACACCGCCGGGCTGGGAAAGATTATCCTCATCCACGGAGGTCACCTGAGCTGCCAGCTTGCCGTTGTGCATATCCGTTACGGTTACGGTGACGGTGTACACCTTCTGGGAGTAGGTCACGCCCTTGTAGATATACGCACCGGTAACAGGATCGGCAGTCAGCGGAGCGCCGTTTTCATCCAGCTTCTGCTCTGTGACCTTGTACTGGTAGGTGCCGATAGCGGTGTACTTGATCTCACCAAAGTCCACATTGCCGTTTTCGTCGTTCTTCGCCACGCTGGTCTGGGGCATGGGAGCGCCGGCAACAGCTTCCAGCTTGAAGCTGAACTCATTTGCGTTCAGGTCTCTGCCTTCCAGGTCCTTGTGGGCAAGCAGGTGGATGGAGACGGGGTCTGCAGTGTATTTGTTTTCAACTTCTGCAACCGTAATGGCATTTGCTGTCAAGGTGGCGTTGCCGACCTTTGCCACCAGCTGTCCTTCGCCATTATCTGTAACCACCACATCTATTCTCTTGGTAGCGGTATCATAGATCACGCCATGCAGCTTGTTGCTTACTGCGCCGTGGGGCACGATCTCATCCAGATAATAGGTATATGTGCCAACTGCATCGAAGCTGACCGGTGCAAAGTTGAAGAAGCCGTTTGCATCGTTGTACACAGTTTCCTTATGACCGTCGGGATGGGTCAGAGTCACGCGGAAATCGTTGGCACGCAGGGGGCGCTCAAAGCCGGGGAGCACATTCAGCACCTTGTTGGCATTGATCCGGACCTCGCCGGTGGGCGCTGCCTTATAGAGGTTATTAAATACGATTTCGTTTGCAGGAACGCCGTCTTTGGTGTAGGTAACGGCTGTCTCCAGCTGTCCCAAACCATTGTCGGTGACAACTACCTTAACGGTATAAGCTGTGGTATCCTTGGTGACGCCGGAAACATTTGTATCATTCTCTGTGATCTTATACTCGTATGTGCCGGCAGCGGTGTAGGAGATGCTGCCAAATTTGATAGCGCCACCTGCGGCTGCGAACACCTCAGGCTCTGCAGGCATGGGAGCATTTGCCGTAACAGCCTCCAGCTTAAACTTGTAGGTGTCGGCAGGAACAGTCATTGCGCTCTGGGTGATGCCGGGAGTCAGATTGGTCAGAGTCTTGTCGCCGCTGAGTACCAATGTGGCAGGAGCTGCAGTATAAGCGTTCTCAAAGGTGATGCTGTTGAACACATTGTTCGTAGGAGCGCTAAGCATGTGGCCGCTCCAGCTTGTGGTCCCCTGCTCTCTCCATGCGATTCCGGTCACTGCCGCCTCACCATTGGACTGGCCTGTAACCGTTACCCAGATCTCCCATACGGTCTTATCGGTGGTCACGCCATTGCCATCGGTAGACAGTTCCTTCATCACATAGTAGTGATCCTTGCTGCCATCCACAAAGGGATAGGTGATGGTGGGGAAGATGATGTCGCCACCCGCGCCATTCTTCACGGTCACAGGAACCTTGTTGGTGATGTCAAAAGTATCCTCGACTTTATACAGCTCAAACTCAAACTGACCGTCCTTTAAGGTGGCGCCGGTCAAGGTCTTCTTTGCTGCGAGGGTCAGCTTGGTGGAGCTTGCAACATAACTGTTGGTGAAGTCTGTGCTTACTGCCCATGCATCAGCAACGGTGTCGTTATTTTTGTCAGAGGGCTGGATATGTACAGTCTCATCCACTGCTTCCACATCTGCAATCTCCAGCTTGCCGTCCAGATCGGTGTCGGTCACCACCACCTTGAAGTCGTGGTGGGTACGGTCATAGGTCCAGCCTGCGGGAATATTGGTAGTATCCTCTGCAATGCGGAAGAAATGATCGCCAACCTTGTCGAAGGTGATCTTGGGCAGAGTGATTTTGACATTTGCATTGTTCTTGCTTGCATAGTCCGGGTTGTTGGACTCTACGGGGTCGGTAAAGGTTATGGTAGCCGCTACCCACTCGTTCTGCGCGTCCAGCCGCTGCAGCAGGAACTTGAATTCCTTCGACCCGGTATAAACGCCATTGTTGGTATCATTGTTGGTGTCAAGATCAATGTGCAGCTGCTTGTTGATCTCCACGGTGATGGCAGAATCCGCACCTTCAACAACAACGTCCTCAGGCTCATAGATATTCTTTACCTCAGCAACGGATGTCTTATCCTTTTCGATGGCGCCTGTAAGGATGCCAATATCCACGCGATAGCCATTGGTGAGAGCGGATGTATCTTCCGTTACGGTGTAGGCAGTGCCCTCGGGGATGCCGGTGATCAGAGCCCGCTCACCGTCCTTCAGGGTAAGAACTGTCTTTCCATTGTCGTCAAGGGTGGTCAAAGCGCCGTTAACATAGACCTTCTTTTCTGCCATGCCCGTCAGTTCAACGGTGATCCGGAAGGTATGGGGATCGTTCTGAGGCTCGACGCCCTTATTGTAAGTAACCTTCTTGCTTACCAGCAGGCTGCCGTAATGCTGAATATCATTGGTATAAGTGACGCTGTGAACTACATTTTCTGCCACAGTGCCGGTTGCGGTTGTGCCGCTGGAAGAGCCGCTGCTGACAACGATGCCGCCCAGCTTATAGCCCTCGCGCTGGCGCTCGGTAACGGTATAGGTCGCGCCTACATCAAGACCGGTGATGGTGACCTGCTTACCTGCCGCCAGAGAAACCATAAAGGTATTGCCCGGCATAGTCTTTTCGGTGCTGACGCCGTCCACAGTTTCGGTATACTTTCCGTCATTATCCGCGCTGACGGTCACATCGAAGATAAATTCGCCGGTTGCGGTAGCATTCGGTGCCATGACCTTGTTCAAGGTAAAGCCCTGTGCAGGAGAATAGGTAACGCGGCCGTTGTTGCCAAGGTACGCGATTTCAAAGTGGTGCGCGGAATTCTGACCATCAACCGCGATATCCACCAGCTGGTGCAGCCGCCAACCGTAGCTTCCGGTAGCATTGCCGGTCTTCACCTTGTCATGCTCGTGGATGGTGTGGTAGTGCATGGTGCCTTCCTTGATGTAGTAGACACCGTCATTACCTACGGCATAGTTATTGCTGTTTTCCAGCAGCTTCTGGGAAACTTCACCGTAGTGGATATTGACCTGGGCATCCACAGCTACACCGGTCTGGGTAGCGGGCTGCTTGGAC
Organism: Faecousia sp.; assembly: GCA_045540575.1. Lineage (GTDB taxonomy): Bacteria > Bacillota > Clostridia > Oscillospirales > Oscillospiraceae > Faecousia. Next base: position 12,666 of record JAZQHM010000051.1, on the reverse strand, counting down.
TCAAAGACCTTATGCTGGAAGTAGTACTTCACGGAGCCGTCGGTGACGGGCGCTGTGGTCAGCTTTTCATAGGTCGTACCGTTGAGAATATAGAGGTCTGTATCCTCCGTGTAGTAATAATGCTCGTTCTGCTCGCTGGGCTCAAAATATGCGTAGGTGATATGGTTCTTGCTGGTATCGTACAGAACATCCTTGCCCACAGCATTGTCCTTGGTGGGAGGATTGTTAAAGTCAGCGGCAGAACCGTCAGAGGGCTCCCAGTACCATGCGTTGGTATACAGGTAGTAGTTGCCATTGGCATCCTTTGCCTGATAGCCTTCCCGGACGAATTCGTGAATGTTCTCGGGAGTCAGCTTGTTATGGACACCCACCTCATACACAAGGCGGATGGGCTCTTCCTCAATATAGGTGATCTTGGCAGGGGTCTGCTCGGTGATCTGCTCGCCGGAAGCTGCCTCTACCTCGATCTGATAGGTAACGGTGGGCAGCAAGGAGGCGGGCACCCGGAAGGTGACCAGCTCGGGGGTCTTGGCTTCCAGTGCGGGCAAGCCATTCACCTCGGTGACCTGCTTGGATACCATCACCGCCACATACATCATGTCGGATGCGTGAGCTGTCTGAGAATCTGTGGTCGTGCCCAGCATGCCGTAAGAAGCATTGGCATAGGCAGCGCCTGCAGGAATGGCAGCATCGGGATCGGCTGCATCCCAGAAGCCCAGGTAATCGCCGTTTGCATCGCTGAACCAGCAAATAAGGTTGCTGTATTCGCCGCTCTGGGCATTATAGGCGATCTGACCGGCATCGTATGCCTGCTGGATCAGATCGTGAACGACTGCCGTTTCGGTGATGCCCAGGCGCTGCTTCAGCGCCCAAACCATATTGTCGCCCAAAGCGGTGGGGTTTGTGGCTGTGCCGAATTCCTGATTCAGCAACGCCTGCGCCAGTCTTTGACCGGTGTACAGGGTGTCGCCGACCAGAATGCCCTTGATGTCCTTGATCTGCATACCGGTGCCGATCTCATCGACGAAGGTGACATAGCCGCTGGAGTTGGCATCGTTACCCTCAAGGCGGGTAACATTGTAGCTGGACTTCAGATTGATCTCGTTTACGATTCCCTCGAAAGCAGTGCCAAGCTGGCTGGCATTCTCCGCGGGGAAGTAGCGGTTTGTATAGTTCTTGCTGGCAGCGGTGAGGGTCGCGTCATAAGTAATGGTAACATTCTCGCCTGCAGCGCTGAAGCGCATGGTCTTATTTGTCTGATTGGCAAGGTCAAGATATGTGTTCCACCAGTTTTCGGGATTGGTGCGGGGCTTGGAGGTATCCAGCACAGATTCTGCAATGGAAACGCTCTGTCCTTCCTCGCTGACACCCAGACCTACAGAATAGAAATAGGCATCGGTGCCATACTTGTCTGCGATTTTTTCCTTGACATACGCCGCAGTCAGCTGAGTCAGGAAAGCCAAGCCATCGGTAATGGAGCTGGTGCCGCCGCCGCCCACATCCCGGGAGTTGGTTCTGACATTGTTATAGTTTACTGTGCCGTAGGAGGGGGCACCGTCACTCATCAGCACCAGCGCAGGGGTGCGGACATCAGAGACGGTCGCATTGTTGAACATCTGATATGCCTGCCACAGACCGCCTTGAATGTAGGTAGCACCGGAGGCGCTGATCGTTCTGTCCATATTGTCGCCACTGCTGTTTTTCACATAAGTAGCATTATAGAAAGAACCTGTACGGGCGGTGCGGATCTCGCTATAGCTGCTTGCCATTTCGATGTAAGCATTGGTTCTGTTGTTGCCGTAGCCCTTTTGCACCGGGGTGTACCGGTCCAGAGGAAGCAAAACATTGACATTGGTTGCATACACCACAATGCCTACCCGGTTTTTCTCATTGGTTGTAAGCAAGCTATGGATGGCATCGTTTGCAGCGTTGACCATGGCGCTCAGGTCGTTGTCTTCCATACTGTTGGAGACGTCCAGTACGAAAATCACATCGGTAGGTGTGCTGCTCTGACCTGCCACGATGCTGTTGGCACCCAAGGCAGACAGCGCCACCAGGAAATTGTTGTCGCCGGCGGTAATGCCCAGCGGGTTTCCGTTTTTGTCCACGAACACAGCATCCGCATCGTCAGCCTTTACGACGGTCTTATCCGTCCAAACGCCGCCGGCATGCTCCGTGGTCAAATTATAGGGATTGAAAGAGGTGTCCTTCCAGGAATTGAAGGTGCTGGGGTCTGCCACAGATTCATTCAGGACAACCCCTGCTGCCGCACTGGCTCTGGTCAACACACCTGCGGGCAGGCAGGATGCCACCATCACCAGGCTGAGTACCAGACTCAGCAATCTTTTGATCATTTTGTTGTTCATAACGCTTCCTCCTTGGATCGCAAATTCTTTTTCATTTCCTTTCGCCGCTTGTCGCAGCTGCATATGCCCATTTCCTGATGGACACCGGGATAGTAGATACAGTCAGCACACCATTGCTCCGGTTCTTGCCCCGGCGGCACGGTGTAATGCTGGCAGGGCTCTTGAACTGCGGTTACGATGGGGTAGCCGTCCCGGGTGTGTAACGGCTCTGTCTCCAAATCCGGAAAGAGCACCACCGGGTGGCAATGTTCTCGTTCGTAATCCTCGTTGTAACCGTATCGCAGTTCAAATATATGCTCGTCGATATGAATGGTTTTATATAGCTGCCCTTCTACGGGAATGGGGTTTACCGAATCCACACGGATCGCTCCTTTCCTAAAAAATTAACCGCTATACTGTTTATAACAACAGTATAGCGGTAATTCCCGTGAAAAACATCCACCCGTCAGGTAGAAAAAAAGTATGTATTTTTAAATAAAGTGGGCAAGTTCCGACCGGCTTTCGATGCCGGTTTTGTTGCGGATCATGGTAATAATGGACTTTACAGACGCAACGGACAGGTTTAGCCGCTGGGCAATTTCTGGGTTCGTTAGACCGAAGGCTACCAATTTTGCCACTTCTCTTTCCCGGGGAGAAAGGGCGGTGCTGATGCGGCGGGTAAGCACTGCATTGTGAAGCTTTGCCCAGCCTGCAGCAAGCTGCTTGTGCAGCTCCTTCAGTTTTTTCAGCGCGTTGGGATCCCGCAGCGCCAGCCGGTCATCCAAAGCGGAACCCAGCTGCCGGCGATGCTCCGCCAGCACGCCCAGCAAGCCGTCCGGCAGCGCCTTTTCGATTGCCTTGTCGATATGCTCGTAAGCACGCTCCAAATCGCCCAGATCCTTGTACACCGTTGCGCACAGCAGCCGCAAATAAATCTCCGGCAGCACCGTGCTTTCCGTGACCGCCTGGGTGATCAGTGGCTCGATCAGATAGGGCAAAAACCGCATCAGATTCATGCCGTTGACATTTTCCCGGTACAGCTTGTTCATTGCCACATCCTGGGCAACATACAAAAGATACTTTACATAGTAAACACCTGCTGCCGGATGAGCATCCGGAGGCAGAATGCCAAAGCGCCCCCGGCGGAACCAATCGGGATACTCTTCGGTGTGACGAATGGCGCTGTCCGCCGCCGCCACGGTCATGGTCACGATGTCCTTATCCGCATCGGTTTTGCAGGGGGCTTCCTGAATGTGCTGACGGGCTTTTTGCCAAAGCACCAGATCTCCCCGCCACATAGCACATAGGCTCATCAAAAGACCGCCGCCCAAAACGGCATAAAATCCGGAATGTGCCTGCAGGAAGAAATTCATATGATTATAAACTTCATCGACTTGTCCGCGGCTGTATGCAATCTGCGCAGCAAACAGCTGTTGGGCTTCCGGCTGACCCTCCAGCGCAGCAATGCAGGCATCGGCTGTGCCGGGAGTCTTATAAAGATCTGTCATATCCAAAAAAGGACTTTTCCGGGGCATGGGCAGGCTTTCCACATGGGCTGTCTGCTCCGTCGGATACAGCGCATCCCGGGGGATCATCCAGGTACGCTCCCAGCGCTGAGCACCGGGGATTCTGCCCTGCTTGCACAAATCCTGCACGCGGCGGGTGGTAACACCCCATTTTTCCGCCGCTTCTTTTACGGTTATCGCGTACATAATTTACCTTCTTTCCACCAGACCGGAGAGGCGGGGCTGCGCCGGAACAGCGCATTGCTCTGTTGCTCTGGGGCAGGTTTTGCGATACTTTTGTTATTATAGCGCCTTCCCCTGAGGTTTTCAATACCTCGGCACAAAAAAGCCCCCCGCAAAGCGGGGGGTATAAAATCAGTTCATGTACTTTTCGATAATGGGATCGATCACCGGCAGCTTTGTGCTCTTGCCGAACACAGCCGCAAGACCCAGCAGCACAAATACCACCGTCTTCAGCAGCGACAGCACCAATGCCAGCACATCAAACACACGACGGAAGAAGGTGAAATAGACATGCACATCAATAATCTCCAGCAGGTTGGTGAAAATGCTCAGAATATTGGGCACCAAATTCACCGCTGTGCCTACCAGAGAGAACAGGAGCATCAGCAGCAAAACGCGAACAGCCTCTTTTTTCAGTCCTGCGTCCTCTTCCTTCAGAAGAATATATCCCACAAACACACCGAGGATCACATATCCGCCGTACAGACCCAGAAAATAAAGTGCCGCCATGGCAAGTGTCACAGAAATACCCAGTTTTGTCTTTTGCATAAAATTCGCTCCTTTCTATTTACCCTTTGGGCTATATATTCATTGTATCATCTGCTGGCAAAAAATGCAAGCTGTACAAATTTCAGTTTGTCGTGCAACTCCAAATCTCCAACAATGTTGTCATCCCGACCAAGGCGTGGTGCTCCGCGCAGCGAATCAAAATAAACATGATTGCCGGTGGCAATCATACCTTAATTCACGCCGCGTGGAGGGATCTTCGCACCGATTATCTGCCCACCAAACCGCAATTTATGGAAATACTGGACAAGCGGCTATAAAACCGATATAATAACACCAGCACCAATGAAACGGAGGACTTCTACATGAAGCTAAACTACAAACGCACCATTTTGGTGGGCTTTGCCTTTTTTCTGATCAGCGCATTCTGGCAGGCATACGACGCCACCATTCCCGTAATCTTAACCAACAAATTCGGCATGTCCCAGACCTGGTCCGGTGTGATCATGGCGCTGGATAACATCCTTGCGGTGTTCATGCTGCCCATCTTCGGTGCACTTTCTGACAAGTGTCTGGGCAATAAATTCGGCAAGCGCACCCCCTTCATCACCATCGGCACAACCATTGCCGCCATCGCGCTGCTGTGTCTTTCCTTTGTGGATGCTGCCCAGCTGAAAAACATCCATGATGTTGCTGTGATCGACGATCCTGCAGCTCTGGAAGTGATCTACAATTCCCAGGCAGATAACGAGCTGATGACTCCCGACGGCGAAACCTTCATCCTTTCCGAGGTTTTCTCCAAAGAGGAATTCACCGCTGTGACCAGCCAGATCGCTGACCCCGAAAACTCTGCCAAGAAGATTACCAATCCCGACTATACCAACTATGTCGCCCCCGCACGGCAGGCTTATGCAGCCGCCCGCACCGCTGCCAACCCCACACCGCTGATCCTGTTCATCGTACTGCTTTTGGTGGTGCTGGTGGCAATGGCAACCTTCCGCAGCCCGGCGGTTGCTTTGATGCCCGACGTTACCATCAAGCCCCTTCGCAGTAAGGCAAACGCCATCATCAATCTAATGGGCACCGCAGGCGGTATTCTGGTGCTGGTGCTGGGCATCGTCTTCGCCACCTCTGCCGTAAAAAATCAGCTGATGAACTACACCGTTTACTACGCTGTCATCGTTGGGCTCATGCTGGCTGCCCTTGCTATCTTCCTGCTGACCGTTAAGGAAAAGGCATGGGCAAAGCAGATGCGTGACGACTCCGTCGCCCTGGGCATCGAGGAAGAAACCGAGGACACCGGCGAAAAGCGTAAGCTGAGCAAAAGCGAGATCGGCAGCTTGATTTTGATCCTTGCCTCCATTGCTTTGTGGTACTTCGGCTACAATGCCGTTACCTCCAAGTACGCTGTCTATGCCGGCAACATTCTGAACATGGACTACAATACCACCCTTCTTCTTGCCCAGGCAGCTGCCATCATTGCCTACCTGCCTGCAGGTATGGTAGCCTCCAAGATCGGCAGAAAGAAGACCATTCTCGGCGGCATCATCATGCTTGCCACCGCTTTCGGCGCAGCATCGTTCATGCGCAGCGGCAGCAGCGTGCTGGTGATGAACATTCTGTTTGCCCTTGCGGGTATCGGCTGGGCGACCATCAACGTCAACTCCTTCCCCATGGTAGTGGAAATGTGCTCCGGCGGCGACATCGGCAAGTACACCGGCTTCTACTACACCGCTTCCATGTCCGCTCAGATCGCAACTCCCATGCTCTCCGGTCTTTTGATGGACAACATGGGCATGACGGTGCTGTTCCCCTACGCAGCCATTTTCGTGGCGCTGGCATTTGTGACCATGTTCTTTGTTAAGCACGGCGATGCCAAGATCGTGGCAAAAAAGGGCTTGGAAGCACTGGATATCGACGACTAAAGGAAGTTTCTCATGATCATACTTGCAATTATTCTATTGATTCTTATTGCGCTGTACCTGCTGGCGCTGCAAGGCCGCAGAAATCACAAAGAGCTCCGGGCGCTGCGGGGCAGAGCCTATGCCCACAGAGGTTTGCACGGCAATGGCGTACCGGAAAACAGCATGGCAGCCTTCCGGCTGGCGCTGGAGAAGGGCTACGGCATTGAGCTGGACATTCATCTGATGAAGGACGGCAAGCTGGCTGTCATTCATGATGCGTCCTTAAAGCGTACCGCCGGCAGCGATGTAAAGATCGAAGATCTCACCGCCGAAGACCTCCCCAACTACCGTCTGGAAGGCACCGATGAGCAGATCCCTCTGTTTTCTGAGGTCTTGGCGCTTTACGCAGGAAAAGCGCCGCTGATCGTGGAGCTGAAAGCTGAGCGGAATAACCACGCAGCCCTCTGCGCAGCCGCCTGCGAAATGCTGGAAAGCTACGACGGCACCTACTGCATCGAATCCTTCGACCCCCGCTGCATCGCATGGCTGAAAGAAAACCACCCGGAAATCGTCCGGGGTCAGCTGGCGGAAAACTATTTCCGCAACAAAAAAAGCAAGCTGCCCGGCTACCTCAAGCTGGCGCTTTCCAGCCATCTGTTCAATTTCCGGATTTCCCCCGACTTTATCGCCTACAATTTCGCCCACCGCAAAACTCTGGGCACATTCCTGTGCCGCAAGCTTTGGGGCATTCAGGGCGTAGCCTGGACCATCAGCTCTCAGGAAGATTTCGATATCGCAGTGGAAGAAGGCTGGATCCCCATTTTCGAAGGCTTTGAACCGTAACAAAAACCCGCACTCCTGTGAGTGCGGGTTTTCTTTTTAACCTAACAACAGCTTATCGTCTGCTTCATCAGAGCCGCTTGCCTTGCTGAAAAGCGCCAGCAGTTGCTCCACGGTCAGATTCTTCTTTTCCTCGCCGGACACATCGACCACGATCTTACCGTCATACATCATGATCAGCCGGTCGCCGTAAGCGATGGCATCACGCATGTTGTGGGTGATCATCATGGTGGTCAGATTGTCCTTTTCCACGATCTTTTGGGTTACATCCAGCACCTTTGCCGCGGTCTTGGGGTCAAGGGCGGCGGTGTGCTCGTCAAGCAGCAGCAGCTTCGGCTTTTGCAGTGCCGCCATCAAAAGGGTCAGCGCCTGCCGCTGTCCGCCGGACAGCAAGCCAACCTTGGCGGTCAGCCGATTTTCAAGACCCAGATCCAGGATCTTCAGCTGCTCCTTATATTCTTCCCGCTCTGCCTTGGTAATACCGGCTTTTAAGCCTCTGAACTTGCCTCTGCGGGCAGCCAACGCCAGATTTTCCTCGATCTGCATGGTAGCAGCCGTACCCATCATGGGGTCCTGGAACACCCGACCGATAAACTTGGCGCGCTTATACTCCGGCAGATGGGTTACATCCACGCCGTCGATGAGGATCTGTCCGTCCTCAACACCGAAAACACCCGCCACGCAGTTCAGCAGCGTGGATTTGCCGGCGCCGTTGCCGCCGATAACGGTGACAAACTCGCCCTCTTTCAGGTGCAGGTCTACACCCCGCAGTGCCTTTTTCTCATTTACCGTATGGGCATTGAAGGTTTTATAAATACTCTTAATTTCAAGCATGTTCCTTCTCCTTTCCGGCAGTATGATGCTTCTTTGCAGGGAAATACTGCTTCTTCCAGTAAGGAACGGCAAGGAACGCCGCCACGATCAGCGCAGAGATCAGCTTCAAAAGATTGGTGTTGATATCCATGGTGCTGACCACGATCTGAATCACGATATAGTAGATCACAGAGCCAAGGCAAACCGCCAGCAGCTTCAGCGCAAAGTTGTTGAAGATCTTGCCGAAGGTCACATCGCCGATGATAATGGCAGCAAGACCGATGACGATCGCGCCGCGACCCATATTGATCTCAGCGAAACCGAAATACTGTGCCCACAGGCAGCCCGACAGCGCCACAAGACCATTGCCGATCATCAGACCGATGACCTTATTGACATTGGTGTTGATGCCCTGAGCCCGGGCCATATTTACATTGGCGCCGGTTGCACGGATGGATGCACCCCGCTCCGTACCGAAGAACCAGTAAAGAAGACCGATGATCACAGCCACCACAACTGCCACCACCACGATGGGGTGACGGAAGAAGGGCAGCATGCCTGCCTCCACCTCCTGCATATGGCGCATGGAAACCAGCAATTCCACCTTGTTTAAGTTCATTGCCTTGTTGGAGCTCCAGCCCATAACCGCAAGGTTTACAGACCACAGACCCAGCTGGGTCAAAATACCTGCCAGAATCGCCGGGATTCCGCAGATCGTGTGGAAAAATCCGGTGACAAGACCTGCCAGCATGCCTGCGATCATAGCAGCCAGCATCGCAAGCCACACATTCCAGCCTGCGATCATCAGTACCACAAACACCGCACCGCCGGTGGCGAAAGAGCCGTCAACCGTCAGATCGGACATATCCAAAATTTTGTAGGTGATATACACACCGATGGCCATAATGCCCCAAATCAGACCCTGCGCCAGCGCACTGGGCAGAGCGTTTAACAAAGCCATAGTCATCCTCCATTTTTTACACTCCAAAAGGGCGAGGTGGGTAACCCATCTCGCCCCTTTGGTTTTTTACTTAATTACTCGCCGATGGCAACATAGCCCTCAGGGGGAGTCAAGCCCAAATCTGCGCAAATTTCCTTGTTGTACTTGTAGGTAGGATCGCCTGCGTACTGGATGGGCATTTCGCTGATCTTGGCTTCGCCCTTCAGGATCTTGGCAGCCATCTCGCCGGTAGCCTTGCCCAGATCCTCGTAGCTGATGCAAAGAGTGGCAACGCCGCAGCCGGAGCAAATGCCCTCTTCGCCTGCGATAACGGGAACCTTCTTTGCACGGCAGATGCCGTCGATGACGCCGGTGCCGTTGGCAACGGTATTATCGGTGGGAACATAAATGACATCAGACTCTGCAGCAGCAGACTCGGTAACAGCAGCCATATCGCTGGAAGAGGAGAAGGAGAATTCCTTAACGGTCAGACCCTTGCCCTCAAGATAGGACTTTACATACTCAACCTGGTACTTGGAGTTTGCCTCGGTAGCGCAGTAGAGAAGACCGATGTTCTTTGCTTCGGGGAACCACTCCAGGATCATGTCTGCCTGCTTGTCCAGAGGAGCCAGGTCAGAGGTACCGGATACGTTGGTGCCAACGGTGCCGGAGAAGTTGTCAAGACCCAGTGCCACGCCGTACTCGGTAACGGAAGTGCCGAGAATGGGAATGGTGGTGGTAGCAGAAGCAGCAGTCTGCAGAACGGGAGTTGCGTTTGCAAGGATCAGATCGACCTTCTTGGAAACGAAATCCGTAATGATGGAGTTCAGCGTATTGGAATCGCCGGCAGCATTCTGCTCAATGAACTCAACCTTGTCAGCGCCCAAAGCGGCGGTCAGGGAGTCCTTAAAGCCCTTGGTGGCAGCATCCAGTGCAGGATGGGGCTCGATCTGGCAAATACCGACGGTAAACTTACCGTCGTCAGTCTGTCCAGCCTGCTGGCAGGCAGCCAGCGAAACCAGCATCAGTGCGGCGCAAATAACAGCAATCAGTTTTTTCATGGTGTATCTCTCCTTTTCCCACGAGGGATTCTTTGATTGTCCTACTATACCATTTTTATACCGTATCTGTCAATGGGAAAATCCGCTTTTTGCGGACATTTATACACCCCACAAACACACGGCGCCAAACTGACCTAGAATTTTATGCACAATGCTCAAATATATGCATAACTTTCCATTTTTTATTCAGTGGCAATGCCCTTTCTGTTGCGCCAGATACCCACCGCTGCCGACACAATAGACATGCTCTCAAAAATCGCACCGCCTACGGACCATACAAAGCAGTTATAGATCAGCGCTAACGGCGATGTGATCAAAATGCTCTTGCGAGTACTTTGAGGATTCGTATAGCCCATGCCAATGCAGTTGATCGACAGCGCTGCTACCATAAATATCGAATACCAGTCCTGCCACGTCACAATGCCTACAACGCCCATGATCACAGCAAACACCACGCTCAGCTTTCCGCAGCTGCCGCCCCTTTTCTCAATGTGCATAAATATAATGTTTCGCAGGGTAGAAACTGCGTTGAGCGCCATGCCGGACCAGGCGCCGATCAGAAAATAATGGATAACAAAGGTAATCGTGGTCAAAAGCTGCACCGTTACCAGTCCCCGCCGGGTCTTCATCTGATAGGACAGAACACCTAACGCGATTGCAACCACGCCCAGCACCTGTCCGAAAATATAAAGAAATCTTTCCATAGATGTTCACCTCCCGGATACTGTAGCACAAACGCCCCCCAAAGGCAACTGCCCGCTAAACTGATATTTGGTAATTTATGTATTGCAACCTTGGGATAGGTGTGGTATCCTAATAGAAATCAACCGCTTGGAGGTCAGATTATGGATATTCGCCAGAAACTGAACATTGAATTGGAATCCCCCTTCTTTGACGAGGCTCTGGAGACAGCCAAAGCCATGCCCGCTGTTCCCCAGTGGCTGACTCCGGAATTTATTTGCGAGTTTGAAAAGGATTACGACATTTTAGGGCAGTATAAGGATGCTGTGGTTCGTGCTGCCGGTCTGGTTGCCCAAGATGCCGATCTTTGCCTGCTGGCAAAGGTGCTTTTCTGCATCGTGGCTAAAAAACAGGTTTATTCCAAGTCCTTCACCGCACTGACTCTGCCCGAAGCACCTGAGGGTGCGCAGCCGGAAGGCTATGCCCTTTTGGCACTGCTTCCCATTCTTGGCAATGCGCGTCTATTTGCAGATGATCTTATCCGTCGTGGCGTGCCTCAGGATGTCATTTTCGACTCCTTCTACTTCTTAAGATACCGCGTCAAGAACCATGCAGAGCAAAATGTGCCCCCCTATTACGACAAGGCCGCATTTTCCATGTACGGTATGCATGTTTACAACAACAATATTGAAGTGGGTCGTCTGCGCTACGAGATCCACCACGGTTTTGACCGCAATGTGAAGGTCTTTTCCGACGGCAACGGCAATGTCCGTATTCTCATGTGCGATGTAACGCTCCATGCCAAGGGCCATGTTCTGGGCGTTGTGGGCTACACCGACGAGGAATGCGCGTATGATGCAAACTTTGTGGAAACCGAGGATTACTACGAGGGCTATGCTGTTGACTCTGCCACCGGTCTTGCTCAGAACACCAGAACCCGTCTTTCCAAAAAGGATTGGAAGGTGATCCTGCAGTCTGGCGACACCGTTTTAAAGGTACATCTGCGTGGCGGTCAAAAGCTGCTGAAAGAGGATTGCGCCATTTCCTATGCCCGGGCAAAGGATATCTTCCAGAGATGCTTCCCCGAGTATAATTTCAAGGGCTTTGTCTGCAACACATGGCTGCTGTGCCCCGTTCTGGGCCGTTTCTTGAAGAAAGACTCCAACATCATGCAGTTCCAGCAGCCCTATCATCTGTTCCCTGCAAAGAATAACGCACCGGACGTTTTCGGCTATGTTTATGGTCTGAGTGTAGCTTCTGCCGCCGATGTGGACCCCGAAACGCTGACGGAGGACAACTCCATGCAGCGGGGTGTCAAGCAGCTGCTTAAAGAAGGCGTGTACATCCACCAGTTTAACGGATTTATTCCGTTCTGATAATGTAGGGGAGGGTCTTGACCCTCCCTTAAAATATTTCGGTTGATTTCCGTAACTTGGTCGGATGAGGGATTCTAATAACAAAATGGTCTTGTACCCACACCCATCCGGGCGCGTTTGCAAGACCATGGATTCTCCCACGGGCTAAAAATTGCTCGCCAGCTCTCAATTTTTGCACCAGTGTGCGCACTGGCGCCGCCCTTTCGAATCCTATCTCATCCTCTGCCAAAAAAAGACCACCCTGTTGGGTGGTCTTTTTTTGGCAGAGGATGAGGGATTCGAACCCCCGCGAACGGAGTCAGAGTCCGGTGTGCTACCGTTACACTAATCCTCTGTATGCAGCGCGATTGCGCCAAGCACGGATATTATTATACCCATTGTGTGGAAAAAGTCAAGCATTTTTTTCCTTTTCCAAAAACTTTTTTCTGCCCGGGCAGCACTAGCTTACCCG
>JAZQHM010000050.1:0-11202 GCA_045540575.1 Faecousia sp. | reverse complement strand
CTGCGGGCACTTCTTTATGTTGCCAATATCAGGTTGTCGCTCTGATGAGCAAATTGACAATTGACAGTTGACAATTGTCAATTGGAGGTATTTGCTTACGCAAATAATTTTAATAAGTCCGCAAAGCGGACACCATAATTGTCCATTGTCCATTTTCAATTGTCCATTCGGCAGCGCAAGCTGCCCCATAACCCCCGCTTATCGCGCCATTTCGATGGGGCGCAGGACGCAGTATGCGTCATAGCGGGTATCGTTGGTCTCCACCAAAAAACCCAGCTGCACCGCAGGATTTTCAAAGCCGGACTGCTCTGCAATGGTTGCAAGTTCCGCAACCGCCGCGCTTTCGATAAACAGTCGCGTCCGTCCCTCCGGCAGCTGCAGATCTGCCTCCCGGCGGATAAAGGACACCCCAAAACTGTCCGTTGCACAGGTGTTGACCAAGGTAGTTGCCGCTTTGTTGATGGCTTTCAGCTCATCGGAAAGGAATGTGTACATACTGGTGTCCGGGAAGCGGAAATCGTCGAAAAGCACCTCGTGGAAGCCTAATTCTTTCAGCTCAGAAACGATCTCCACAAGATAGTTCATGGCGCCCTCCGAGGCAGGATTAAACCAATAAGTGCCCTGCTTATCCATCCACAGCGCACCGCCGGTATTATCCTCGGCAAGACCGTAGGGCACACGGGTCGCCTCGTCATCCATAAAGAAATGGTAGTCCCGGAACGCAGGGATCACCGCTACAAGGTAGCAGTTGTTTTCTTTCAGCCGGGTCAGCAGCTGCGCCACCTTATCAAGAGGCACACCGTCTGCGGTGTGCCCAAGGGCAGTATCGTAGCAGAATTCACCCTTGATGCTCTTCATCTGAAATGCCACGGTGGCGCCGGCTGGCAGCACATCGATCTGCTCCAAAACGGCATTAAAATCCTCCCGCATATCATCCACACTGACATAGAAGCCGCTGAAGCGCTCCATTTCCTTGTTGGTTGGGCCCGCGTTTTCCGCATCGTCGCCGTAAATGAAATCAATGTTCTCGCCCGGCTTCGGCGGCTGCGCCACCTGTCCTTCGGGGAACTGCAGGGAAATATCAAAATCCAGCTTGGCGCCGTCTTCGGTGTAGACCACATACCGCTGCAGCCACAAAAACCAGCACAGCAGCACCACGGCAGCCAAAACCAGCAGCACCAGCAGCCCAACACCCAAGCGACGCAGACCCTGCTGGATCCGGTAGGGAATCATCATAGGTTTCTCCTTTTCGCGGTGATACACCGCCAATCCTCTTTTTCATACACCGCCGTGACGGTAAGCCCCGCTTTTTCGATGGCTGCCGTTACATCGGCAAGCCTTGTGTCCAGAATTCCGGAGCAAATAAGGGTGCTGCTTTCCGTCAAAAACCCAGGCAAAACCGGTGCAAGACCGATGATCACATCCGCCACGATGTTCACAAGCACCACATCATAATTGTCTTGGGAAAGCTTGTCCATCAAGGGGCGGTCGGTGGTCACATTGCCGGTCAGCGCCGTAAATTCCGGAGCGCCAAAGCCATTGTAGGCTGCATTTTCCCGGGCGATATTCTCTGCCTTGGGGTCAATGTCCACACCGATGGCGCTTTTTGCTCCCAGCCGCAGCGCGGCAATGGAGAGGATTCCGCTGCCGCTGCCCAGATCCAGACACCTACTGCCGGAAAACACCGTTTTCTCCATAGCCGCCATCACCATTTGGGTAGAAGGGTGGGTGCCTGTGCCAAAGGTCAGACCCGGGTCTAAAACTACCGGCAGACGATCCCCATGGTCTTCCGCTGCCAGCCAGTAGGGAAGCACCACGATTCTTTCGCCCACTTCCACAGCGCTGTAGTTTTCTTTCCAGCTTTCTTCCCAGTTTTCCTCCTGCAAGGGGGCGGTGGTAAAGGAAAGCGCCAGCTTTTCCGTCAAGGCTTTCAGCCGGGCAAGACCGGCAGCATCCTCGTCTTCTAAGTACAGCTTGATCCGGGAAAGACCCTGCAGCTGCTTTTGCAGCTTTTCATCGATATAATCCCAGCAAGCCCGATTGTCTTCCAAAAAGTCCTCAAACTGGGACTGATCTTCAATCACCAGGTCGGAAAAACCGCCCGCTGTCAGCGCAGCAGCTGCATCTTCCACGCCGCCCTGGGGAATATCGATCGTGATCTCCAGCCATGCCATCGCACGCGCCCTCCTTCCTTCGTTTTAACCATTGTAGCGCATTTAAGGCAAATTCGCAACGGGAAAGATGTTAAATTTCTTTATCCTCTTCCTATTTCGGAAAAATTGGTATATAATATGAGAAAATTGAATTTATATCGGCTTGAAATGCAAAATGCAAAATGCTAAATGCAGAATTGTGGTGTCGGCTTCGCCGACTATTTCAATCATTTGCGCAGCAAATACCTTCATTTTGCATTCTGAATTCTGCATTCTGCATTTGCGGTCTTTCGTTTGTGCAGCAGTATTCCCTATGGAGAAATTTTCTATGATAAAAACCATCAACCTTCTGCCCGGAGTGACCCTCCGGTGTCATACAGACCACCGCTTCAAGCAAGGGGCGCTGAGCCTGCAGCTGGTGCGCCCCATGTGCGCAGAGGAAGCGGCGATGAATGCGCTGCTGCCGGCAATTCTGCTGCGTGGCACGGTAAATTATCCGGATCTTCGGGCGATCACCCTGCGGCTTGACGATCTTTACGGCGCATCCGTCAGCGCTTTGGTGCGCCGCATCGGCGATTACCAGACCACGGGTCTATACTGCAGCTTTATGGAAGACCGCTTCGCCATGGACGGCGACGAAATTTTAGCCCCCATGGTGGGTTTTCTCAAAGAATTACTGCTTTGCCCCCTTATGAGCCGGGAATTTGTGGAAAGTGAAAAGAAAAATCTCATCTCCACCATCGAATCCGAGCGCAACGACAAGCGCGTTTATGCCGCTGCCCAGCTGCTTCGGACCATGTGCTCTGCCGATTCTTTCGGCATTCCCCGTTTGGGCACGGTAAATCAAGTTCGCGCCATCGACGAGGTTTCCCTTGCCCGGCACCATCAAATAATCCTGCGGGAAAGTCCGGTGGAGCTGTTTTATGTAGGCTCTGCCGCCCCGGAAGAGGTAGCCCGGCTGCTAAAGCCGCTGTTTGCTTCTCTTGACCGCACGCCCATGCCCCTTGCGCCCCAGACCCCGTTCCGCGATCCCGGCGGCAAGGAAAAGAAAGAGGAAATGGAACTCGCCCAAAGCCAGCTTTGCATGGGCTTTGTGACCCCCATCAACAACAAAAGTGCGGATTTTGCCGCCATGCAGGTGCTGAACACCCTCTTTGGCGCGGGCATGACCAGCAAGCTTTTCATGAATGTGCGGGAAAAAATGAGCCTTTGCTATGCCATCAGCTCCGGTTACTACGGCAGCAAGGGAATCATGACCGTCAGCGCCGGCATCGACGCGGAAAAAGAATCCGTTGCCCGGCAAGCAATCCTTGACCAGTTAGATGCCTGCAAAGCAGGCGACATTACCCCCTTGGAGCTGGAAAGCGCCAAGGAAGCCATTCTTTCCGGTCTGCGGGGAATCCACGATTCTCCCGGCGCCATCGAAAGCTATTATTCTACCGGCAATTTAAGCGGTCTTTTGTGGACTCCGGAAGCCTATAAAGACGCAGTTTGCGCCGTCACGGCAGACGCGGTGGTGGCAGCCGCCAAAACCTTGCGCCTGCACACGGACTACTTTTTGAAGGGGGTGGGCGCATGCATGTAACCCAGTACCCCCGCTTAGGCGAAAGGCTGTTTTCCTGCCGCCTTTCAAACGGATTGACGGTAAAAATCGTTCCGAAACCCGGTTTTACCCGGAAAATCGCCTATTTTGTGACGGATTTCGGCTCTATTCACACAGAATTTGAGCTGGACGGCAAAAAAATCTCCGCCCCCGCCGGCATTGCCCATTTTTTGGAGCATAAGATGTTCGAGCTGCCACAGCGGGATGTTTCCGGGGAGTTTGCCGCCCTGGGTGCCAATGTCAATGCTTTTACCAGCTACGATATGACCGCCTATTTCTTCTCCTGCACGGAAAATTTCACCCAAAGCCTGCGGCTTTTGCTGGAATTTGTGTCCACCCCCTATTTCCCGGAGGAAAGCGTAAAACGGGAGCTGGGCATTATCGACCAGGAGATCGGCATGAATGAAGACAATCCGGACACCCGTATTTTCGAAAAACTCACAGAAAAAATGTACACCCGCCACCCCATTCGCGTGCCGATTTTAGGCACACGGGAATCTCTGCGGGAGATCACACCCCAGCTGCTTCACGATTGCCACCGGGCATTCTATACTCCTGCAAATATGGTGCTTTGCGTGGTAGGCGATGTGGACGAAAAGGAAGTCCTCTCCATTGCCGAGGAGGTCTTGGGCAAGGAAGAAAGACCTGCCGGCAAGAAGCTCCGCTGCTGGCAGGAGCAGATGTGCTGCGACAGCACACCGGCGACGCTTTCCATGGAGGTCGCCATGCCCCAGTTCCTGCTGGGCTTTAAATGCGAAAATTTTGACCATGGCGAGAAAGCCATTCGGCAGGAGGTCATCGGCGATCTGGCGGCAGAGGTGCTGTTCGGCGAATCTTCCATCTTATATTTATCCCTTTACGAAAAAGGACGCATCGATGCCTCTTTCGGCGGCGGCTACGAAACCGTAGACGGCTGCGCGCTGCTCAGCTGCGGCGGCGACAGCGAAGACGGCGATGCGGTTAAAGGGGCGATTTTAAGCCGGGCGGAGGAAATCGTCCGTCAGGGCATCGACCATCATGACTTTTTGCGGATGAAGCGCAGCGCATTGGGTCGCAGGATCCGGGATCTCGACAGCTTTGATTCCACCTGCTTCCGGCTTTGTGCTTACCATTTTTCCGATTTCGACTATTTCCGCTTCCCGGCGGTATACGCTGACATTCAGGAGCAGGAAGTTTTGGATTTCCTGCGCACAACCGTCACGCAACAGCGCTCCGCCATGTCCGTTATTAACCCCAGATAACTTTCCACCAAGGAGGAACATATTATGCGTTGGATAGAAGGTATTTCGCCTATCAATTTCCCCGGATTGGGCTTCACCATCGACCCCGCTGCCGGCTTTACGATGGGTCCGCTGAGCATCAATTTTTATGGCGTTATCATCGCGCTGGGTCTTTTTCTTGCTGTTTGGTACGGCTGGAAACGGGCAAAGCAATTTGGTCTTAAAGAGGATGACCTGACCGACGGTGTGCTGTGGATCGTTCCCTTTGCCATCGTCTGCGCCCGACTTTACTACTGCGCCTTTAAATGGAACGAAGAGGGCTACGGCGAGAATCCCATTACCATCCTTTATATCTGGAAGGGCGGTCTTGCCATCTATGGCGGCGTCATCGGCGCAGCCGTGGGCACTGTAATCCACTGCCTCGTGAAGAAAATGAAGATCACGGCGGTGCTGGATCTGGTAGCTTTGGGCTTTTTGATCGGTCAGAGCATTGGTCGCTGGGGCAACTTCTTTAACCGGGAAGCCTTCGGCGCGGAAACCGACTTTTTCCTGCGGATGGGTCTGAATCTGACGCCGGACAGAAAAATCGCCACCGAAATGCACTACTATCATCCTACATTTTTCTACGAATCTTTGTGGAATGCCGCCGGCTTTGCACTGCTGCACTTCCTTTCCAAAAAGCGTAAGTATGACGGACAGATCGCCCTTGGCTATGTGGCATGGTACGGTTTGGGACGGGCTTTCGTGGAAAGCCTTCGCACCGACAGTCTTTACTGGGGACCCTTCCGGGTCAGCCAAATGCTTGCTGCGTTGAGCTGCTTTGCCGCTGTGGTGGTGCTGCTGATCATGATGTTTAAGGACACCAGCGCCGATAAGCTGTTTGTCAATCAGGTGGCTGCTGCCCAAGCGGTTATTGAAGAAGAAACCGCCGAAGAAACTACGGAAGAAGTAATCACCGAAGAATCTAGCGAAGAAGAAATTACTGAAGAATAAACAAGACCCGGGTGGCATAGCCACCCGGGTCTTTTCGTAAAATTGCGGTTTGTCGGGATGTCTTCCACCCTTAGGTTGTCATCCTGAGCGAGCGCAGCGAGTCGAAGGATCCACGCATTATCGTCCCTGCTAAGCAGATAATCAGTGCGAAGATCCCTCCACGCGGCTTCACCTTGGTCGGGATGACAACACCGTTGGAAATTTGGAGTTGCCCGATAAACTGAAATTGGCATGTTTCCCAATCTGCCGCATAGGCTGTCCACAGGAGGGATGGTTATGCGCAAACGGGATATTTTTATTGTGATCGGCGCGCTGTGCGTGGCGCTGCTTTTGGGGTTTTACATTATGGCTGGTGAGGTTTTGCAGACCGCCAGCTGGGGCTTAAGCTTTCAGACTCAGGGCGCTGCCCCCAACGGTCCTGCGTCAAAAACGCAGCTGGAAAAATTCGATGCCGCCTACATCGGAAGCACAGAGGAAAAGGTGATTTATCTGACCTTTGATGCCGGCTACGAAAACGGCTGCACGGAAAAGATTCTGGATACCTTAAAAAAGCACAATGCCCCAGCCGCCTTCTTTTTGGTGGGGCATTACATGGGAAAAAACGCGGATTTGGTGCGCCGAATGGTGTCTGACGGGCACACCGTCGGCAATCACACCATGCACCACTACGATATGAGCAAATTATCGGATAAAGCCGCTTTTCAAAAGGAGCTTGTTGACTTAGAAACCCTTTATAAAGAGGTCACCGGCAGCGATCTGCCCAAATTCTATCGCCCGCCCCAGGGCACCTACAGCGAGGAGAATCTGCGCATGGCGCAGGAACTGGGGTACAAAACCGTTTTTTGGAGCCTTGCCTATGTGGATTGGAATCAAAATGACCAGCCAAGCCGGGAATATGCCTTTTCCAAGCTGCTGAACCGCACCCACAACGGCGCTGTGGTGCTGCTGCACTCCACCTCTACCACCAACGCAGAAATTCTCGACGAATTGCTGACCAAATGGGAAATTGACGGCTACCGCTTTGCCCCCATCACGGAATTATTTCCATAAAAAAGACGGCTCTTACGAGCCGTCTTTTTACTTCATTCTCTTTTCCAGCGTGGAGGCATTTAAGGATGTCAGATACACCCGGGTCAAGCCATACTCCGCTGTCAGCACAAAGGATTTGGGAAGATCGTCGCAGGGCACGACCTGTCCCTCTTTTTCCGCTTTGTTCAGAAAAATCTGGGTTCTTTTGGAAACAGAGGTGTTGTCCAGATCAAAAATGCCGATGATGGAGCTGGAGCGCACCGCCATATCGTTACCAATGGAAAGATACATTCTTACTCCCCCTTGATCTGCTTCCACCGGCTGACAGCCAGCGCATCGCAGCGGTTGTTCATGGGGTTTTCCGCATGACCCTTGACCCAGTGGTAATGAAGCTCGTGCTTCCCGGTAAGCGCAAGCAGCTCCTCCCACAAATCGGGATTTAAGGCAGGCTTCTTGTCGGCTTTTTTCCAACCGTTTTTCTGCCAACCAACCGCCCAGCCCTTTTCCAGGGCATCGATGACATACTTACTGTCCGAATAAAGCTCCACAATGCAGCTTTGATTCAGCGCTTTCAAGCCTTCAATGACCGCCGTAAGCTCCATGCGGTTGTTGGTGGTGCTTGCTTCGCCGCCACTGAGCTCTTTTTGAGTGCTATTATACTCCAAGATGGCACCCCAGCCGCCGGGACCGGGGTTACCGGAGCAAGCACCGTCGGTATAGAGCGTTACGGTTTTCATTCTTCCGTCTCCAGATTTTCCACACGCTCCACGCTTACCACTTCGTTGCCCTCTTCGATACGCATGACGATAACGCCCTGGACATCGCGCTTGTAGACATTGATAGTAGAAGCCGGGATACGGATAATGACACCGCCGTTTTCGATGAGCATAACATCATCGCTTTCGCCAACTACGCGGCAGCCGGCAATGCAGCCGGTCTTGGCAGTGATATTATAGTTCTTAAGACCCTTACCGCCACGGCTCTGAGGCTGCTTTTCGCCCTCAGGACCGGTACGCAGGTATTCACTAAGCTCGGTGCGCTTGCCGAAACCGTTAACGGTGACAGTAAGCAAAGTCTTGCCCTCTTCTGCCTTTTCTGCGCCGATGACATAGTCATCGCCGGTCAGCGTGATGCCCTTAACACCCATAGCATCTCTGCCCATGGGACGCACATCATTTTCGTTGAAGCAGATCGCCATGCCCTCGCGGGTGGCAAGAATAATATTGTCATTGCCGTTTGTGCGGATGACATTGATCAGCTGATCGCCCTCATCCAGGGTCAGCGCGCGGATACCGCCCTTGCGGCGGGTATTCAGTGCGATGAAGGGGATACGCTTAACTGTGCCCTTCTTGGTGCACATCATCAGGAACTCATCCTCGTGGAACTCACGGGTCACCACCATAGCGGTAACGCTTTCGCCGGCTTCCAGCGGCAGCACATTGACGATCGCCGTGCCGCGGGCAGTTCTGCCTGCCTCGGGGATCTGGTAGCCCTTGCGATGGTGGACGCGACCAAGATCCGTAAAGAAGAGGATATGATCGTGGGTAGATGCCACATTCAGCGACTTGACATAGTCCTCATCCTTCAGATTCTGGGCGTTCACGCCGCGACCGCCTCTAGACTGGGTGCGGTAGGTATCCACGGGCATGCGCTTGATGTAGCCTTCCTTAGAAAGGGTGAAGCAGCAATCTTCCTCCTCGATGAGGTCTTCGATGTCGATTTCGTCTTCCACATCCTGAATCTCGGTCTTTCTTTCGTCGCCGAAACGGTCGCGGATCTCGATGAGCTCTTCACGAAGCACAGCCTGCAGCTTTGCAGGATCTGCCAAAAGGTCGTTATAGTAAGCGATCTTTGCCTGCAGCTCGTCAAATTCTGCCTGCAGCTTTTCGCGGTCTAAGCCCTGCAGAGCCTTCAGACGCATATCCAGGATCGCCTGTGCCTGCACATCATCCAAGCCGAAGCGCTCCATGAGGCGCTGCTTTGCATCGTCGTAAGCGGAGCGGATGATGCGGATAACCTCGTCGATATTATCCTGAGCGATCAGCAAGCCCTCCAAAAGGTGTGCCCGCTCCTGCGCCTTGCGCAGATCAAACTCCGTTCTGCGGGTCAAAACCTCCATCTGGAAGCTGAGGTATTCGTCGATGATCTGCCGCAGAGAGAGAATCTTGGGCTGCTTCTGATCATCCACCAGTGCCAGCATAATGATGCCGAAGCTGCTTTGCAGCGCCGTCTGCTTAAACAGATTATTCAGCACGACCTGAGGATTTGCGTCCTTTTTCAGCTCGATGACCATACGCATACCGTTGCGGTCGGTCTCGTCGCGCAGGTCGGAAATGCCCTCCAGGCGCTTGTCCTTGACCTGCTCGGCAATGTTTTTGATCAGCTGACGCTTATTGACCTGATAGGGAAGCTCCGTGACGATAATGCGCATCCGATCCTTGCCGAATTCTTCGAATTCTGTCCGGGCGCGGACAACAACGCGACCTCTGCCGGTGGCATAGGCAGCGCGGATGCCGCTACGACCCATGATGATACCGCCGGTGGGGAAGTCGGGACCGGTAACATGCTCCATCAGATCCACCATGGTAACCTCGGGATCGTCCAAAACTGCCACGCAGGCATTGATAACTTCCGTCAGATTGTGAGGCGGAATGTTGGTCGCCATACCGACAGCGATACCGGAAGATCCGTTAACCAGCAGGTTGGGGAACCGGCTGGGCAGCACCCGGGGCTCTTTGCGGCTCTCGTCAAAGTTGGGATCCCAGTTGACGGTATCCTTTTCGATGTCGAGAAGCATTTCGTTGGACATCTTGGAAAGTCTTGCTTCCGTATAACGGTAAGCTGCCGGGGGATCGCCGTCCACAGAGCCGAAGTTGCCGTGACCATCTACCAGCATGTAGCGCATGGAGAAATTCTGGGCAAGGCGGACCATGGCATCGTAAACAGAGGCGTCGCCATGAGGATGGTACTTACCGAGAACGTCACCGACGCAGGTAGCGGACTTCTTAAAAGGCTTATCGGAGGTCAGACCGCTTTCGTGCATGGTGTAAAGGATGCGGCGGTGGACGGGCTTCAAGCCGTCGCGTACATCCGGAAGGGCACGTCCGACGATGACGGACATGGCGTACTCAATGTAGGACTTTTCCATTTCATCCACCAGATTGCTCTGGGTGATGTGCTGCTCGGGGAACAAAATGTCCTCGGGCTTATAATCGCGGTTATGCTTTGCCAATGTTCGTCACCTCCTTAGATGTCGATATTAATTGCATATTTTGCATTATGCTCAATCCATTCCTTACGGGGCTCCACCTGCTCGCCCATGAGGATGGTGAAAATTTCGTCTGCACGGCGGGCATCGTCCAGCGTAATGCGGCGCAGCGTCCGCTTTTCGGGGTCCATGGTGGTCTCCCACAGCTCGTGGGGGTCCATTTCACCAAGACCCTTGAAGCGGGCGATGTCAACCTTTGCGTTGCCCTCGCCCCGCAGCTCAGCAGAAACCTGATCTCTTTCTTCATCGGAGTATGCAACCCGCTCGGTCTTGCCCTTTTTCAGCTTGTAAAGGGGCGGCACGGCGGAATAAACATAGCCGTTTTCGATCAGCGGACGCATATAGCGGAAGAAGAAGGTCAAAAGCAGCGTACGGATATGGGCGCCGTCCACGTCGGCATCGGACATGATGATAACTTTGTGGTAGCGCAGCTTTTCGATGTCAAATTCCTCGCCGATACCGGCGCCCAGCGCCACGATCAGCGGATACAGCTTGTCGTTGCCGTAGATCTTATCGGCGCGGGCTTTTTCCACGTTGAGCATTTTACCCCACATGGCAAGGATCGCCTGGAAACGGGAATCTCTGCCCTGAATGGCAGAGCCTGCAGCGGAGTCACCCTCGACGATGTAAATTTCGCAAAGCTCGGGATCCCGCTCGTTGCAGTCCTGGAGCTTGTCGGGCATCTGGCCGGATTCCAGGCCGGTTTTCCGGCGGATGGATTCCCTTGCCTTCCGGGCAGCTTCCCGGGCACGGTTGGCCATCATGGCCTTTTCCAGGATGATCTTGGCGGTGGCGGGATGCTCTTCAAAATAGGTGGTCAGCTGATCCATGACGATCTGGTCCACCAGGGTGCGGATATAGGCGTTGCCCAATTTCGCCTTGGTCTGGCCCTCGAACTGGGCATCGGTCAGCTTCACGGAGATGATGGCGGTGATG
>JAZQHM010000049.1:0-18109 GCA_045540575.1 Faecousia sp. | reverse complement strand
TCCAGGCGCTCCTTTGCCCACACATCGTGGGTATTTTCGGCCAGCTTCTCTGCCAGGGCGAGAATTCCCTCATGGAGCTGAATATGATCTGTCCGGATGGGTTGGGGTTTGTATTCCATAGGTCTGCCTCCCGGGTAAAATGCAAATTTCTATCACAAATTTATCACAAAACCGCTGTCTTCGCAACAGCTTTCCGGAAAAAGCACAAAGATGGATACACACGATAGAATCCGTAGGGGAATGTTTTGACCCGCCCCTACCATATAGGTTTACATAATTTTTATTATAGAACAAAGTAAAGGCACCTCTAAAGAGGTGCCTTTTATGTATGCGTATATTATACGCGGTCAGCCAGCTGGTTATCGTAGTGCAGGTCGTAAGCCTTCTCCTCGGGAGTGAACTTACGCAGGGTGTTGATGACAGCGCCATCCTTCCACTTACGGCAGCCAACATCCTCAGTGGTACCCATAACGGTAACATTAGCCTGGCGGCGGCGGTTACGGACATGGTCCCAGTCGATGAAGTAGATGTGAGCGAATTCGCCGCCATCCAGCTTGCCGTCCTTGATGGTCATGGTCTCGCTGCGGCCGAAGAAGACAGAGCGCAGATGACCGTCGGTGTTCATGGAAGTGAAGTTGCCGGGCTCATCAACATAGCGGCCGAACTGTGCGTGCACGGGGCCGGGATGGCGGTAGTCACCCTCATTGGTGTAGTCGGGGATCAGGCCGCGCATGATGTCCAGCAGGTCATGCTGCAGGTACTCCAGATCGAAGGAGTCGAAGTCATGAGAGCACTCCTGAACCATGACGGAGCAGGTGGTGTGGTGAGAAACGATGCTGACAGTACCGTTTACGATGCCGGACTCTGCAACGATCTTCATAACATCGGTGGAGATGTCATGGAAGGTGGGGACCCAGCCGCGGGACTGCAGTTCGATTTCTTTCTGAACAATTTTGAAATCCATTTTGTTTTCCTCCAAGTATGTAAATTTTTATTGATTCCTTAATTATGACGCTCGTCCCAAGCCTTACGGCAGGCGGCGATCATTTCGTCGACCATAGCAGCGCGGTCAGCAGCCTTGGCGACACCGGAAGAAGAACCGGTAGCGTCTGCGCCGGCGATGATGGTGTTATAGACGTCAGTACCGTTTGCAATGCCGGCAGCGGTCAGAACGAGGATGTTCTCGTTGACGCTCTTAACGCACTTGGTAGCAGCTTCGACGTACTCAGGACCAACACTGACACCGGTGCCGATGAGCTCACTGGGCTCCGCAACGATGATGTCGGGGTTCAGCGTAGCGATCTTGGAAGCGTCAGCCATGGAGTCAGCACAGACGATGGTGGTCAGACCCACTTCGTCAGCGCGCTTGATGGTCTCAGTCAGAACCTCAAATGTCAGGGGCTTCTCCACGTGGTTCAGCATAACGCCCTCAGCACCGGCGGCAACCAGAGATTCGGGCAGAATGTCGGCAAGACCGCGACCAACGGGGATGGGGTCCATGTGGGGTGCAAAAACGTGGATCCGCTTGGTATTTTCCTTAACTCTGCGGATGTCTACCACAGGGCAGGTGAAGATGATATCAACATTGTACTTTTCGGATGCCAGGTCGGCAGCCAGGGCGAGAGAAAGAATGTCGTCGCCGTAGAGATAGGACTTAGGTCCGATCTCAAAAAAAGGTGCTTTGATTGTGGTTTTGGACATAGAAACACAAACTCTCCTTTGTAATTAAATTCCTTCGATATTATAGCAACCAAAAATTGTTTCGTCAACATGGATTTGTCATATTTCGCTGTGTTTATTGATGTTGGTTAAAAAGATTGCACAAAATTGTATATTTTGCGAGTTGAAAAAAGAGCCCAAAGATTATATACTTTACACTATAGTAGGGAAAATGTGCAAATACGTATTTTCCCATTTTAGGAGGATAAAAAATGGTTTCAAAGGAAGCGCTGCAAGCAGCAAAAGCCGCATATGACATTGAGGCTGCCTGCATTACGGAAATGAAGGATTATTTTGATGATGAGCAGTTTGCAAAGGCTGTCGAGTTATTAAGCTCCGCACCCCGCATCGGCACTGCCGGCTGCGGTCACAGCGGTATTATCTGCCAGCATATGGCGCATTTGATGTGCTGCATCGAGCGTCCTGCCCGTTTCATCAGCCCCGCTGAGGCTGTTCACGGTGCTACCGGATTCCTGCAATCTGGCGATGTGATGATCTTTGCTTCCCGTGGCGGCAAGACCAAGGAGCTGCTGCCCATTGTTGACATTTGTAAGGCAAAGGGTGTTTCCATTATCACCGTTACCGAAAATATGGAGTCTCCCTTGGCACAGGCTGCGGATGTTGTCTTAAAGCAGCATGTGAACCGTGAGACCGATAAGTGGAATGCCCAGGGCACCACTTCTACTACCGCACTTTGCATGATCTTCCATGCACTCCAGGCTGCTGTTATTGAGCAGACCGGCTACCAGGCAGAGCAGTTCGCGCTGATCCATCCC
The DNA here is from genome assembly GCA_045540575.1 of Faecousia sp. Lineage (GTDB taxonomy): Bacteria > Bacillota > Clostridia > Oscillospirales > Oscillospiraceae > Faecousia. Next base: position 15,614 of record JAZQHM010000049.1, on the reverse strand, counting down.
GGCGGAGCAGTTGGCGAGCGCCTTAATAAGAAAGCACTTTGATTTTACATAAGGAGAATGATTATGAAGAAAACAACGGTTGGTTTTGTATGCTTTGGTGAGGTCAATACTCCCATCGAGCGTCTGCAGATGAAGCACGACGAGGCTTTGGCTGCTTTGCAGGCAAAGGTCGACGGTGTTGTGGATGGCGGTCTGGTCATCGACGATCCTGCTTACGAAACTGCAGATGCTGCCTATGCCAAGCTGGCAGGTCTGGACTTAAGCTGCCTGGTGGTTTGCGTTGCCGGTTGGATTCCTACCCATGCAGTTATCCGTGTGACCGACCATTTCCGCCATGTTCCCATGATCCTTTGGGGTCTGTGCGGCTGGAAGGAGAACGGCCGTATTATCACCACCGCTGAGCAGGCTGGTACTACCGCTCTGCGTCCTGCATTTGAGGCTCTGGGCTACACCTTCAAGTATATTTATAACATCATCGGCAAAGAGTGGCCCATGGAGAAGATCACTTCTTACATCGCTGCTTGTAATGCACGCTACAACCTCCGCTCCGCTCGTGTCGGCACCATGGGTTACCGCGATATGCTGCTTTATGGCACTCAGTACGAGGGCAATTCCATGCGCGGTCAGATCGGCGTCGAGGTTGAGCCCTACGAGATGCTGGAGATGGTTCGCACCATCGACACTCTGGATGCAGCCAAGGTTGCAGAGGGTGTGAAGTTCGTTAAGGACAACTGGGTCTTCAAGAAAGAGTGTGACGACTCCGTTATTGAAAAGGGCGTCAAGTATGCCCTTGCCATTACCAAGAAGATCGAGGAGCGTGGCTGGGAAGCCATTACTCTCATTGACGTGGACGGCATGAAGAAGCTGGAAGGCTTCCCTCCTGCAATGGTCTTTATGCTGCTGGAGCACTACTGCGACATTCTCACCGTTCCCGAGAACGATGTCATGGGCGCTGTTACCCAGCTGATCATGAAGTATATCTCCGGTCAGACCGTTCCTTATCTTGAGTACTACGAGTTCTTTGAGAACTCCATGCTCATCGGTGTGCCGGACTTCGTTCCCAAGGCTGTTACCGACGGCGATGTGACTGTTCTGCCTGCAGCTTTCGGTCTTCTGAATGCTTCTTTGCTGAACGTATCCAAGGTTAAGACCGGCTATGTTACCTGTGCCCGTCTTGCTTACGTAAACGGCTGGTATAAGCTCCATGTTTACACTGCCGAGGCAAAGACGCCTCCTGCATGGAACGAGTACGGCTGGGACGATCCTGCTCCTCAGCTGCCCAGCCTGGAAGTGTTCCCCGATTCCTGCACTGTTGAAGAGTTTGCACAGAATGTCTGCAGCCAGCACGTGATCGTTGCTTATGGCGATTATACTGAGGCACTGACCGACTTCTGTGATATGATGGATATCGAGTTGGTCATGTAATTACGCATAAGTTAAAGGCTATCCGGCCCGGATAGCCTTTTCTTAGGATTGGAGGTACCTATGTACATTGGTGTGGATATCGGCAGTACCAATATCAAAGCTGCCATTTATGACAAGAAATTCAATCTTATCGACCGTCAAAGCCGCCCTGTCAACTATATCCGGGACAATGGCTTTGTGGAATTCGATGCGTTTACCTATTGTGAGGATCTGATCGGTCTGCTTTCTGACATGGTCAAGGCAAATAAGGTCGATTCTGTGGCAGAAATCGCATTTACCGGTCAGGCGGAATCTCTGGTGATTGTGGGCAAAGACGGCAAGCCCTTGATGAATGCCATCTCCTGGATGGACGAGCGTTCTACTGCCGAGTGTGAGGAACTGGGTGCTCAATTTGATGCAGCCACCTGCGAGGCAATCACCGGTCAAATGGCTGTGCTGCCTACATGGCCTGCTACGAAGATTTTGTGGCTCAAGCGCAACCGCCCCGAGATTTATGAGGACGCTGCGACCTATATGCTTTTAAAGGACTATATCGTCTACTGTCTGACAGGGCAGAAGAAGGCGGATATGTCCATTGCCACCTTCTCTTTCTATTTTGACATTTACAATAAGTGCTACTGGCAGGATATGCTGAAGGCGATCGGTGTTTCCGAAAGCCAGCTGCCGGAGCTTGTGGAGCCTTGCTCCGTTGCTGGAAATTTGACATCTGCTGTGGCTGAGCGCATGGGTCTTACTACGGATACCAAGGTCAATGTGGGCACGCTTGACCATTTTGCCGGCATGATCGGCACTGGCAATATCCAGCCCGGCGGTATTACGCTGTCCACCGGTACCGTTATGGCGCTGGCTGCCATGTGCGGTAAGCCTGCTCCTAAGAGCTGCGGTATTGCCATGCACTACGGCTTCATGCCCGATACCCATGTGATGCTGCCTGTGGCAGAAAGCGGCGGTGTGAGCCTTGAGTGGTTCAGAAGGACCTGCATGGGTACAACGGATTACGACACCATGAATGCGGAGCTTGCCAAGCGAGAGCCTAATGAGCTGCTGTTCCTGCCTTATCTCGTGGGCACGAATTCGCCGGAATTTGATACCGAGGCAAACGGTGTTTTCTGGGGTCTGCGGCAGGAGCATGATGCCATTGACATGGCAGGCGCAGTTATGGAAGGTGTCAGCTTTGTGCTGCGCAAGAACTGCGACTACATCGCAAAGAACGGTGTAAAACCCACTTCCATTATCGCCACCGGCGGTGGCGCAAAGAGCCCCATCTGGTGTCAGATGCAGGCGGATATTACGGGACTTCCCGTGCGGATCCCCAAAGAAAAGGAAGCAGCCTGCTTGGGTGCCGCCATGATCGCCGCGGTCAGCGACGGAAACTTTACAAGCTATGAGGCGGCTACCGCCGAGTGCGTTGCAATGACCATGCAGTATGAGCCCAATCCTACTGAGCGCACCGAGCGGAAATATCGCCGTTTCTGCGCCCTTTATGATGCTGCTCTGCAGATCAATAAAATCTAAGGAGGAAAAACCATGGCTATTTTATCTCCCTCAATTCTTTCCTGCGACTATATGAACATGAAGCGGGACTTTGACTACTGCAAGGAGTGCGGTGTTAAGTGGCTGCATGTGGACATTATGGACGGTCATTTTGTGCCGAATCTGTCCTTTGGCTATTCCATGGTGCAGTCTATGCGCCCGGTAACCGATCTGGTGCTGGATGTGCATTTGATGATCGACACGCCTATCAAGTACGCGGAAAACTTCTGCAAGGCGGGTGCGGATTATCTGACCATCCATGTGGAAGCAGATACCGAGGAGAATATTCACAAGACGCTAGATCTCATTCGTGCAAACGGTGTCAAGCCCGGCATCGTAGTCAAGCCCAAGACCCCTGCTGAAGCGGTGCTGCCCTTCATCGACAAGTGTGACATGATCCTTGTTATGACTGTTGTGCCTGGCTTTGGCGGTCAGAAATTCATGGCGGACATGATGCCCAAGCTGAAGAAGATCAAGGAATACATCGACCAGAAGAATCCCACCTGCCACTTAGAAGTGGACGGCGGTGTGGACCTTGTCACCGGCATTACCTGCAAGGAAAACGGCGCGGATGTGCTGGTTGCCGGCTCTGCCTTCTTCAAGGCAGAGGATAAGCCTGCTTTTGTACAATCTATCGAAAAGTAAAAGAAACCCGCTTGTGCAATGCACAAGCGGGTGTTGCTTTTTTACAGGGTTTCCATCACTGCCTTGATACGCTCGGTGGAACGCTCAGTGCCGAGGATCTGCATAACGGTGTAAAGATCGGGGGAGTTTGTCTTGCCGGTGACTGCCTGACGGATGAAGGTGGAAACATCGGCAACTGTTCCGGGGAATGCTGTGGGATCAGCCTTGTATGCCTTCATGTCGGTGGTAAAGCCGATCTCCTCGGTGATCGCCTTGACCTTGTCAAACCATGCGCCGGAGTCATCAGCCGGATCGTAGGAGGCAAGGAACTTTTCGAGAACGGTCTTAATTACATCGTTTTCGAACTTGTCATCAAATACAGGCAGCTCCAGATAATCGTCATAGAAGAAGCCCATGTAATCTTTGGCATCCTTCCAAATTGCAAGGTCCTTGCGGGGCTTCTTGCCACCGCGACCAATAGCGAGAATGGAAACGGCAAAGTCCTTGTCAGAAGCCAGCTTTTCGCCAAAGTCGGCATCAAATTCCTGCGCCCAAGCCAAAAGCAGCTCGTAAACCTCTTCCGCGCCCATACGGGAGATGACATTCTTGGAAACATCCACCAGCTTTGCGTAGTCAAACAGGCTGCCGGCGGGATTCAGCTTCTTTGGGCTGAACTTGAATTCGTCCAGATCTGCATCGGGATTGGCTCTGCGCCAATCTTCGAAATTGGAGTTGAGGACCGTCATCATGTATTCCTTGATGGCCTTGATGGGGAAGCCCTCAGCCTTATAATAGGTCAGCGCCAGTTCAGGATCCTTGCGTTTCGAAAGCTTGCGCTTGGAAGTGCCGTCCATCTTCATCAGCGGTCCAATGTGGACATACTTGGGAAGTTTAAAGCCCAGCGCCTTGAAAAGCTGAATGTGGAAAGGAAGGGTAGCCAGCCACTCATCACCGCGGACCACATGGGTGGTGCGCATTAAGTGATCGTCCACTGCGTGGGCAAAGTGGTAGGTGGGAATGCCGTCGGACTTTAAAAGCACATGGTCCACATCGTTTTCGGTGATGGTCAGCTTGCCCTTGACAAGATCGTCAAACTTGAACTGATTCTCAATAGGGCCTTCGCTTCTGAAACGGAGCACCCAGGGATTGCCTGCATCAAGCTGTGCCTTGATGTCTTCCATGGAACGATCCCGCCACATGGCATACTTGCCGTAGTAGCCGGTGGTTTCCTTATTTGCTTCCTGCTGCTCGCGCATGGCTGCCAATTCTTCTTCGGTGCAGAAGCAGGGATAAGCCTTGCCTTCCGTTACCAATTTTTTTGCATAAACATGGTAAAGAGCGGCTCTTTGGCGCTGACGGTAAGGACCGTAGATGCCGCTGTCACCGTCGTGGGTAGCACCCTCATCAAAGTGGATGCCATAGTGCTTCAAGGTGTCAATCAAAATCTCAACCGCGCCGGGAACTTCACGCTTGGCATCTGTGTCCTCCACACGCAGGAACAGCACACCGCCACTCTGATGCGCCATGCGCTCAGAAATCGTACCCTGCACCAGATTGCCCAGATGCACAAAGCCGGTAGGGGAGGGCGCCATACGGGTGATGACCGCGCCTTCCGGAACTTCACGCAGGGGATATTTTTCCTCCAAGGATTCCGGTGTTTCCGTTACATTGGGGAACAAAAGCTCTGCTAAAGCCTGATAATCCATAGATGTTACCTCTATTCTTGAAAATTCTCTAGTTAATATATCATTAATGGGAGATAAAGTCAATTTTTGATTGCGTTTTTCATTTCAATATGGTAAGATACGGAATATGAATCCGATTACGAGGTGTTTTTCATGGAAGAAACAGTTGTTGCGAAAAAGAGAATGTTATCCGGCATCAAGCCCAGCGGTGATCTGACTCTGGGCAGCTATTTGGGTGCTGTTAAGAATTGGGCAGAGCGGGCAGACCAGTATGAGTGTTTTTACTTTATGGCTGACCTGCATGCTATCACTGTCCGGCAGAATCCGGCTGACCTGCGCCGCCGTACCTTGGAGCAGCTTGCTCAGTATATTGCCTGCGGACTTGACCCCGAAAATAATACGTTGTTTATTCAGAGCCATGTCCATCAGCATGCAGAGCTGGGTTGGGTGCTTGACTGCTATTCCATGTTTGGTGAGCTCAGCCGTATGACCCAGTTCAAGGATAAGTCTGCAAAAAATGCGGACAATATTAACGCAGGCCTGTTTACTTATCCCAGCTTGATGGCAGGCGATATTTTGCTGTACCAGCCGGATCTTGTTCCCGTTGGCGAAGATCAGAAGCAGCATGTGGAGCTGACCCATGTGATCGCCCGCCGGTTTAACGGTATTTACGGCGATGTATTTAAGATTCCCGAGCCCTTTGTACCCAAGGTAGGCGCCCGGATCATGAGTCTTACAAACCCCTTGGCGAAGATGTCCAAGTCTGAAGATGAGGATACCGGCAGAGTGCTGCTGATGGATGCACCTGAGGTGATCATGAAGCAGTTCAAGCGTGCTATCACCGACTCCGATACGGAAAACTGCATCCGTTACGATAAGGAAAACAAACCCGGTGTTGCAAACCTCATGACCATTTACTCTGCGGTTACCGGTAAGACTTATGATGAGATCGAAGCCGAGTTTGCTGGTCAGGGCTACGGTAAGTTTAAGCCCGTTGTCGGTGAGGCTGTTGTGGAGCATCTGCGTCCCATCCGGGAGGAAGCTACCCGCCTGATGAAGGATAAGGCATATCTGGAATCCGTCTACCGCGATGGCGCACAGAAAGCAAGCTATGTGGCTGAAAAGACTTTGCGTAAGGTCTACAAAAAAGTTGGATTTGTTGCAAAATAAGAAAACTGCCCGCTTTAGGCGGGCAGTTTTTTACATAAAAAGATAAAGCGCTAGTGTCAAAAGCGCATTGTTCTTGTCTTCCGTGCTGTCGCCTGCCATCAGCAGAAGTAAAATGATCACCAGAAGATCTCCGGTATCCATGTTCTTCGGCAATAGCCGCCGCAGAAAATCACCGGCATCGATTCCTTGCCTGCATGGTGGGGGCTTGGGTTTAGGGTCGTCGTTGCATGGCGGCGGTGGGGGAGGCGGCTCTTCGAAATGCATTTGCTGAGGTCTTGGTGCAGGCGCTGGGTCTTCAATTCGGTTTTTGCGGTATGTTCCGTCCGGTTGGGGGATATAACGGTTATACATGGTTTTCACCTGCCTGAAAAGAATGGAAAATTGCCGCTGCCCAAGGCTGTGGATGCAAAACCGGCAATTTTGGCTGCCCGCATGGCGCGTTCCAGCTTATTTATCCTGTCCCGGCTCAGGTAAGGGGAGAGGGCTTTTAAAAGTGCCTGCTGATTTCTGTCGACGCCGGATTGCCTTGCAATGCCGGCGATCCTCTGAAGCATGGCAGCATCCTGCACGGAAGGCATTGGCGACATGGCGGGTGCAGCCTTCGGCGGATCGGGTTTCTTTTCCTCCTGCTGGGGCGTTTCCTGTTGCATGGCTTGTGCCATCGCCATGATCTGCTGCATCATTTGTGGATTTCCCAATATGGAATTGAGCTTATCTTCCATTTCATCCATTGCTATCGCCCCGCATCTTTTTCATCAGCTGCTGCACCTGCCCGGATTCCATAATTTGCTGCATGGTTTTCTTTACCTGCTCCAAATCACCGGCGGCTGCCTGATCCATGGCTGTTTGCAATTTTTCTCCCTCGGTGTTCTGCAATAAGGCAAAAAGCTGTTTACCTGCGTCAGATTGTGCCAGCTTCATCGCTTGCTGCACAGAAAAATCGTTAATTCCATCAGAATTTTTACTCATGAGATTGCCTCCTGTCAAAATTCCTGCTATAATAATGCGTAAGATGCTGTTATACTATATGCAGGAGCTACACGGAAGGTGAACTATGAAAATACTGGTTCTGTCTGATTCTCATGCCGGACTCAGCTTTATGCGTCGGGCGATATCCGCGACAAAACCCAACGCGGTTATCCACCTGGGAGATTACTACGATGACGCGGAAGCGATGCAGGAAGAATTCTCCCACATTCCGTTTCACATGGTGCCCGGTAATTGCGACCGCAATCGGATGTATAAGATTGTGCCGGAGACCCTGTGCTACGATGTGTGCGGCGTAAGACTTTTGATGACCCACGGACATGTCCAGTGGGTAAAGAACGGCTTAGGGCGGCTGCTGGCAGATGCCAGAGGGATGGGAGCGCAGGCGGCGCTCTACGGTCACACCCACAATGCAGATTGCCACCGGGAAGAAGATGGACTTTGGGTACTGAATTCCGGCTCCTGCGGCAGCTTTGGCGGCAGCGTGGGACTTATGGAAGTAGAAAACGGAAAAATAATCTCCTGCCGCATTTTACGGCAGGAAGATATGGAGGGTACAGTATGATCTTAACTGTGGATATCGGAAATTCCAACATCGTCATTGGTGGTGTGGATGGCGATCAGATCGTATTTGAAGCGCGAATTCGTACAGATGTCACCAAAACATCGGACGAGTATTGCGTAGATTTAAAGAGCATTTTGGATGTTTATGATGTAAAACCTGCATCTTTGGAGGGCGGTATCATTGCGTCCGTTGTGCCCCAGATCTTAAATTCCTGGCAGACAGCCGTGAAAAAACTGACGGGCAAGCAGTGCCTTGTAGTTGGACCGGGGCTGAAAACGGGGCTGAATATCAAGGTTGAAAACCCGTCCCAGACCGGTGCTGACCTGGTTGTGGGCAGCGTTGCAGCGCTGCGAGAGCATAAGCCCCCTATGATCGTCATCGATATGGGCACAGCCACTACTATGGTGGTTTTGGACGATACCGGCGCGCTGATCGGCGGCTGTATTTGTCCGGGTGTTAAGATTTCCCTGGATGCGCTGACAGACCGTACAGCCTTGCTTCCGGGTCTGCAGCTGGATCAGCCCAAACGCGCCATCGGCCGCAATACCATCGACTGTATGCGCAGCGGCATCATGATGGGCAATGCCTGTATGCTGGACGGCATGGTTGAACGCATGGAGCAGGAGCTTGGTCAAAAATGCACGGTGGTTGCCACCGGCGGCATTGCCAGATTCATCACTCCCATGTGCAAGACCCCGATGATCTATGATAAGGATCTGATCATCAAGGGTCTTGCCGCGCTGTACCGGGAGAATAAGCGCTGAATCAAAGGGTGCTCAAAAACATCAATGCGGTAATAACACCGGCGCTTGTTATGACCGCCAGGGTATAGTCTACAAACTTATCGAAATAGTAGCGGCGGCTCTTTTGATTTGGATAATCGTAGCCCTTTTGCGGACGGTACTCGATGACCTTTACATTACGGTTGTAGGATGTGTTCATTTTTATTTCCTCCTTTGTTTTATCTGACCTCAGTATAAAACAGTAGGAGTACAATAAAACGGACTATATAACCTCTTTTGCGAACACATTTTCGAAAGCTATTACTTGCAATATTTTTAAAACTATGCTATGATTGCACATATGAGTGCAGCCATGGAGGTGGCATATGAAGTTTTTTGAACAGTTATCCGCACTGTGGGATCAGCTTTGCGATAAACTGAAGCCGGTTGTTACAACGATCGGCGCATGGGGAAGTAAGGCTGTAAAATTCCTGCGTAGTGTTTGGGTGTATATTGTAAAGCTTCGCAAGATCATTCTTGCGGTACCGGTCGCATGGGCAGCGATAACATTGGCTCTGAACAATCTTGCGAAATTGCCGGCATTGGTTGGCTTTGACTTGCAGGCGGATGGAACATTTGGTATCCAGATGGGTAAGCTTCCTGCGGTTTTGGCGCCATTGCTGGTAACGGCTGTTTGCTTGCTGCTGCTATTCTGCTCCAAGCGAACGCTTACCCCCTGGCTTGTCAGTGTATTTTCCTTGGCACTGCCCATTATCATTTTGGTGATCAATATTTTTCCTGCATAAGAAAAATGCGTGCTGAAAAGCACGCATTTTTTAATCGTTTAAAAGTCTGAACAGCTCATCCATGGTGTTTGCGATGGCTTTCGCACCAGCGGCTTCCATGTCTGCAACCTCTCCGTAACCCCAGCTGACACCGATGGTCGGTATGCCGTGGGCGGAGGCGCCTATTACGTCAAAAGCGGTATCGCCAACCATTACTGTATACGTCGCGTTATCGATTTTACTCAAGAGGTAGGCGATAACCTTGCTCTTTTCATCACGGGATCTATCCATAGTTGCACCGGCGATGATGTCAAAATAATCAGCAAGACCGAATTTCGTAAGAATCTCTATCGACATATGCTCCGGCTTGGAGGTGGCAACGTATAGCTTGTGTCCCTGATTTTTGAGATCGGAAAGCAGTTTTTCGACACCAGGATAAGGATGGTTTTCAAACTTACCGATGGGAATGTAACGGCTGCGGTAGACAGTTACGGCTTCATCAAGCTTGTCTTTGGGGACGCCGAACTTGTGGAATGTATCCCAAAGGGGAGGTCCCACAAAAACGCGCAGCTCCTCACGGGAGGGGATAGGCAGACCAAAGTGTTCAAGGGCAAATATCGCGCAGTTGATGATGCCCTCACCGGAGTCGGTGAGCGTGCCGTCTAGGTCAAAAAGGATGGATTTTGGCATAGTTGTTGCTCCTAAGATTTTCTTCAATCATAACAAGATAATTCTGTTTTGTCAAATAATTTGGATAGCAAAAGCCACCCACATGGGTGGCTTTTACATTGGCGGAGAGTTAGGGATTCGAACCCTAGGTCCCTTTCGGGATCACTAGTTTTCAAGACTAGCTCCTTAAACCGCTCGGACAACTCTCCATTGCAGAAATGATAGCATTTTACATGATAAAAGTCAAGCCAAAACTGGTTTTAACGCTTGACAAACATGGTAAGCTGTGCTAGAATACTTTGGCAATCAAGTGAATATACTTTGTATTCGGAGTGATACCCAAGAGGCCGAAGGGGCTCCCCTGCTAAGGGAGTAGGCGTCTAAACAGCGCGCGAGGGTTCAAATCCCTCTCACTCCGCCACTGAAATCCGGTTAAGAAGTTAGTCCTGACCGGATTTCTTCTTTATTTCCAGTACTTTTGTGGGTTAAAAGTTAGGAATGCATTGGGGCATATTTGCTTTTTCCCTTACATTTTCCCTTATAGCTCCAAAATACCCTTGATATAGGCCTCCATTCGGATTGCACTGGCCTCCTGCATTTGGTTCGTCACATGGCCGTAAACATCCAAAGTAAAGGCTGCGGTGGCATGGCCAAGGTTGCCCTGTACGGTCTTAATGTCATCTCCGGAACGCAGAGATGCAACCGCATAACTGTGTCGGAGATCGTGGAATCTTGCATCCGGTCTGCCAATGGCTGTGACAATTTCTTTGAAATGCCGTACTACGGTCTGCGGAATCAGATTTCCACCCAACTCATTTGTAAAAACCAAATTCAGAGGATTGGACCAGGCTGCACCTGCTTTCTCCTTATGCTCATACTGCTGCAGTTTCCGATCTCTCAGTAATTGCATAACCCAGGGGGCAGGCGTGATTCTGCGTGGCTTATCATTCTTCAGAGAAACCAAACGGAATTGTCCACCCGCTTTCTTTTCCTTCTGCAGCTGCTTGCTGATCAGTATGGTGCCTCGCATGAAATCTACGCGATCCCAAGTCAGACCGAGAGCTTCACCCTCACGCAGACCTGTAAACAGTGTGATTGTGTACAGGAGTTCGAGCGGATGCCCTTTGACCGCATCAAGAAACAGCTTAGTTTCTGCTTCATCCAGCGGTTGCAGTTCCTTCTTCTCAATGCGTGGCAGGATGCAGGAGCTTGTGGGATTGAACCGGATGTAACCATTGGCAACTGCCTGCTGTAGGGCCTTGTGGAGGATTCCATGGACGTTTTTCACTGTTTTGGGTGAAACTGCGGCACGATCTTTTGTCGGCTCTCTCAGACCGTTGTAAAAACTTTGGACTAAATGGGTATCCAGTGCATCCAATCGAATTGCTCCCAGACCGGGTTTGATGTGGGTACGGATGGTAGCATTATAGGCGGCAACAGTAGATTCCTTAACGCCCCCTAAATACTGACTTGCCCATACATCCAGCCATTCGGCAACCGTCATTTTACATGGTGCAATATAGGTTCCGGAATCAAGGGCTGCCAAGGCAGCTTTCAATTTTTGCGCAACTTCCTTTTGGGTTTTTCCAGATATACTGCGCTGAATCTGCTTACCTGTTCCAGGATCAAAACCAGCCGTATAACGCGCCTCGTAATAAATATAGGTTTTTCCGTTGATCTCTCTTGTGATCTTACGGATGGATCCCATACCGGAAGTGGATTTTTTGCTTTGCGGCATAAATATTACTCCTTTCGTTGCCGCATATCAGGTACACCTATATTATACCATACATGCGGTCTATCCGCAACAATCTCAGCGCTTACAAAGGTAGTCAATCACCGCTTCCAGAGGGATCCGATAGTTGCGTCCGACCCGGACGCTATGAATCGTTCCGGAACGGACCAATTCATAGGCGGTGTTATGACTGACCGCCAATATTCGGCCACCTGCCTCACACAGAGGACAGGTGGATATTTATTTTGCAGGTTAGATGATGTCATAGTATCAACCTCCTCTGTCATCGAGCCAATAGGCTTGGAAAAGGGTGCCGTCGTGGAGCAGGAACCGACCACGGGCATCCTTGGGGATTTGTTCCGCTGCTGCCGTGCTATCCAGAATGATTTGTGACAGGATGGTATCTGCACGACCGCAGATCCGGCAGTTCACATTGTTCTTGATCTGACCGGACAGAATGTTGGCATCCGGACGCTGAGTGGCAAGAATCAGGTGGATACCAAAGGCACGGCCTTGTCTGGCAATCATGGAAAGCTTGCTTTCAATTTTGCGGACGACTTCTTTTTGACCTATACTAAGACCAGTCTTGTCCAGTACCTCCGCAATCTCGTCACAGGCGAAGATGTACCGTGGCAGGCTTTCTCCTGTGGCTTCGTTATAGCGGTCAATGTTGGGCTGCCCGGAGGCTGCCAGCAAAGCTTTCCTGCGTTGCAGCTCGTCCACAATCTCTGTAAGAAGCGCAAGCGTGGATTCCTCCTCAATGCACATCCGACATTGTTTGTGCCAAACAGGCGGGAAATCCACACCGCCTTTGAAATCTGCAATGCAGACGATTGCGCCTTTCTTTAATGCCTGCATGAGGAGCAGCTTCAGCAGAACGCTTTTGCCATTACCGGTAGATCCACCAAGCAGTATGTGAGGTACTTTTACAAGGTCCACAGTGACAGGTCCGGTAAAACTTTCACCCAAAGCCAAAAGGTAAACATGGGTGTGATATGTACCGCATGCACCGATCTCGTCGGCCATGCAGAAGTAGTCAGGATTAAACTTCTGCGCGCGGTCGATGATCACATCATGGGTCATACCGTGGTCTTGGGGGTTGTTAATGGTCAACTGCCACTTGCGTGACTGGGTATTGCTTCCGTACATAGACAAAACTCTCCTTCTTGCTCCTGCTACTCCGCTCGCATAGGTAATACTAACCTATGCGAGCGAGGACTTCTCCCGCGTTACGGCGGGGGATATTTTTCTTTAGGGAAAAATATTAACCCCCAGCCGCCCCGCGGGATCGTCCTCAGACGAACAGGTGGATTACTCCACGGGGAAGATGCCGCTGGCTTTCGCGGAGAACTAGAGCTTGCCCTGAGACTCATAGCCGGTGACGACCAGATCAGTAAACTCCACATCCACAAAGCCCTCGGGCTTTTCCATGAGCTGAGGTCCGTCGATGCGCACACTCAGCTTCTCCAGGCGATGTTCTGCCAGGCACACCACATAGCGGTAGCCGGTAACGGTCTCAGTCCGTTTGCCGTCCTTATACTCGTAGGCGGGAATCACATCAACAAGAAGCATCTTGCTGCCCAGACTTGCCGGGTCAATCCGAAGATCACGAAGATTAAGCATGGTGGCTACCTCCTTTCCCTGACCCTCAAGCAGTGATCAATTGCCCTAGGTCAGCGTACTACAAAGCTCTTTGCTGGCTTCATTGTACATGGAAAGTTGAATTCCGAAAATTCCGCTATGGAATAGGTGTTAGGCGGCGGGCTATGATATAATATAAATTTTCTTTCTTCAGATAGTTATTGGGCAATGGATCAAAACCGTGGTCAATTAAGTATCGATCCGCCCAATCCAACCTTTCTGAGGAAGGTAATGTGCTGTCAAATTCCTTATAAACATAGTAGGCAATTAATTTCTTATAGGCGTCATGCAACTCAGATGCAGGAGAAAAAGCCCGTTCTGCTCTTGATAAGAGGTCTTTTGATTCATTCAAGGTGAGCTGCAATGCCAGAAATAAGCAAATAAAGATGTCAAATTTAGTCCGATAATAATTACCGTTAATAACCTTGTTGACTGTAGATTGGTTGAGCCTGGCAAAACTAGCAAGAGTTGCCTGACTCCAACCTTTTCGTTGCATGTAATAAGTGATGTATTCTTTAAAAGAAGCCGTTGCGCAGGGTTTAGTTAGTTTCTTCGCACTTGCTTTCATACTCAGATCTCACGATCCGGTAATACAAAGAATACATTTGAGAGGTCATATCAATTGAATGCCGCCGGAGGTAGAGTGCCGGAAAATCGAAAGGAGCATGCTGGTTTGGTTACGTGGAATTAAAGAGAACAGCATACGCACCACCTCCTATGTTCAGTATTGGAAAGCTTACGGAAAAACTCTCCGACGGCGTTTTGAAGGCAAAAAAAGAGCACAGTCCCAAATGGCTGTACTCTTAACTATTTAAGACGCTTGTGCATCCTATGATGGCGGGGTAAAATAAGCAGAGATATACAATGTCAAGTGGGCATAGCAATACCGTCTGTGAAACTCGCAACCTATGTTTTGCCAACGCAAAACTAAGATACTGTAGTAATGATAGTTTAGCACAAGCGTTGTTAGAGGTCAATAAAAATCTCCTCCATAATGGGCATAACTATCCCATAGTGGTTAGGAGACTTTAATAATCGGACACTTTAGATTGCTCGCGCAAAACATAGGAAACTTTAACATAGTTAGTATATCACACATTTTTCGTGAAACAAGAACAATTTGTAAATTATGGTACTATTTTGCTGTATATGTACATTTTTAGTCAAATACATACATTCCAAATAAGCCCAGCAGACCCTCTCCGCAGTCATACTCCATACCGCTGGCATCTGCCAATTTCTTTACGAAGATACAATAGGCAGACATACAGGAATATTTAAGATCCGGGAAGTTACAAGGCAGTCCTTGTGTTTGAGCGCAGGGTGTGCAGAGAGCGCAACCACTGGCTCCTACGATCAAACCATCGTGACCGGCTTCACGCATTTTCTTCACTACGCGGATCTCGGAAGCATTGTGGCTTTTCTTTGCGTGTTTGATGGCTGGCACATCGGAATAGTCGGCTACCTGCCAAATAGTCTGCAAAACCAGTGCTTTCTTATGTGCCAAAATCCGCTGCTTCATTTCCTCCGGACTGCCGCAATCGGGTGGGCAGGAGTAGTTAGCTCCATACTGACCACAGAGGTTTTCTTCGCAGTACGGACGGAAGGACGGGTCAAATACGATCTGTGCGGTATCCACGATTGCTGCCGCAGCAAACCCCTCATCGATAGCGCATTGAATCATTTCTGCTTCTGTCATAGTAACCACCTCGCATTAAATATACTGCCGGAGAGAATGCTTGTCAAGCGGTATGAAGTTGCCTATAATCTTTAGATTTAGCGGTTTATGTTGCGATTTGTGACATATATTAAGGTCTTTTCTTTTTGAGATTGACATTTGAACCCTAATCGTGTATACTGACCGTGCAAGTAAATATTCCGTTTAAGTGCTTGTGGATGTGGTAACAGCACCACAAGAGAATAGAAAACCGGGTGTGAATCCCGGAGGGTACCGCCACTGTATGCGTGGAGGTTCTCTATTTGGCGAAAGTCGGTCATTGGGGAAACCTGAGAAGGCTATAGGGAACTTATGATGCGTAAGTCAGGAGAACTGCTTAAATGAGGGAAAACACA
>JAZQHM010000048.1:0-57697 GCA_045540575.1 Faecousia sp. | reverse complement strand
CCCAGCCGCAAAACTGCAAAGCACTTCAAAAGCAAAAATTTTTGTTTCAAGACAAGAAAAAACGCTATGGTAAGGCTGACGCCTACCATAGCGTTTTTGTGCAGTATTGGATAAAAAGATTGCTTTTGAAGCGGATACTGTCTTATGAAGCCCCGCCTTATCGGGGCGGTTTTTTATACACCATCCTGGGCGGTTATTTCTGTTAAATGGGCATTGTAGCCGGTTTCAATAAATTCTGCTTTTCCGTTTTTATAGAATACAACGGTCACGGAGGCGTTGGAGACATGGGGGATCTCCTGCATTCTTTCAAGAGGCAAACCTCTCCATGCCGTCTGCAAGGTGTGGATGACACCGCCGTGGGTGCCGATGACGACGGTTTTTCCTTGGTTTTCTGCAATGATCTTATCCATAGCGCGCAGCACCCGCTCTTTTACCTCAGCCACATCTTCGCCGCCTTCAAAGTGGACAAGTCCCGGGGTGCTTTTATAAACGGCATAGCTTTCGGGGAACGCCTGCTCCACCTCGCCACGGGTCTTGCCGTACCAGTCGCCCACATCCATTTCTCGCAAATCCTTGCAGGTATGCACCGGAAGACCCAAAGCATCTGCGATGGGCTTGACCGTATCCACAGCCCGGGAAAGGTCGCTGGAATATACACTGTCTACCCAGTAATTTTCCAAAACATACTCCGCGGTGGAGGCAGCCTGGGAAATGCCGGTCTCATCCAAAGGCAGATCTCCCTGACCGGTGAAGCGTTTTTCCTTGTTGCCCATGCTGTAGCCATGGCGGATGATGATAAGCCGTACCATAGTTCGTCACCTTTCCCTTTGTGATTGCTTGATTATACCACAACACTTTCCAATTTGCAATTCCCGACAAACCGATTTTGACAGCGGCAGCGGGGTGTGTTATACTATATCTACAGAACATTTGGGAGGTTTTTATGAAACCGATTCTTTATAAGCTGATGGCACTTGCATTGTGCCTTTTCTTGCTGCCGATTCAGACTTTGGCGGCAGGAGATGCAGAGAATATCACGAAAGATACGCAAATAACCGCCACAGGCTATGGATCTGTCGATTTCCTTACGGATGGCAATATCAAAAGCTATCAGAATTCCGACGGAAATGCGACCATTACTTTGGAGAATAAGGACGGCATGGCGGGTATTTACCTGCTGTTTGACCTGGAGTACGGAAAGTACACCGTTAAGGATAACGGAACCGGCAAAACCGTCACGGCAGGCGAAAATGGCATGCTCCATGAGTATATCGACTTGGTTGCCGCTTTTGGAAATGAGCCCACCAGCGTTAGCTTGACATTTGACAATGGCAAGGTGCGTTTGAGTGAGATTTCTGTCTACTCGGACGGACAGCTCCCCGAAAATGTGCAAGTGTGGAGCAAGCCTCATGACGGCGGTGCAGATCTGGTGCTGTTTGCCACCCATGGTGACGACGATCAGCTGTTTTTTGCGGGATTGCTTCCGCTTTATGCCGGCGAAAAGGACCTGCGGGTGCAGGTGGTTTATTTGACAGACCACCGGAATCTGACCAAGGGGCGCACCCATGAAATGCTGAATGGCTTGTGGAATGTGGGCGTAACAGCATATCCGGTTTTCGGAAGCTTTGCGGATTTCCGTATTGACGATCTGGAGGATACCTATGCGGAGTACAAGCGACTGGGCACATCCAAAGAGGAGCTGCTGGGCTATGTGGTGGAGCAGATCCGCAGATTCAAGCCCCAGGTGGCGGTAGGTCATGATATTAAGGGTGAGTACGGTCACGGTATGCACATGCTGTATACGGATCTGCTGATCCAATCCCTTGAAATAACGGGGGACGATACCCAGTATCCGGAGTCTGCCCAAAAGTACGGCACATGGGAAATCCCCAAGCTGTATCTGCATTTGTATGAAGAAAATCCCGTTGAGATCGACTATGATCAGCCTCTTAACAGCTTTGGCGGCATGACCGCCTTTGAGGTGACGCAAAAGCGGGGCTATCCCTGCCACGAATCCCAGCAATGGACATGGTTTACCGACTGGATCAACGGAAAATGGGATCAGATCACCAAGGCAACAGAGATCAAAACCTATAACCCATGCAAATTTGGTCTGTACCACACTGCGGTGGGTGCGGATGTGCAGAAAAACGATTTTATGGAAAATATCGTTTCCTATGCCGAACAGGAGCGGCTGGAAGCGGAGCGCTTGGAGCAGGAACGGCTCGAGCAAGAAAGATTGGAGCAGGAGCGTTTAGAGCAAGAACGCCTGGAAGCTGAGCGGCTTGAGCAGGAACGTTTGGAGCAAGAGCGATTGGAACAAGAGAGAATCAAAGAGGCGCAGGCGAAAAGAAAGCGGGAGCTGATGGCTGCCGGCGGGGTACTGGTAGTGCTTGTGGTCGCGCTTTTGGCAGTGATTTTGGGGCTGCAGCGGAAGAAAAAGCGCCGCCGGAGAAAATAAATTCGATTTTTTGAAAAAAATGCTTGCAATTTTTAAAAGCTTGTGCTAATATACTTAGGCGCTTTGGAGCGCTATGCGCCGATAGCTCAGTTGGATAGAGTGACTGACTACGAATCAGTAGGTCGGGGGTTCGAGTCCCTTTCGGCGTACCAAAAAATAAGAGAGAGCATTTGCTCTCTCTTATTTTTTATTGCCGAAGGGACTCGAAAGATTTAAATCGCAATATGCCGGTGGCATATTGCTGCCACCAGTGCAAACACTGGTGGCTACATTTATTTCTGCCCATTTGGGCAGAAATGCAAACGAGTCCCTTTCGGCATACCGGCATCCTATAGATACATGGTTATATAGAGGTTCTTGCTATTTAAGGTAGCCATCTATATTCGTTTATGATATAATCCTGTTAGAAATTCTTAAATTTTGCGAGGTGATAAAGGGATGGACATATCTTTCGAAACAGGCAATCAGAAATTTAATTATAGAGTTTGTGCTATGATGATTTCTGACGACAAAATTCTGGCAATGCATGATGAGAGGTCGCCGTATTACTATTTACCTGGCGGAAGAGTTGCGATAGGTGAAACAGCAGAAAGCGCAGTTATCAGAGAAGTTCAAGAAGAATTGGGTGTGACTCCTAAGATTGTCCGTCCTCTTTGGCTCAATCAGGCATTTTTTACAGAAGATGTCGATAACCTACACTATCACGAACTCTGCATTTATTTTTTAATGGACATAACAGATACTGATTTGCTTTTGAGAGGAAAAAGATTTTCTTTCAACGAAGGTCACCGTACGCATACTTTTGAATGGCTGGAGTTTGAAAGATTAAAGAACGAGTATTTCTACCCATTGTTCTTGAAAAAGGATATTTTCAATCTTCCCGATATATTTACTATCCGAACAGAGATTGAGTGAGTGAATTCCAATTTGTTAAATAGATACCCCCCAAGGAACATCACAGTTTCTTGTGGGTATAATTATACCTATGCAGCTACACCTATATCCATCATACCCCATCACTTGTCATTTCTGCCACGATTTTATTCAGCGTCAGCGCTTTTTCCGGGTCGATGGTCATCCACCCGGCGCCGTCAATTTGCATATAACGGTCTGCTTTTTGCAGATATACTTTTTGGCTGCCGTCGGAAAACACAACCGCAATCTGAAACAAATGCCCTTCCACTTGCTCCGGATCTTCTGCCGGCTTTCCGTAGGGTGAGATCCAGCGCAGATAATTAAGAATTGCCCGTATTTTTTCCGGCGCGGTATATTGCAGCCGGGCTTGAAGTGACCCGTTGAGGTAGGTAACAGTAATGTCTGTTATAGAGCGGTTGACGGGCTGCGCCTGCTCTTTGTGTTTACAGCAGCAAAGCGACGCGGAAAGGACCGCCAGCATCAGACAAAAGAAATATTTTGATTTTTTCAAATTCGATCCCTCCTTAAAAAATAGGATACGCGGATCGATTGTATTTATATGTGAAAAAATCAGTAAAAGTTAACGCAAAAAGGGCTGTTTTCCAATGGAAAACAGCCCAAAATTTATCTTTTTTACAGTTCGCAGTTGCCAACCGTTCTGGGGAAGGGCAGAACATCGCGAATGTTGCCGATGCCGGTCAGATACATGACCATACGCTCGAAGCCCAGACCAAAACCAGCGTGACGGGCGGAGCCGTATTTGCGCAGATCCATATAGAAGCCGTAATCTTCGGGATTCATGCCCAGCTCCTCAATGCGGTTTTTCAGGATCTCGTAGTCGTCCTCACGCTGAGAGCCGCCGATGATCTCACCGATGCCGGGCACCAGGCAGTCCATAGCCGCTACGGTCTTGCCGTCGGGATTCAGCTTCATATAGAAAGCCTTGATTTCCTTGGGGTAGTCGGTGACGAATACGGGCTTCTTGAAGACCACTTCCGTCAGATAGCGCTCGTGCTCAGTCTGCAGATCGCTGCCCCAATGGACGGGGTAGTCAAATTCTGCATTGTGCTTTTCCAGAATTTCGATTGCCTCGGTGTAGGTCACATGACCGAAATCGGAATTGACCACATGGTTCAGCCGCTCCAAAAGACCCTTGTCAACAAATTGGTTGAAGAATTCCATTTCCTCGGGCGCACGCTCCAGCACATAGGAGATGATATACTTGATCATGTCCTCAGCAAGGCGCATATCATCGGAAAGATCTGCAAATGCGATCTCCGGCTCGATCATCCAGAACTCGGCAGCGTGGCGGGTGGTGTTGGAATTTTCAGCCCGGAAGGTAGGACCGAAGGTGTAGATGTTTCTAAATGCCATGGCGAAGGTCTCGCCGTTAAGCTGACCGGAAACCGTCAAATTGGTGGGCTTGCCGTAGAAATCCTGAGAGAAGTCTACCTTGCCGTCCTCGGTCTTGGGAATGTTGTTCAGATCCAGCGTGGTGACCTGGAACATTTCACCTGCGCCCTCACAGTCAGAGCCGGTGATCAGGGGCGTGTGGACATACACAAAGTCCCGATCCTGGAAGAATTCATGGATCGCCATAGCAGCCAGACTGCGCACGCGGAACACAGCCTGGAAGGTGTTGGTCCGGGGACGCAGATGGGTGATGGTCCGCAAGAACTCCATGGTATGGCGCTTGGGCTGCAGGGGATAATCGCCGGTGGAAGCACCTTCCACGCTAACGGTCTCCGCCTGGATCTCAAAGGGCTGCTTGCTCTCGGGAGTCAGTACCAGCTTGCCCTTAATGATCAGCGCAGCACCGATGTTGATCTTGCTGATCTCCTGGAAATTTTCGATGGTGTCGTTATAGACCACCTGCACGGGGGTAAAATAAGTGCCGTCGTTCAAAACGATGAAGCCAAACTGCTTGGAAGGTCTGCGGTTGCGGACCCAGCCACCTACGGTAATCGTCTGGTCGGCATATTTTTCTGTGTTTTTGAACAGTTCACGGACAGAAATCAGTTCCATAATATGTTCCTCTCCTGCAAAAAGAATTATTGTTTAGTATACGCTAGATTCAAGAATTTTACAAGAGGGAAGATTCAAATTTTGGCAAAATATCTGTGAAAAACGGAAATTTACGAAATACTGACAGACTTTCGCATGGTGTTGATAGCCCCTTTTTCCAATCGTGAGACCTGGGCTTGGGAGATGCCGACCAAGCTTGCCACCTCCATTTGGGTCTTTCCACCCACGAACCGCAGAGAAAGGATCTGCTTTTCCCGGTCGCCCAGAGCCTTGAAGGCACTGCGAAGGGTAATGTGCTCCATCCAATTAAGCTCGGTGTTTTTGTTGTCGCGGACCTGATCCATTACGGTTAGCGGATCGCCGCCGTCGGAGTATACCGGGTCATATAGGCTCACCGGGGCGCACACCGCGTCCAGCGCCTCACTGACATCTTCTACGGGGAGCGCAAGCTCTGTGGAAATTTCGTCTAATGTGGGCTCTCTGCCAAGCCGCAGGATCATGGCTTCTTTACACTGCAGCACCCGGTAAGCTACATCCCGAATGGACCGGCTGACCCGGATCGCGCTGTTGTCTCTGAGGTAGCGCCGCACTTCGCCCGCGATCATGGGCACCCCATAGGTGCTGAAACGTACATTTTTTGTTGGATCGAAATTGGCGATGGCTTTCATCAGACCGATGCAGCCCACCTGAAACAGATCGTCCGGGCTTTCGCCCCGTTTGTCAAAGCGCTGGATCACGGAAAGTACCAGCCGCAGGTTTCCTTCAATCAAAGCTTGACGGGCAGATTCATCACCACCGTTGGCTTTGATCAGCAGCTCGTCCATTTGCGCCGGGGATAAAGTTTGTAAGCGGGCGGTGTTGACACCGCAGATTTCAACCTTTCCCTGCATAGCTTCCTCCTGTGCTTAAAAATGGTAATACCAGTATTTCCAATCGGCAAGCAAAGATACCCTTTTTCTTTTTGTTTGTTTTTCACAAAAAATTTGTTCGGAATTGGTACCGGGGCAAAAGGACAGGGAATCGGCAAGCTGATTTTTCAACATTTTGGGCAAGAATCCGCTGGAAGAGAATGGGTGTTGTTTGTTTCCGTAACACAGTTGCAGGTGCGTTATGGAGGGCAGGAAAGTCTGTGGAAAACCCCATATTTGAGGGGTTCGTAGCGGGAAATGGCGGGAAAATCTTGTTGAAAACCTTGACTTTTCCACATTGTCCACAGGTTTTTCCACAGCCCGGGACAAAATTGCGGTTTCGGTTTTTGGTTTACATAAAGATTTTCGACCCGTTGCGACAAATTACTCACTTTTTTGCCGTTCGTGTTTTTCACAATGCCGGTTTTAAGGAGAAAAAATTTGGACTTGACAACGCACTTTTACGATGTGAGGGGCGGGAAAATGAAAAAACATGGGATTAATATGAAAAAAATTAAAAAAAGGGATTGATTTTATGAAAATGAAGCGTTATAATGTTTATCCGTATGAATAAGTTTGGCGCATAGGAGGTGTAACACGATGCCCAACATTAAGTCCTCTAAGAAGGATGTCATTTCTTCCAAGATCGCTTATGAGAAGAACAAGGCCGCTAAGTCCGTTCTGAAGACCAACCTGAAGAAGTTCGACGCTGCTCTGGAGTCCGGTGATAAGACCGCTGCAGAGGGTGCTTACAAGGTTGCTGTCCAGACTGTTGATAAGGCTGTCCAGAAGGGTCTTCTGCACAAGAACAATGCTGCCCGCAAGAAGAGCAGCATGACCCTGAAGCTGAACAAGCTGGCTTGATTCTCTGAAAATATCTCCCTCCCTTCATTCTGGAGGGAGTTTTTTCATTTCTGCAGCAGATCTTTTTTAGCATTTTGCATTTTGCATTTTCCTATGCTATACTATACAAAAAAGGAGGGTGGAAGCTATGGCAAGACTCAGCGATCCCATTACCATCTTAAAGGGCATCGGTCCTACCAAGGCAAAACAATTTGCCCAACTGAATATTTTCACCCTCCGGGATCTTATCTGCCATTTCCCCAGAGGGTATGAAGACCGTACCAAGCTTGTGACCATTGACAAGCTGGAGGTGGATACGCCTGCCTGCTTTAAGGCCATGGTCATGAACACCCCAAAAACCAACCATATCCGCAAGGGGCTGGATTTGACCCGTGTGCAGATCGCAGACCATACCGCAAGGCTTACGGTTACTTTCTTTAATAATAAGTTTGCAGCCGAGCAGCTTCAGTATGGCAGAGAGTACATTTTCTACGGACAGACCCAAGGGGATTTCATCGGCTACAATATGACAAACCCCGTTTTTGAGTCCCTGGATTCTCAGCCGGTGGTGACCCGCAGAGTGCTGCCCATCTATCCTTTGACGGCGGGGCTTTCCAATGCGGCTGTCTTGAAAGCGGTGCGGCAGGCACTTGCCATTTGTGATGTACCGGAGGAGATCATTCCCGAGTCCGTCCGCCGGGAGTACGGCATTTTGGGTGCGCAGCGGGCATACTATGCCATTCACGAGCCCCAATCCATGGCAGAGGCGGAGCTTGCCAAACGGCGGCTGATTTTTGAGGAATTTTTCGTATTCTCCGCAGGTCTTTCTCTGATGCGGGCATCCCGCGCCCAGAAAAAAACAGAGCCCTTTACCAACCTGGATTTAAGCAGCTTTATCCACGCATTGCCTTTTTCTCTGACGGGGGCGCAAAGCCGCGCCATTGACGAAATCTTGCGAGATCTTTCTTCCGGTGCGCCTATGAATCGCCTTGTGCAGGGCGATGTGGGCAGCGGCAAGACCATGGTTGCTGCCGCTGCTGCATATTGCACGGCGCAAAACCGCCGTCAGGCGGCGCTGATGGCGCCTACAGAGATCCTGGCGGAGCAGCACTATCAATCTCTTTCCAAACTGTTTGCGCCTATGGGCATCCGCACGGCGCTGCTGACGGGGTCGCTGACAGCAAAGCAGAAGCGGGAGGTGCGGGAAGCCATCGCAAGTGGGGAAGTGGATTTTGCCATCGGCACTCATGCGCTGCTTTCGGATGCGACGGAATTTGCGGATTTGGGGCTTGTCATAACGGACGAGCAGCACCGGTTTGGTGTTTCCCAGCGCTCCAAGCTGTCGGCAAAGGGAAATGACCCCCATCTTCTTGTTATGTCCGCAACACCCATTCCCCGTACCTTGGCACTGCTGATGTATGGTGATTTGGAAGTGTCTATTATCAACGAATTGCCCCCCGGACGGGAACCGGTGGACAGTTTCCTCGTAAATGAAAGCTACCGCGCCCGGATCAATGCCTTTATCCGCAAGCAGGTGCAGGAGGGTCATCAGTGCTTTGTGGTGTGTCCTGCGGTGGAGGAGAACGAGGATCTGGGCATCAAGGCAGCGACGGTATGGGCAGAAACCCTGCAAAAGACCGTATTTCCCGATCTTCGTATCGCGCTGCTCCACGGTCAAATGAAGGGCGCAGAAAAGGAAGAAGCTATGGCTGCCTTTGCACGGGGCGAAGCGGATGTGATGGTGGCGACGACGGTTATTGAGGTTGGCGTGGATGTACCCAATGCAACCTTGATGATCATTGAAGATGCTGACCGTTTCGGTCTTTCTCAGCTTCACCAGCTGCGGGGTCGCGTAGGTCGCGGCAGCAGCAAAAGCTACTGTATTTTGACCTCCCACAATAAAAATCCCGACACTTTGCAGCGCATGAAAGCATTCTGCAAAACTACCGACGGCTTTAAGATCGCGGAAGAAGACCTGAAAATGCGGGGACCCGGCGATTTCTTTGGCTCCCGGCAGTCGGGTCTGCCCACTTTCCGTGTGGCGAATCTTTCTATGGATCTGCAAACGCTGAAGGATGCCCAGGCTGCATCGGCAGCCTGGATCGATACCGAGGGCACAGCGACTACTCCCGAGGGGATCGCTTTGCGAAGTCGCATTGGCGAGCTGTTTACAAGAGCAGAGGGAACAATGAATTAAAAAACCGGCGCACGATTGTGCGCCGGTTTTTATTTATTGAGGAACAGATTCCGCTTCTTCTTCGGATTTTACTTCCGCGATGATTTCGTCTACCGATAGCTCTAGGTCTGCGATTTCTTCGGTGGCGGCTTCTTCTGCGGGAGCAGCCTTAGAAGACTTCTGTTTGCGGCGGATCAAAATAAACACTGCGTCAGCGCCTGCAAGCAGGACAAGACCTGCAAGGAAAAACCAAAGCGGATAATTTTCTGTTGTATTATTACTGGGTGTTTGGATTTCGTTGGGCTCGGTAGCAGCGGGGAGGGTTTCGATGACCTGCCAAATGGCGGTAAGCGTATGGTCTTGGGCGGTGGTTACGGTGGTGGTCTTTGTGACGAGACTACTGCCCATGCTCCAGCCGATAAAGCGGTATCCCTCCAGCTTCGGCTCGGGGATCACACCGTAGTTTTGCCCGTAGGTGACGTTTTTATGATCCCAAATGATCTTACCTTTGCCGGGATCCAGAGTCAGCTTATATTGCTGTGCTTTCCACCGGGGATACAGTGTGGTATCTTCGGTTACAGGGGTTTCCAAAGTAAACTCCGTGCCGCCCTCTTCGGCGGTGAACCAACCCAGGAAGGTGTGCCCGTATTGGGGGATCGCGGGCAGCGCTTGAAGCGTTTCTCCATGGAAGACAGTTACCTCGGTATCGCCCATAATAACGGTGTGCTCCAGCGGTTTCCAAAGGGCTGTCAGGGTGATGCTTTTGCTGACAACGGTATCTTCCGTGGCAGCTTCGCCGGACTCTAAATACCAGCCGTCAAAGCTGTAGCCCTCCTTTTCGGGGGTGGGCAGCGTGCCAATGGTTTTTCCTTCTTGAATGGATAGCCTTTCTGTTTCACAGCTGCCACCGTCAAGGGAGAATTTGACGGTATGGAACACCGGAGGCTGCTCGATATAGAAAACCCGCTCAGCAACTTTGGTTTCTTCCCGACCGGTCAAGTCCGTTGCGGTAATGGTCAGGGTATGCTTGCCGGGAGCAAGCTTGGAAAAGAACAGCTTGTTGTTGATATCTGTAGAGGAAAGCTTTAAGGAAGTGTCTTTCCCGGAGCTTGTCCATGTAGCATAACGCTCACCGTCTAAGTAGCCGCTGACTTTTCGCAGGGGATAAAGAGAGGAAACAGAGCCGTTTAAAGTGTGAGATTGCTGCTTAAGGATCTGGTCTGCTTTAGGGGAGGTAATCTCACCTTTGAATTCAGATTCCAAATATGTAACAAAGGTCAGCGCGGATTTGGGAAGGTAACCGCCCTCTTTCAGTTCATACCAGAGCTCGCCTGCACCGTTGGTAACGGATGCGCTTACAGAAACTTCAGTTCCTGCGGCTAGGGTGTCACCACCGCTGCCGACAGATGCGGTATAGGGCTTTTTGGCTGGGGCGATATCGACTGCTACGGAGTAAATACCCATAGCGTCGGTGGAACGGGTAGCGCTGAAATCAAAGGTGTAGCCGCAGTCAGCGCAGCTGCCGGCTGCATCAAAAGATTCGTGCTGGCAGCGGGGATAGTATTCCTTCACATAGGCAACATACCGGCTGCAGCAGCCGCCGGAATTCATGCTGTGCAGACCCTCAGGCAGTTCCAAAAGCTCATTTATGTAAGGGTCGATGGAATACTGCCGGAAAGGTGTCCATCCGCCCATAAGGATCTGATAATCCAGATGGTGACCGGTGGAGTAGCCGGTAGAACCCATGGTGCCGATTTTCTGACCTTTTTTGACGCTGTCACCTTCGTAAACTACGCCTTTCGTCAAATGGTTGTAGCTGGAGTACAGGGTGATATGCTCACCGCTTTTCAGTACATAATCATGCTTCAGAACCACATAATTGCCAAAGCCGCTGCCGCAGCCGCAGCTTCCGCTTTTTCCGTAATTGTGGCTGCAGCCGTTGTAGGTTGCAATGACAATGCCGTCATAAGAAGCCACAATCGTTGTACCCTTGGGGGCAGGGAAGTCCAGGGCACAGTGGTTACGATTGTCGTAAAAGCAGCTGGAAAGCTTACTATAGCCCGGCACCGGGAATGCAAAATCCCGCTGACCGCCGGAGAGCACTTTTTTGCCTGCTTGTGACGGCGGGCTGCCGGCGGCATAGATGGAAACCGGCAGCAGACAAATAAGTAAGATGACACACAAAAGCCCGGATATAAGGGCAGATTTCGATTGGCGTTTCAAAGGGTGTCCTCCCAAATGTAACAATTTGTATCCATTCTAGCACAAAACATCGACACTGGCAACAGAAAAATACACAGATATGATAAGATTATTTAAAAACCTCTTAACAATTACCGGTATTGCTGACGAAAAACGGTTTTTGGGGTGGACAAAATTTGACAATTCCTGAAAAAATAAAAAACTGCTTGTAAGTTGAGAAAAAATGTAGTAAAATAGTAGGACTAAAACTACGCAATTTTTACATTTTCCTTTCTGGAGGTACATTATAATGGAAAAACCCATCGTACTGGTTATCATGGACGGCGTCGGCAAGGGTGACGGCGGCAGCGGTGATGCTGTTGTGGTCGCCAAGACTCCCACGCTGGATAAGCTGCTGGCTACCTGCCCCCATACTTACCTGAAGGCGCACGGCACTGCTGTTGGTCTGCCCAGCGACGAGGATATGGGCAACTCCGAGGTCGGTCACAATGCCCTCGGCTGCGGTCAGGTTTATTCTCAGGGCGCGAAGCTGGTTGGCGAGTCCATCGAAAACGGCGCAATCTACGAGTCCGCTACCTGGAAGGCACTGGTTGCCAACGCAGAGGGCAAGGCAATGCATTTTATTGGTTTGCTGTCCGACGGCAATGTCCATTCCAATATTGCCCACCTGATCGCTCTGCTGAAGCAGGCAAAGACTGAGGGCGTTAAGAAGGCTTACTGCCACATTTTGCTGGACGGTCGTGATGTGCCGGCAACTTCTGCTCTTGAATATGTTGAAGCTTTGGAGAATGTTCTTGCCGAGCTGAACACCGACGGCTGCGATTATGCCATTGCATCCGGCGGCGGCCGTATGCAGGTGACTATGGACCGTTACGAAGCCAACTGGGGCATGGTGGAAAAGGGCTGGCAGACCCATGTGCAGGGTATCGGCCGTCAGTTTGCATCTGCCAAGGAAGCTATCGAAACTTACCGGGAAGAGACCGGCTGCATCGACCAGGATCTGCCCGCATTCGTGGTTGCAAGAAACGGTGCGCCTGTTGCAAAGATCGCCAATGGCGACAGCGTGATCCTCTTTAATTTCCGCGGCGACCGCGCTCAGGAAATTTCCCTTGCCTTTGACCGCAAGGATTTCGATAAGTTTGACCGTGGCGATTACACCGGCGTTATGTTTGCAGGTATGCTGCAGTACGATGCCGATCTGAATATCCCCGAAAACTACCTGCTGCAGCCTCCCGTGATCAAGAATACCTTGACCGAGGTGCTGTGCGCCGCCGGTGTTACCGAGTACGCTGTTTCTGAGACTCAGAAGTACGGTCATGTGACCTATTTCTGGAACGGCAACCGTAGCGGAAAGGTTTGCGAGGATCTGGAAGTTTACGAGGAGATTCCCTCCGATGTGATTCCCTTCGAGCAGGCACCTGCCATGAAGTCCAAGGAGATCACAGAGAAGATGGTGGCTGCCATGGCATCCGGCAAGTTCCGGTTCCTGCGCTGCAACTACCCCAATGGCGACATGGTGGGTCACACCGGCGTCATGGAGGCAGTTGTTTATGCTATGGAGTGTGTGGACAGCGGTTTGAAGGCGATTCTGGAGGCTGCTGACAAGTATGGCTACACCGTACTCATCACTGCTGACCACGGCAATGCCGATCAGATGACCGAAACCAAGAAGGGCAAGACAAGCGTCAGAACAGCCCACTCTTTGAATCCCGTTCCCTTTATCATTTACGACAAGGACAACAGCTGGACCGTTAAGGACGGTGCCTATGGCCTTGCCAATGTAGCACCCACTGTTGTGAAGATGATGGGTCTTACCGCTCCCGAATGCTGGGAAGAAAGTATGATTTAATTTCTCCCATATACTGATTAGGAGGTTTTTCTATGATTCGACAGACCAATGAAAACGGCTCTATCAATGTCAGCGCCAATGTCTACACCGACATTGCCGGCACCGCTGCCAGCAACTGCTTCGGTGTCAAGGGCATGGCTGCCCGCAGCGTTAAAGACGGTGTTTACCATCTGCTGCGCAAGGAATCCATGTCCAAGGGCGTCAATGTGACTTTCCACGAAGATGATACCATTTCCATCGATCTGCACATCATGGTGGATAACGGCGTTAACTTAAATGCAGTGGGTGCTTCCATCATTTCTGAGGTGCGCTATGTTGTGAATAAGTGCACCGGCACCACCGTCCGCGCAGTAAATGTTTATATCGATTCTATGATGATCGGTTAATAATCGGAGGTAGAAAATTTTGAGACAGACGATTAAAGGAGCCGAGCTTCGCAGACTGATCATCAATGCAGCTGCCGCTATTGAAATAAATAAACAGGCTCTGAATGAATTGAACGTGTTCCCCGTACCCGATGGCGACACCGGCACCAATATGTCCATGACCATCAATGCTGCAGCATCTGATCTGCGCAAGGTGGAGGATCCCAGCCTTGAAAAGGCTGCAGCTACCGCTGCATCTGCTATGCTGCGGGGTGCAAGAGGCAATTCCGGCGTTATTCTTTCCTTGCTGTTCAGAGGCATCTCCAAGAAGCTGAAGGGCAGCGAGGTGTGCGACGGCGTTTTGTGGGCTGCCGCACTGCAGGAAGGTGTGGACGCTGCCTATAAGGCTGTTATGAAGCCTGCCGAAGGTACGATCCTTACGGTTGCCCGTCTGGCTGCTGCCAAAGCAACCCAGGCAGCTCAGGAGAATAACTATTTTGAGTTTGTTCACGCGGCTGCCATTGAAGAGGCAAAGGTGGCACTTGCCAACACCGTCAATCAGAACCCTGTCCTGAAGAAGGCGGGCGTTGTGGATGCCGGCGGTAAGGGCTGGCTGGTGGCGCTGGAAGCCATGATGCTGGCTGTGCAGGGCGAGGATGTGGTGGTGCCCGAGGGTATGGACACCGGTGACACCAAGGAAGCCGCTGATTTCAGCGATTTCGACACCGACGATATTACCTTTACCTACTGCACCGAGTTCATCATCTCCCGGGAAAACGACAATGACCCCGAAAAGCTCCGTGCCTTCCTTTCCAGCCTGGGTGACAGTCTGGTGCTGGTGGACGACGAGGAGATCATCAAGGTCCATGTCCACACCAATGACCCCGGTAAGGCGCTGCACGAAGCCATTGACTACGGCTCTTTCGTTACTGTGAAGATCGAGAATATGCGCCTGCAGCACACCGAAAAGGTCATGAGCGAACAGGAGCTGGCACCCAAGATCGCAGAGCCGGAAAAGACCTTTGGTGTTGTTTCTGTCTGCGTGGGCGATGGCATTGCCGATGTATTTAAGAATCTGGGTGTTGACGGTCTCATTTCCGGCGGACAGACCATGAATCCCAGTACCCAGGACATTTTGGAGGTAGTCAATACCGTTCCTGCGGAAACGGTGTATGTGCTGCCCAACAACAAGAACATCATCATGGCAGCGGAGCAGGTCAATGCGCTGACTCCCAAGAATGTGGTGGTCATTCCCAGCAAGACCATTCCTCAGGGCATCACCGCCATGCTCAGCTTTAATCCCGACGGCACCAATGAGGAAAATGTAGAGGCGATGACCGAGGCGCTGTCCACGGTGGAAACCATGCAGATCACCTATGCCGCCCGGAATTCCGATTTCGACGGCTTCATGATCCACGAGGGTGACTATCTGTCCCTTTACGGCAGCCAGCTGTTTGGCACCAGCAAGGATATCAAGGTACTTCTGAAGGCTCTGGCGGAGAAAATCCGCGACGAGGGCAAGGATTACATCACCATCTACTACGGTGAGGATGTAAAGGAAAAGCATGCTCAGAAGACGGCAGATCTGTTTGCAGATATTTGCCCGGATGCAGATGTGAATCTGATCCGCGGCGGTCAGCCGGTTTACTACTACCTGATTTCTGCGGAATAAAAAGATAAGCGCCCGCTGCTTTCTCGGCAACGGGCGCTTGCTGTTTTTTGTGCTTACTTGCGCAAAGGCGCATAAGCTAACTGGAGGAGGTGTAGGCATGGAGATTCCAAAGGGCGGTCTTGTGGGGAAAACTCTGCAGATAATTCGGCGGGTACAGGCTATGAAAATACCCAACCACGCTGCCAATGCGGGATATTTTATCGTACTGTCGGTGTTTCCTGCGCTGGTGCTGATCCTCAGCCTTTTGCGCTACACCAGCCTGGATGCCCAGGATCTTCTGAATCTGCTGCAGGGCTTTTTGCCGGCTGCACTGATGGATTCAGCGGAAAAGCTGATCATAAACACCTTTGCCCATACCTCCGGTGTGGTGGTGAGCATTTCTGCGGTGGGTGCGCTGTGGTCGGCAAGCAGGGGTGTTTATGCGCTGCTTACGGGTCTGAATACCATTTACGATGTGGAAGAGAGCCGTGGTTACTGGCAATCAAGAGCCATCAGCATGCTGTATACCTTCCTGTTTGTGGTGGTGCTGGTGCTGACGCTGGTTTTGAATGTGTTTGGCGAGGCCATTCTGGAAATGCTGCCACCGGCAAAGGGGAGCGTGGGGCATTTTCTTTCTGATGTGGTGGATTTGCGGCAATTTCTGCTGCTGATTTTGCAAATCGGTTTGTTTACCGCCATGTTCATGCGGCTGCCGGGCAAGAAAAATTCCTTTTCCGACAGCATTGCCGGCGCGGTGCTGGCATCGCTGGGTTGGCTGATCTTTACGAATCTGTTTTCCTTTTATGTGGAGCATTTTGCGGGCTATACCAGCATTTACGGCAATGTGTATGCAGTTGCGCTGAGCATGCTGTGGCTTTACTGCTGTCTTAGCATCGTCTTTTATGGCGGCGCGCTGAACAAAATTCTAATGGACAGCGAAAAATAAATGTAAATTTTTTGGAAGTTTATGCTCTGTTCACAACTGTGTGTTATTCTAAATAAGGAGGTGACAGTATGTTTGGCTTTGTGACGGCAAATTTGCGGGAATTGACAAAGGAGCAGCGCACGCGTTATAATGCGGTATATTGCGGTATTTGCCGCAGCATTCGTGACAGCAGCGGACAGCTTTCCCGTATGGGCTTAAGCTATGATATGGCTTTTTTGGCGCTGCTTTTGATGAGTCTTTATGAGCCGGAGGAAACTTCCGGCAGCCGCGCCTGCATGCTGCACCCGGTAAAACCCAAGCCTTGGGTGGATAATGCCTATATTCGGTATGCTGCGGATATGAATGTGGCGCTGGCATATTACAATTCCATGGACGACTGGCAGGACGATAAAAGTCTGCCTGCACGGATAAAGACCGGTGTTTTCGGCAAAAATTATGAGGATATTCGCACTCGGTATCCCCGGCAATGCGATGCTATTGAAAGCTGCATTTCGGGCTTGAACAAGCTGGAAAAAGAAAACTGTGCAAATCCGGACGAGGTCGCCAACTGCTTTGGCGCGCTGATGGGCGAGCTTTTGGTGTACCGGGAAGATCTGTGGGCGCCGACTCTTCGGCAGATGGGCATGGCGCTGGGCAGATTTATCTATCTTGCGGATGCGGCGCTGGATTATCGCCGGGATAAGCGCAAGAAGAAATACAATCCCTACCTTGCGATGGGTACGGGGGAAGACCCCAACCGTTGGGAAGAATACTTAGTGCTGGCTATGGGGCGGTGCACCGATGCTTTTGAAAAGCTGCCGCTGGTGCAGGATAAGAAACTGCTGGATAACATTCTTTACAGCGGTGTGTGGTGCGGTTTCTACAAAAGAAAGAAGGAGGATGGGAAATGATCGAAGATCCGTATAAGATTCTGGGCGTCAGTCCCAATGCCTCCGACGAGGAAATCAAGCAGGCATACCGCAAGCTGGCGAAAAAGTATCATCCCGACTTAAATCCCGGTGATGAAGTTGCTGCCCAGAAAATGCAAAAGATCAATGCTGCCTACGAGCAAATTAAAAATCCGGAAAAAGCTGCCCAGCATAATCAAGGCGGCTACGGAGGCTACAGCTACGATCCCTTTGGCGGCTATCAGCAGCGTTCCTATGGACAGGAAGAGGGCGATCCCTATCAGCGCTCTGCCTATCAGTACATCCGCTACGGTCGCTATCAGGAGGCGCTGAACAGCCTTTCCAACAGCAAAGAGCGCAATGCCCGGTGGTATTACCTCAGCGCACTGGCAAATGACGGACTGGGCAATCAGGTCACGGCTTTGGAGCATATTCGCAAGGCGGTCAGCATGGAGCCGGACAATTATACCTATCTCGAGACGCTGAATCAGATCGAAAACGGCGGCGCTGCATACCGCCGGCAAGCGGGGAATTTTGGTGGCTTTGCCATGCGGGGCAGCCCCTGCGCCAGCTTTATTCTGTGCTGGCTGGTAAATATTTTCTGCTGCCGTGGTCGTGGATTTTGGCTCTGCTGCTGACTTGACAAAAAGCCCAAGCGGTGGTATGATACTACCGACAATTTGATAACCCATTGCGTGGCAGACCCGGCGCGTAAGCTGAGTCTGCTGAACAAGATAACCGGGTGCGAATCCCGGACGGTACCGCCGCTGTATGTGCCTATGGTGCTTATTTTTGACGAAAGTCAGTCACTGGAGAAATCCGGGAAGGCAATAAGCATCGCAGCGATCCCAGAGCTGCAAGCATGAGTCAGAAGACCTACGCTATGGTGATTTCCCCTTCTCTGCGTGTTATGGAGAAGTGCGTTTGTCGCAGAAAAACGGCTGCGGCATCTACTTATTGTAGATGCCGCAGTTTTTTAGCTTTAAGGAGGAAAAATGATGAAAAAACTACTTGCAATTCTTTTGACATTGACGATGGTATTCGCCCTGATGGCGGGCTGCGCACCTGCTGCTGAGCCCAAGGAAACTCAGGGCACAACTGCCGGCGAAACCACCGGCGAAACTCAGGCACAGACCTTTACAGTTGAAGTTACCCACAAGGACGGCACAGTCAAGACCTTTACCTATCCCGTAAGCGACAAGAATCTCGGCGCGATCCTGGTCGAGGAGGGTGTTGCTGTCGAGTCTGACAGCCCCGGAATGTACAATACCATTGACGGGGAAACTGCCGACTGGAATGTGGACAAGAGCTACTGGTGCTTCTATGTTGGCGATGAAATGGCAACAAAGGGTATGAATGACACCCCCGTAAGCGCGGGCGATGTGTTCAAGCTGGTATATACCCTTGGATAAGAAGAAAGTAAAACTTACCATATTTGACATCGTTTTGTTTGGCGTGCTGGGAGCGCTGACATTCGCTGCCAAATATGTAATGAGCGTGCTACCGAACATCGAGCCGGTAAGCCTGATGGTCATGCTATTTGCGGTTACTTTTGGACGCAAATGGGTGTATCCGGTGTATCTGTATGTGGCGATGGAGATTTTGTTTTACGGCATCAGCCTTTGGAATGTGTATTATTTATACATTTGGGCTGTGCTGGGAATTGCGGCATACTTTCTTCGCAAAATGCAGCATCCACTGCTTTGGGCGTTGCTTTCCGGCGCATTCGGTCTTCTGTTTGGTGCGCTGTGCGGCATTACGGATATTTTCATCGGCGGCTTCGGCTATGCGGCGGCAAAGTGGGTTTCGGGAATTTCCTTTGACCTGCTGCACTGCGGTGGCAATTTTGTAATTGCGCTGGTAATGTTCAAGCCCTTGCGGGCGCTTTTGACAAAGCTCTACACAACAATCCGGAAATAAAAAAGAGGAAGGCTTAGCCTTCCTCTTTTTTATACTTCCTTGTACATGGCGCTGGCATCGTCCTTACGGACGGTCTCAGCTACCTGCAGGACCTCCACGGAAACGGTCCGCGGACCCATTGTAATGTCGATCCTGTCGCCAACCTTCACATCATAGCTGGCTTTAACCACTCTGCCATTGACGCTGATACGACCGTTGTCGCAAGCTTCGTTGGCAACTGTGCGCCGCTTGATGAGACGGGAGACCTTCAGGTATTTGTCAAGCCGCATAAATTACTTGTTGACAGTATCCTTCAGGGTCTTGCTTGCCTTGAAAACGGGCACGGTGGAAGCAGCGATCTGGATGGTTTCCTTGGTGTGGGGGTTGCGGCCGGTGCGAGCTTCGCGCTTCTTGGTCTCGAAGATACCGAAGCCGGACAGCTGGACGCGGTCGCCCTTAGCCATAGCAGCGGTGATGGTCTCGACGGTGGCGCTCAGAACACGCTCAGCGTCCTTCTTGGTGATGCCGGACTTCTCGGCGATGGCAGCGATGAGTTCAGTTTTGTTCATAGTATATTCCTCTTTTCTTTTTTGTCATTTAACAATATTAAAATTACCATAATTATACCCAAATTGCAAGGATTATTTTTACAAATGCAACAAATTTGCAATTTTTTCTCCTTTTGGGAGCAGCAAACAGTCATCTTTGGTGATGGCGCGGAGCTTTACGGCGGAAATTACATACACCGCAACGCCGATGACAATGGGGATCGCGCAGCAAACCAGGGTGGCAAGCTTTCCACCGTTGTCGCCAAACAGATAACTTAGACCCAGCCACGAGGCGAAAACAAAGATACCCATGATCACAGCTGCCAGCACAGACCGCGCCATATTCCGAATCACCGACGGGGCAGTGGGCAGTACCTTGCGCATGGCGATTACATTGAGTGCAGTGATGCTGAGGTAGCACAAAAGGCTTCCAATGGGAGTACCCAGAATGCCGATGGCAGGATTGGAAGTTAAGATCCAGATCGTCACCAGCTTGATGATACCGCCGATGAACATGTTGATGACCGGCAGATTCACATGACCGTGAGACTGCATAATGGCATTGGTCAGCAGCACGGCAGCGTTAAATACGATGCAGATGCCCATGATCATCATCAGTTGGGTAGAAAGCTCCAGCTTCATGCCGGTGTAGCCGCCCAGCAGCGCCGTTACCGGCTCAGCAAGGACAGCAAGACCTACCGCGCAGGGTGCGCTGATGAGACCTGCCACGCGGGCAGCAGATTCTTCTGTGGCACGGGCGGCGGTGAAATCCTTTTTGGTAATTTGTGCGGTGATGGCGGGGATCACGCTGATGGTGATGGGGGTAATGAAGGCGCAGGGCATGTTGAAAATGGTCTGCGTCATGTTGTAAATACCCTTTTGGGTGTCAACAAGGTGCTGAATGGCATCTACGCGATCAATGGCGGTGACATCACCCTTATATTGGTAGGCGGTCAGCAGCGCCTGCAGCTCGGCTGCGCTCATGGTAGAATCCAGAGTTGCCTTCAGCTGGCTCATATAGATCTTGGTCTCCAGCACCGTCAGCAGCTGCAAGCCTGCAGAGCCGATGGTAATGGGCACGGCGATGGCAAGAAGACCCTTGGCGATGCTGCTGCCGGTGGATACATCCTCGTCGGTCACCGGAAGATCTTTATATGCCTTGCGGAAGCAGTGGCTCAGATAGATAGAGGAAACCAGACAGCTCATGGTCACGCCGAAAATGGCGCCGCCGGCTGCCAGAGAAAGGGATTTGGTGTAAAACAGCAGAAGACCTGCCGCTGCAATGCCCACCACCAGCTTGATCACTGCCTCCAGCACCTGGCTGACGGAGGTGGGGGTCATGTTGCTCTGTCCCTGGAAGAAGCCCCGGAAGGTGCTCATCAGGCAGATCAGGAAGCAGCACGGACCCAGCGCGCCGATGGCAGCCCATGCATCGGGCTGTTCCTGGAATGTGGCAAGCTGCCGGCAGAAAAGCGTCATCAGCAGCGTGCCGATGAGACCCAGCGTCAGAAAAATGGTGCGGGAAACTGTGAAGATCTTGCGCACCTGCTTGTAGTGACCCAAGGAGCTTGCCTCGGAGATCATGCGGCTCATAGCCACCGGCAAGCCGGCGGTGGAGATCATCAAAAGCACCGTGTAGATCTCATAAGCGGTGGAGTAGTAGCCAAAGCCCTGCTCGCCGATAATTGCATTAAGGGGAATCTTATAAAGTGCGCCGATGACCTTGACGATGGCGGTTGCCATGGCAAGGAGCATGGTGCCGTGGAGAAAGGATTGCTTTTTCGGTTCGGACATATCTTCCTCCTTATTCGGCGAACAGCTTGGGGATGGCGTAGCCGGTCAGTTCTTCCACAACGGATTTTAAATCGATGGTGGGGAAGCTGCCGTTTTGGTAAAGGATCTTGCCCCGCACCATGGTCATTGCCACATCGCCGCCCTTGGCGCTGAACGCCAAAGCGCTAAGTACATTGTGGCAGGGCATCAGGTGGGGCGCGGAGAAGTCCACAAGACAAAGGTCTGCGTCAAAGCCCTCTTTGATCATGCCGGTCTCTTCGGCTCTTCCCTGGGCTCTTGCGCCGCAGGAGGTTGCCATCATCACGGCAGCGGGGGCAGGCAGGGCAGCAGCGTCGTGGGTCTGCGCCCGGACTGCCAGTGCGGTGCCACGGATCACTTCGAACATGTCGAGATTGCCTGCTTCAATGGCACCGCCGGTGCCGAGGGCTACATTCATGCCCGCTTTTACGCAGTCCAAAACGGGAGTGATGATTTGACCGTTTTTGGCGGCGGTGAGGGGGGTGCATACGGCGCTGGCTTTCTTCTTACCCAGCATTTTACGCTCTTCTTCACTTAATGCTGCGCAGGCGGCAGCGGTGACGGGCACATTGAAAATACCGTGGCAGGAAAGAAGCTCCGCAGCGCCAAGACCTGTTCGGTCCATGCAGGAGTCAACTTCCTCCTGGGTTTCGGCAAGGTGCAGCTGCATACCAAGCCCTTGCTCGGCAGCATAGCCCACAAGACCGTCCCACAGCTTATAGTTGCTGGTGTACTCGGCATAGATGCCAGCATCGATCTTAATGCGACCGTTATCGTGACCGTGCCATTTTTCTTTCACTCGGCGCAGCTCGGCGCATTGCTCATCGGTTTCAAAGTCAAAATCCTCGCATTCGTCGATGAATCGGTAGCTGGACAAGGCGATATTTGCCTTGATGCCGCTTTCGGAAACGGCCTCGGCAGTTGCCTCGGGGTAGTAGTAAAGGTCGGAAACGGAGGTGATACCAAAGCGCAGGCATTCGGCAATGCCCATCAGAGCAGCCGCCTTGGCGCTGCGGGAATCCATCTTGCTTTCCTTGCGCAGCAGCTCTTCCAAAGCTTCTTTGCCGCTGAGGTCATCGCTGTAAGAGCGCAGCACGGTGGTAGCCAAATGGGTGTGGCAGTTCACAAGACCAGGCATCAAAACCATGCCGGTACCGTCGATGATGGTTTGAGGCTTTTCTTCCGGTGCGGTCTTGCCAATATAGGCAATCTTGCCGTCCTTAACACCCAGGTGCGCGCCAAAAAGCACGTCCATCCGTTCATTCATGGTCACAATGGTGACATTGGAAATTAAAGTATCCAAAACATTTGCTTCCTTTCGAGAAGATCGTTATAAAAGTTCAAACAGCTTTTTCTTGTCTTCCAGCACCGTGTCCAGCATTTCAATATACTGTTCCGGGAATTTGGGATTGTGGAATCGCTGCAGCTTGCCGTCCGGCAGATTGACCTTGTTCATACCGCCGCCACCCAAAGAAACGATGGTATGCAGCTCTTCCATCATGTAGATGTTGTAAAGGCAGTCCTTATGATTGAGGCTCCAGCCCACATTTTCAAAAGAGCCGGACATATATTTTTGCCGGTACAGATAGTAAGGCTTATAGCCAAGACCGCGCAGCGTCTGTTCGGAATAGTCAACCATCCGGGTGACTTCTTCAGCGGTAGAAATCCCTGTGCGCCTTTCGAAAAGGTCTGCGCCCTTTTTCAGCGCCAAAGTGTGAACCGTGATATTGGCAGGGGAGAGGGAGGCAACCGCATCCAAAGAATAGCGGAAGCCCTCGAAATCGTCGGCAGGCAGACCTGCGATCAGATCCATGTTAATGGCATCAAAACCGGCATTTACCGCCCAACAGTAGGCTTTTTCCACATCTGCGGCGGTGTGCGGTCGTCCGCAGGCGCGCAAAACAGAGTCCATCATGGTTTGGGGATTGATGCTCATGCGGTCAGCACCGTGCTGGCGGATGATGCGCAGCTTTTCTTCGGACAAAGTGTCCGGTCTTCCGCCTTCCACGGTAAACTCGATGCACCGGGAAAGGTCAAAGCTATCTTTGATGGTGTCCAGCAGCAGCGCCATTTGGTCATTGGATAAGGTGGTGGGTGTGCCGCCGCCTATGTAAATGGTACGCAGATGCTTTCCGGAATTTGCAAGCAGTTGACCTGTAACTTCCACTTCTTTTAAAAGCGCCTGCAGATATGGCGCAATGAGTTCCGCGTGCTTGCCCACGGTGCGGCTGACAAAGCTGCAATAGCTGCATCTTGTGGGGCAAAAAGGAATGCCCACGTACAGCGAAATGTCATTTTCGTCCATTTTCCGTACCGCGTTGACGGTGGAAACGGAGCAGTCAACAGCCAAAGCCTGCCGCCTGGGGGAAACATAATAAACATCACCCAGCAGCTTTTTTGCGGTTTTTTCCGTGCCGCCCTCCAAAAGATGCTTGGTGGAGATTTTCGTGGGACGGACACCAGCCAGCGCGCCCCATTGAGGTGCTTTGTTTAACAGCTGAACGGCTGCCAGATAGCAGCTTTGCTGCAAAATACGGCGGCGCAGCCGCACGGATTCCTCTGCAGCTTTTAAGCGCTTGCGGGCAGTGACGGTGTAGCCGCCTTTTGTGATGGTAGTAACTGCGGTGAGCCAGATTTTTCCCCGGCAAAGTCGGGATTCTGCCTCGAAATTCGCGTCTGTGGATAGTAGCGACATCAAAAGCTGCTCCACAGCATAACGGTCATCATGACCGGTTAATGTCAATTTCATATAAAAACCTTATCTCAAATAGGGATTATACTGCTTTTCTACTGCCAAAGTAGTCGATTCTCCGTGACCGGGGTAAACGGTATAGTTCTTTTCGATTTTTGCCAGCCACTGAAGAGACTCTTCCAAAACAAAGTAATCACCGCCGGGCAGGTCCGTTCTTCCACAGCTGCCTGCGAACAGCGTGTCGCCGGTAAAGAGGGCATCTTCACATTGGTAGCAAACACAGCCGTGGGTATGTCCCGGTGTTTCGTAGACCTGAAAGCGTAAGCCGCCGGCAGAAATGATTTGCATATGCTCACAAAACTGGACTTCTGTGAAGTCACAGTTAGCGATGGGATAAAAGTAGCCGGTAGTGGGGCTTTTGCCCTGAGACCAGTCGCCCTCATGCATCCAAAGGGCGCAGCCGGTTTCCTTTACAATCTGCTCCACAGCGCCCACATGGTCAAAATGTCCGTGGGTCAGCAAAATGGCATCCACGGTAAGACCCAGCAGAGCCACCGTGTCCAGCACGGTTTTGGCATCGTAGCCGGGATCGATGATGGCGCAGGTGGTGGCATTGCTGTCGTAAACGATATAGCAGTTGGTTTGGTAAGCGCCAAGGGGGAGGGTACGGACATTCAGCATAGCGTTATCTCCTCGGGGTATCCATCAGCTGGTCGGTATCCAAAATCAGGGTTACAGGACCGTCGTTGACAGATTCTACCTGCATATCCGCACCAAACTGACCGTGCTGCGGAGGATAACCCAGCTCTTCACAGATGGCAAGGAATTTTTCGTACAAAGCATTGCCCAATTCCGGACCGGCAGCATCGGTAAAGCTGGGGCGGCGACCCTTGCGGCAGTTGCCGTAAAGGGTGAACTGACTGACCACCAGCACCTCGCCGTTTACTGCGTCCAGACCCAGATTCATTTTTTCGTTTTCATCTTCGAAAATCCGCAGACCCAAAGCCTTTTCGGCAAGGTAGCGGCATTCTTTTTCCGTATCGTTGGGACCAACGCCCAGCAGGATCAAAAAGCCCTTGCCGATTTTGCCCACGATTTTCCCGTCAATGCTGACGGAGGCGGAATTTACTCTTGTAAGCACAGCACGCATACGCGCACCTCCTTAGTTTTGTCCTCTTCTGGAACCTACGACATCCCGGATGTTTAGAAGCTTGTTGCGGATAGAATCCAGCTCTTCCACATCCTTGACCTCGAATTTTACCGTAAAGATGCTCTTGCCGTCGGGCAGGTCCTTGCCATAAAGCTCCTTGACCCGCACCCGGGCGGTGGTCATGGTCTGCGCCACATCCAGCAAGAGTCCGTCGCGGGTGATGCAGTCCAGCTCCAGGGTGGTCTCAAAGGGCTGGGAATCTTCATTTGCCCAGCGGACTCGGACCCAGCGGGCAGCCTGAATAGGTTCATCCCGGTTTGCGGCATTGGGACAGTCGCAGCGATGGACGCTGACACCGAAGCCCTTTGTGATGAAACCGACGATGGCATCACCGGGAACAGGAGCGCAGCACTTGGCAAATTTGATCATGCACGATTCGATATCCTCAACGATAACACCGTTGATGGCATGGCGATTGCGCTTGACCGCTTCGCTGTCGGGGGTGGTGCGCAGAGGATTTGTGACCTTTTCGTTTTGCTGCGCCTTCAGTGCCTTGTTGATATCGTCGCGGATACGGCCAACAGCCTTCACAGCGGTCAGACCACCGTAGCCGATGGCAGCATACATATCTTCCCAATCGTCAAATGCAAGCTTTCGCAGCAGCTGCGGTCCAATCTCAGGATCGATGGTAATGCTTAAGGGAAGACCGATCCGCTTCATTTCTGCTTCAAAGGAGCTGCGACCGTGGGTCACATTTTCCTCCCGCTTTTCCTTCTTGAACCACTGCTTGATTTTCGTGCGGGCCTGGTTGGATTTGCAGATGTTCAGCCAGTCGCGGCTGGGACCCTTGGCGCTCTTGGAGGTCAAAATCTCGATAATATCGCCGTTTTTTAAGGTGGTATCGATGTTGGCGATGCGGTTGTTGACCTTTGCGCCGATCATGGAGTTGCCGACGCCGGAGTGAATGGCATAGGCAAAATCAATGGGTGTAGAGCCTGCGGGCAGAGAAACGATGCGACCCTTGGGGGTATAGACGAAGACCTCGTCGTCGAACATATCGATCTTCAGCGATTGGACGAATTCTTCTGCATCAGAATCTGCCTGGCTTTCCAGCAGACGGCGGACCCATTCAAAGTCCTTTTCATTGCCTTCACCGGTGCCCTGCTTATATTTCCAGTGGGCTGCGATGCCGTATTCGGCGGTTTCGTGCATATCCCATGTGCGGATCTGCACCTCGAAAGGAATGCCCTGCTTGCCGATGACGGTGGTATGAAGGCTTTGATACATATTGGGCTTGGGGGTGGAAATATAGTCCTTAAACCGACCCGGCACCAGATTGAAAAGGTCATGGATATGACCCAGAACATTGTAGCAATCGGGAATGGTGTCTACGATGACACGGAACGCGTAAATATCATAAAGCTCGTCGATAGCCTTGCCCTGAGACTGCATTTTCCGGTAGATGGAGTACACGTGCTTAATGCGTCCGTAGGTGTTATTATTAATGCCAACGGTAGTCAGACGGTCCTGGATCTGACACTGAATGATATACATAAATGCCTCGTCCTGTTCCCGGTGGGCATTTAAATAGGACATGATATCGTTGTAGTCATCGGGGTCCAGATACCGCAGGGCAATATCCTCCAGCTCCCACTTGATCTTTTGCATACCAAGACGGTGGGCAAGAGGTGCGTAGATATCCATGGTCTCCCGACATTTGGAGATCTGCTTTTCGGGAGTCTGGTACTGCATGGTGCGCATATTGTGCAGCCGGTCGGCGATCTTAATGAGCATGACCCGGATGTCCTTGGACATAGCCATGAACATTTTGCGCAGGTTTTCCATCTGTGCCTGCTCCGTGGAGGAGAAGTTGGCACGGGTCAGCTTGGTGACGCCTTCTACCAGCTCCGCAACGGAAGCGCCAAAGATCCTTTCGATTTCTTCATGGGAAGCGTCGGTGTCTTCAATACAATCATGAAGCAGTGCGCCGAGGATCGCATCGATGTCTAGTCCCATTTCTGCCACGATCTCGGCAACTGCCAGAGGGTGGATGATATAGGGGGAGCCATCTTTGCGCTTTTGCTCTTTGTGCTTGTTGCTTGCATAGTCAATGGCGCGCTGAATCAGCGCCATGTCCGCGTTGGGCATGCGCTTTTGTAAACATTCCTGCAAGGAATTATAATGGACTTCAAAGGTTTCCAAAAAAATCAGCTCTCTTTCACCCGTAAAAGGGTCTGCATGGTTGCGCTGGTGTTCAGGTCGGCTTTTTCAGAGCCGGGGGTGAGGGAAATGGTAATGTACTTGTGCTCCCGGTGAAGGGTAAGAAGACCTACATCCCGGAAAATGTCCAAACAGACCATCAGTTGCTCCAAACTTAGACTTTGGGAGGACCAGCGGACGATTTTGCGACACAGGCACATGGGAGATTCCTGAATGGGGCGGTCAAAGCTTGCCAGATATCGCCAAACTTTGCCTAAGGTGTTCCTATCCGGCAGAATTCTTTCAGCACTTTCTGCTGTCAGTGTGCCGGCACGCAGCTGGGAATAGCCGAGGATTTCTGCAGAGCAGGGGGCGCTGCAGCTGGGGCGGATGTCCAGAATGTTCATCTGCACAGTGCGTTCGCCCCGGAACTCATTGACCTGAGGGTGGAAAGCCACATCTACCAAATCGCCGGGCTCGATGAAAGCCGTCTGGGGATTTGCGGAGAAGTAGATGGCATTGATATAGTGATGTCCCTGTTTTAACCGCAGGCGCATATGCCTGCCGTTACCTACCATGCTGATGCGGTCAACGATCAGCTTTTCCATCATCAGCACCGGCTTGGGACAGCCGTTGCCGCAGGGCTCTAAGGCGCTCAAAGAATCAATACCCTTTAAGGTGAAAAGCTCCGCAGGAATGCAGCAATCAATATCCAGCACCGTGCGGGGACCGGCATCGGCATAAAAATCAGTTGCCAGCTTGCTGATCTGCTGACGGAAAGCAGGAATTTGCTGCCGGTTGATGGTAAAGCCGGCTGCCAGCTCGTGACCGCCGTAGCTTTCCAGCAGCGGAGAAAGGGCTGTCAGCGAAGTGAACAGATTGAAACCGCCAAAGCTGCGGGAGCTTGCCTTACCGTGGTCACCGTCCAAACAAATAAGGAAGGTGGGGCAGCAGTATTCTTCAGCCATCCGGCTGGCGACAATACCCACAACACCCTGGTGCCAGCTTTCGTCTGCCAGCACGATGGCCTCCGGCGCTTTGCCTTGGGGCAGCATGGAAACGGCTTGATCATAAATTTCAGACTCCACGCTTTGCCGCTGCCTGTTCAGCTCGCACAGCGCCTTGGCAAGATCTGCGGCGCGGTCTGCGTCGTCGGTCAAAAACAGCTCGATGGCAAGCTCGATTTGACCCATGCGGCCTGCGGCATTGATCCGGGGAGCCAGCATAAAGCCGATGGTGGATGCACTGACGTTTTCGGCAGTGCAGCCGCTTTCGTGCATCAGCGCGGCAATGCCGGGACGCTTGGTAGCCTTCAAGGACTCCAATCCCCGGGTCACAAACACCCGGTTTTCTCCGATAAGCGGCATGACATCGGCAACAGTGCCGAGGCAGACCATGTCGGCATACTCTTCAAGCACCTCGTCCTGATTGCCACACAGCGCACTTGCCAGCTTAAAGGCGACACCTACACCGGAAAGCATTTTGTGGGGATATCCGCCGTCAATGCGGTGGGGGTCAACAACAGCAATGGCATTAGGAAGAATGTCCTTACATTCATGATGGTCGGTAATTACCAGGTCTATACCCAATCTGGCGCACAGCCGGGCTTCTTCCACAGCGGTAATGCCGCAGTCTACCGTGACGATCAGCTTGACGCCTTCGCTGTGCAACTGGTGAATAGCAATGGGGTTCAAACCGTAGCCTTCCTCCAG
Organism: Faecousia sp.; assembly: GCA_045540575.1. Taxonomy (GTDB): domain Bacteria; phylum Bacillota; class Clostridia; order Oscillospirales; family Oscillospiraceae; genus Faecousia. Next base: position 28,457 of record JAZQHM010000048.1, on the reverse strand, counting down.
CCGACCGGGGATGTAGCTGACCACATCCGCGCCATGGCGGCGCAGAAAATCCGTCAGCAGGCAGGTGGCGGTGATACCGTCCACATCGTAGTCGCCAAATACGGCGATTTTTTCGCCTTTGGTCATGGCAAGCCCCACCCGTCCTGCGGCGGTAGCCATGTCCGTCATCAAAAACGGATCCAGCAGGGGGGCGTTGCAGTCTAAGTAGGCCTTGGCAGCGCGCTCACTGGAAATGCCCCGGGAAGCCAGTACCATAGCCGTCAGCGGTGCGAAATTAGCCCGCACCAATGCATTCACCGCGTCCGGGTGCGGCGATTGCACATTCCATACTCCATATTTCAAAGCAATACACATCCATTATATTTTTTCTGAATATTATATCAAAATAATGGCGATAGTACAATAGTTTCTTTCAATTTTTACCGGAAAAGTGCAGAAAAAACCGGCTGTTTTTGCAAACAGCCGGTAATTTTTACAGATCCAGCACAAGCTTAAATGCGCCGTATGCGCCGGCATCGTTACCCAGAGAAGCGAGGGCAAAACGGATGCCTTTGGATGCGTGGAAAATGTAACCGTCAAAATAGCGCTTTGCGCCATCCAGCAGGGGCTGACCTGCCTTGCTGACACCGCCGCCCAGCACCACGATTTCCGGGTCGACCGTGCAGCAGACATTGGCAAGGAACTGACCCATGTAGTCGTAAACCTGCTCCAAAATGGCAAGGGCAGCGCTGTCGCCTGCCTTTCCTGCGTCGAAGACATCCTTGCAGGTCAGATTTTCTATGCTGCGCAGGGGGCTGTCAGCGGCATTTTGGGAAAGGTACTTCTTTGCCAGCCGGACGATGCCGGTGGCGGAGCAGTACTGCTCTACGCAGCCCCGCTTGCCGCAGCCGCATTTTTCCGTTTCATGGGGCTCTAAGACCAGGTGACCGATTTCACCTGCCGCACCGTGAACACCGCTGACGGGCTTGCCGTCTACGATGATGCCGCCGCCGACACCGGTGCCCAGGGTGGCAAGCACCATGTTGTCACAGCCTTGACCGCCGCCTTTCCAGCTTTCGCCAAGGGCTGCCATGTTGGCATCGTTGCCTGCCCGGACGGGAAGACCGGTCAGCTCCGACAGCGCATCCTGAATGTTAAAAACACCCCAGCCCAAATTGATGCATTTATTCACAACACCTTTTCCGTCAACGGGACCGGGCACACCAATGCCGATGCCGATGATGTTTTCCTTGCTTTCGCCGATTTGGGCAAGATAGCCGTTTACGGCAGCGGCGATATCCGGCAGGATCTGCGTGCCTTCATTTGCTGTAACAGTGGGGATCTCCCACTTGTGAAGCATAGCTCCGCTTTCATCAAAATAAGCGATCTTGACGGTAGTTCCGCCAAGGTCTACACCAAAACCGTATCGCATGATATTTCCTCCTGCACATTTTTGTTTATTATACATGGCGCGGAGCAAAAATGCTACATTTATTTTCTGATTATTAAGGTTTCGTGAAATTTTTCCAAACACACTTGTTATTCTTTTCCAGGGTGGTATAATAAGAGCAATCTTATTAAAGTGAGGTGAGCAGGATGCCCAAAATGCTTTTTGTTATGAATCCCTTTGCCGGCATGCGCAAAGCAAACCGGTATCTTGCGGATATTATCACCATTTTTAACCGGGCGGATTACGATGTGCAGATCTATATGACGGCAGGTCAAGGCGACGCGGCACGAATCGTTCGGGAGCATGTAAAGGATGTGGATGTGATCGTCTGCGCCGGTGGTGACGGCACATTTAACGAGACCATTAACGGCATGCTGGAATGCGACGAGGATAAGCCCATCGGCTATATTCCCTGCGGCTCTACCAACGATTTTGCTTCCAGTTTGCATTTACCTACCAATCCGTTAAAGGCGGCGCAGCTGATTGCGGAAGGAATACCGAAGCGCTACGATGTGGGCAAATTCGGCAACCGGTATTTTTCATATGTTGCTTCTTTTGGCGCATTTACAAGGGCATCCTATGCAACACCCCAGAATGTGAAAAATGCGTTGGGTCACACCGCATACCTTTTGGAGGGCATTCAGGAAATCAGCCAGCTGAAGCCGAGCCATGTGCGCATTGAGCTGGAAGACCGGGTCATTGAGGACGATTTCCTCTTTGGCGCTATCAGCAATTCCACTTCCGTTGGCGGTATTTTGACGCTGGATCCCAAGCAGGTGGATATGACCGACGGCAAATTTGAGCTTTTGCTTGTGCGTTCTCCCAAGGACCTTTTGGAGGTCAGCGAATGCCTGATGGCGCTGCAAAAGCAGCAATATAACTGCGCCATGATGACCTTCCTCAGCGCATCCAAGCTTACGGTTTATGCATCGAAAGCAATGCCGTGGACCTTGGATGGCGAACGGGAGGACGGACACGAAAAGATCGAGGTAGACAATCTCCACCATGCCATTCAGATCATAACAAAGGGGTAAGTGATGATCCACTCTACGCTGTGCTATATCACCCGGGGGGATGAGGTTTTGATGCTGCACCGGGTCAAGAAAAAGAACGATGTCAACCAGGACAAGTGGATCGGCATCGGCGGAAAATTTGAACATGAGGAAACTCCGGACGAGTGCCTTTTGCGGGAAGCAAAGGAAGAAACCGGACTCACGTTAACCTCCTGGAAATGCCGGGGAATCGTCACATTTCTCACCAACGGTCCCTGGGAAGGGGAGTATATGTACCTTTTCACTGCCGACGGCTTTGAAGGAGAGCTGAAGCAGTGCGACGAGGGAGACCTTAAATGGGTCAGCCGGGAATTTTTGAATGAGCTTCCCAAGTGGGAAGGTGATCAGATTTTTCTGGATCTGTTGTGGCAGGATGCTCCGTTTTTTCTGCTGAAGCTGCGCTATGACGGCGATAAGCTTGTGGAAGCTGTGCTGGACGGAAAGAAAATTCGATAAGAAAAACCCGCCTTACGGCGGGTTACTTTTATGCCTGCAAGGGCTTAACTTTGCGATTATAGATCCGAAGATACAAAACAAGTGTTACGGCAAGGCTGAACACTTCCGCAATGGGAAATGCCCACCATACATTTGTGACCTCGCCGGAGAGACTCAGAAGGTACGCTGCAGGCAGCAGCACCAAAAGCTGGCGGCATAGGGATGTGATGGTGGAATAGATACCGTCACCCAAGGCAGGGAAGCTGGCACCCAAGGCAATACCCACGGCAGCTGCGGGGAAGCACAGGCTGATAAGTCGCAGGGCTTTTACACCGATACGAAGAAATTCTGCGGAGGGATTAAAGATCCCCAAAAGCAGGTCCGGTATGAGCTGGAAGGCAAGAAGACCCAGAATCATGATGCCCATGGCGGCAAGGCTGGAGCGCTTCAATGTGCCGGTGATCCGTTTGGGATTGCGGGCGCCGAAATTGTATGCCACAATGGAAATGGTGGCATTGTTAATGCCGAACACGGGCATAAAGAAGAAGCTTTGCAGCTTAAAATAGATGGCAAAAACACCGGTGGCAGTTTCACTGAAGCCCTGCAGGATCTGATTCATTCCGAAATTCATTACCGAGCCGATGACCATCATAATGATGGAGGGAACACCCACTGTGAGAATGGGCTTGATAATGTCCTTTTTGGGCTTGATATATGCCAAAGAGAAATGCACATCGCTGTTAAACTTCAGATTGAAGATCACGGCAAGAATAGCGGCAACCCACTGACCCAGCACGGTTGCAACAGCTGCACCGGCAATGCCCATAGCGGGGATTCCCAAAGGCTTCACACCGAAAATGAAAACGGGATCAAGTACGATGTTGACAATGGCACCGGTGCCCTGGGTGATCATGGTATAGAAGGTTCTGCCGGATGCCTGCAGCAGGCGCTCGCCCAAAATCTCTACAAAAATACCCAATGTAAAGATGCAGCAGATGGCGGTGTAGGTTGCGCCGCCGTTTACAGTTTCGGCAACATCGGACTGCATGGCGAAATAGGGCTTTGCACCCAGAAAACCGAAGATCATAAAGGCAACAGTGACGATCAGCACGAGAAACAGTCCGTTGCCGGCAGAGCGGTTGGCACCGTCCTGATTTTCCTCACCCAGAGATTTGCTTAAAAGGGCATTGACGCCCACACCGATACCGGTTGCAAAACCAATCTGAATATTTTGAATGGGGAAAGCAAGTCCCAGTGCAGTAACTGCACTTTCAGAAACCCGGGATACATAAATGCTGTCCACCACATTGTAAAGCGCCTGCACCAGCATAGATATGATCATCGGCAGCGCCATGTTGAAAAGCAGCTTGCCTACGGGCATGGTACCCATTTTGTTGCCGCGCAGGTCTTGATTCTGATTCTCTTTCATACTTGGTCCTTTCTCTATAAGATTCACAACCTCAATAGTATATAGCAAACACAAAAAATACGCAATAGTTATATAAAAAATACCGGGCAAATATTTGCCCGGTATTTTTGCCGCAAAACAGAATATCCTATGTTAGTTTTGGGGAGAATGCATCTGTGTGTCCATGATCATAGTTCCAGGACCCGGGCGGAAAGAGGACAGCACCTGAATGGGCACCCGGTATTGCTGTGCCAGCTCGACACACCGGTCATGAAGCACTTGTGCGCCCTGTCGGGCAAGAAGGAGCATTTTGTCGTAGTCCAGCTTGATGTATTTTACGGCATCGGGGAAAAGACGGGGATCTTTGTCATAAACTCCGTCTACATCGGTATAGATCCTGCAAATATCCCCACCCAAAAATGCGGTCAGTGCCACCGCTGTAGTATCGGAGCCGCCCCGACCGAGGGTGGTGATGTCACCGTCGGAATCGACTCCTTGAAAGCCTGCTACCACGACAATGTTTCCTTTTTCCAGTTCCTTTTTGATGCGGTCGCTGCTAAGACCCAGCACCCGGGCATTGCCGTGACAGCCATCTGTAATGAGCCCGGCTTGCATGCCTGTAAGGCTGATGGCAGGATGCCCCAGATTCTCGATAGCCATGGCCATAAGACCTGCGGACATCTGCTCTCCGGCAGATAAATACGCATCCATCTCCCGCCGGGATGCTACGGGGTTGACCGCAGCTGCCTTGGCAATCATCTCGTCTGTGGTGTCACCTTGGGCGGAAACCACCGCAACGACGCTGTGTCCTTCTGCGGCAAGGTCAATGCAGCGTTTTGCTGCTGTGAAAATGCGCTGGGTATCTGCCAAAGATGTACCGCCAAATTTTTGAACGATCAGCAATGTTACTCACCTCCGCACCATTCTACGCCAAGCCGCGACAAAATGTGCATAAAAAACTGCCCTGCATAAACAGGGCAGTAAAAGATGATTTAACCGGCAAGGACATCTGCTTTGATGATGCCTTTTACGCTGCGAAGCTGGTGCAAAAATTCTTCCAGAGAAACATCCACAGAGGTGGTTTCTGCGGAAATGGTCACAACAGCGCAGCCGTTGGTAGGAACGATGGAGTTGATGGTCAGAATATTTGCACTATGCTCAGCAAATACATCCAGCAGCACGCTAAGAGTGCCGGGCTCGTCATGCAGCAGCAGCTGATAAGTGATCACGCGACCGGTCATCATATTCTGGAAGGGCATGACGGCATCCCGATATTTATAAAATGCACTGCGGCTGATGTCAGTCATTTTGGTTGCTTCGTTGACAGTAGAAGCCTCGCCGGTGGAAAGCAAACGCTTTGCCTCCGCCACTTTAATGAATACTTCCGGCAGTGCGGAAGCCTCAACAATGTAGTATTTCGGTTTCGTCGCCATGGAAAAACCTCCCAAAATCATTTGTCAAGTTCGCGGAACTTGTTTTTATACATTATAGCAGATATTTCTTAAAATGCAAGCCTTGGGAAAACAAATGTCCACGAAAGGAAGGAGAGGATGTCCTTGCGCAAGTTTTTTGCTGTTTTATTCGTTGCACTGTTGGTATGGGCGGGTGCGCGGTGGCTGCTGCCGGTTGTGATGCCGTTTTTACTGGCGGCGCTGTTGGCGCTGGCAGCAGAGCCGCTGGTGCGCTTTTTCCATAAAAAGACCAAGCTGCCACGAGCTGTGGCTGCCGGAATCGGGGTTACGATGACACTTGTGCTGCTGGCGCTGATTTTGATGGTGCTGGTGGCGCTGGCGATCAAGGAGCTAAATTCTCTGGCATCGGTAGTGCCGGATCTGGAGGACACTGCGGTGCAGGGGATTTCTCTTCTGGAGCAGTGGCTGCTGGGGTTGGTGCAACGAGCGCCTCAAAGCATTAGCCCCATACTGACCCATTCTGTGGAAGGTATTTTTTCTGACAGTACAGCATTTTTGGATAAAGTCAGCACGCGCTTGCTAGGACTTGCCTCAGGAGTTGTGAGCAAGCTGCCGGATGGGGCGTTGGGGCTGTTTACATGGCTGCTGGCAAGCTTTATGATCTCCGCCAGGCTGCCCGGCATCCGGGAGTGGATAAAAAAGCAGCTGCCGCCTTCCTGGCATGAAAAGGCAATGCCTATGCTGAAAAAAATGAAGGTGTCTGTGCTGGGCTGGATCAAAGCCCAGTCAAAGCTGATGGGTGTGACAGCGCTGGTGCTGGCGATAGGCTTTTTTATCTTGCAAGTGCCCTATGCACCGGTTTGGGCGGTGCTGATTGCTCTGATCGATGCGCTGCCGGTGCTGGGCACGGGCATGGTGCTGGTGCCTTGGAGCATCGTTTGCTTTTTGCAGGGGGATTCTGCAAGAGGAATCGGTCTTTTGGGAATCTATGCGGTGGCGGCGCTGCTGCGTTCGGTGTTAGAACCCCGGTTGGTGGGCAAGCAGCTTGGGCTGGATCCGCTGGTTACATTGCTTGCAATCTACGCAGGCTATCGTCTGTTCGGCTTTGGCGGCATGATCTTAGCGCCACTGCTGGCGGTGATTTTGATGCAGGTATTTTCTTTGCCCAAAGAACAGTAAAAGGCTTCCAAAAGGAAGCCTTTTGCTCATTTTTTTGCATAAAGCATGCGAATCGCATTGATAACGCACAGCATTGCCACTCCGGAATCGGCAAATACAGCTGCCCACATGGAAGCATGACCGGTCAAACCGAGAATCATCACGATCAGCTTGATCGCAAGGGCGAAGATCACATTTTGCCATGCAATCTGTCGGGTGCTCCGGGCAATCTGCAGTGCTTGGGGAATGGCGGAAGCAGAGGAGGTCATGAACACTACATCTGCAGCTTCCATGGCTGCATCTGCACCGCTGCCCATGGCAGCACCCACATCCGCACCTGCCAAAACCGGTGCGTCATTGATGCCGTCACCTACAAACATCACAGCACCCTTGCGGCTGCGAATGGCGCGCAGCTGTTCCAGCTTTTCTTCCGGCAGCAGCTGGGCATAAACGCTGCGAATACCCACAGCTCTTCCTACAGCCCGGGCACTTTCTTTTTGATCGCCTGTGAGCATGGCGGTGAAAAGTCCGGCTTTCTGCAGCTGCTCCACGGCAGATTTTGCATCGGACTTGATGGTGTCGGAAATCAGCAGGTAGCCTAAGTATTGTCCGTCAGCTGCCACAAATACCTGAGTGCCGTAGTCTTCCAATGTGTCCGGCAGTACAACATGGAAGCGACTCATCAGCTTTTTGTTGCCGCAGAGGATCTGCTTGCCGGCAATCGTGGCCTTTATGCCGTGTCCGGAGATTTCTTCGACGCTCTCCGGCTGGGGCAGAGGATCGCCGCCAGCAGCTGCTACGATGCTCTTGGCGATCGGATGGGTGGAAAACTGCTCGCAGGCAGCGCATAGGGGAAGAAGTTTGGCAGGACCAACCACTTTTTGCACAGAAAAATCGCCCTTGGTCAGCGTACCGGTCTTATCCATAACCACCGCTTTGGTGGCAGCCATGGCTTCAATGGATGCGCCGCCCTTGAACAAAATACCCTGCTTGCTGCCGGTGCCGATACCGCAGAAAAATGCCAGCGGCACGCTCAGCACCAATGCGCAGGGGCAGCTCATGACAAGAAACGACAGCGCGGTATACACCCAATAGCCCCAGTTACCCCAAATCATACTGGGAATAATAGCGGTAGCTGCGGCGAGAATCACCACAACGGGGGTGTAGATCCTGGCAAAACGGGTGAGAAAACGGTCCATTTTCGGCTTGCTGGCAGCTGCGTTTTCTACGCTGTTCAAAATCCGGGTGACCATGGATTCGGAAAGAGGCTTATCAACCCGCACGGTCAGCACACCGTCGGTGTTCATGCAGCCGGAGGTAACGCTGTCACCGGGTTTTACGGAAACGGGTACGGGCTCGCCGGTGATTGGGGCGGTGTCAATGCGGCTTTCGCCGGAGATAACCGTTCCATCCAGCGGAATCCGGTCGCCGGGTCTAACCAGTAAAAGATCCCCGGGAACAACATCGGCTGCGTGCTTTGTTTCTCCGGATGCTAAAGTGACGGTTTCCGGACGCAGATCTACCGCAGCCATGATTTGATTGCGGCTGCGCTCCATAGCCTTGTGCTCAAAAAACTCGCCGATCCGGTAAAACAGCATAACGCCCACACCTTCTGCAAATTCTCCGATGGCGAAAGCGCCCAGGGTGGCAATGCCCATAAGGAAGTTTTCGTCGAAAACCTTACCGCGCTTTATGTTTTTAAATGCCGTGAAAAGCACATTCCATCCGAGGACGATGTAAGCTGCCAAAAAGAAGGGAATATGGAAAGGAGGAAGGGCAGAAAAAAGCAGTCCTGCCACAAACAGACCCGCACCCAGCAAAATTCCGGGCAATTCCCTTTTTTCGTGGTGGTGCTCGTGAGGATGATCGTGTCCGCAGGAGCAGCTGTGGTCATGGCAATGGTGCTCGTGCTGCTCCGTTAAGGGCAGAAATTCGATTTCCGCCTCGATTTTCCGGGCAGCCTCCAGCGCAAGGGGAAGCATAGCGTCCGGATCGTCAGCGGTCAAGCGAAGCTGCATGGTGGCAAAGGTGATGGATGCATCTTCAATGCCGGGGATTTCCTTTATTTTGGCTTCTGCTTTTGCTGCGCAGTTGGCGCAGTCCAGATTTTGTATGGAGTAGACTTTTTCCATGGAAATTCCTCCAAAAACAATTTAATATATGAACAATCATTCAAATGTGTATTGTAAGTATAACCCCATTTTCCCGGTTTGTCAATAGGAAATGGGGTCATACATCCATATTGGATTCCAGCACCAAAGGCATGTCTGTGATGGGGTGGGTAAATTCCAGCCGCTTTGCGCACAGCGCCTGACTTTGCCAGCCAAAATCCATGCATTCCGCTGTGCCGTACTGGGGATCGCCGAGAATGGGGAAGCCCATGTGGGCGCAGTGGAGCCGCAGCTGGTGCGTTCTGCCGGTAATGGGACGCAGCGCCAATTTGCAGACAGGATCTTTGCGCTCCAAAACCGCAAATTCCGTTACGGAGGGTTTTCCCTCGGGAGAAATATACCGCAAAAGGCTGGGCAGTTCCCGCCTTGCAATGGGGGCATCGATGATGCCGCTATCAGCATCCGGTCCGCCGAGAGTGCGTGCGTGGTAGGTCTTTTTTACAGCGGTTTGCTGCAAAAGGGAGTGGATATACGAATTTTTTGCCAGCAAAACAATGCCGAAAGTATCCCGGTCCAGCCGGGTGAGGGGATGATATGCGCATTTTTGCCCCGTCTTTTGATAGTATCCAGCCACGAAATTTGCCAAAGTTCCGGTGTTGCGGCTGCGGGAAGGGTGGATCAGCATGCCGGCGGGCTTATCTACGACAAGCAGATGTGCATCTTCGAATAAAATCGTCAGCGCCCCGTCTTCAGCGGGGTAATCCGGTGTCGATTCATTTAAAACCGCGGTGATCACATCGCCCGGTTTTACGGCATAATCGTTATGCTGGGGCGCGCCGTTGACAAATATTTTGTTATTCCATTTCAGCCGGTTCATAAGCCCGGTGGACAGTTTCATTTCTTCTTTCAAAAAGGACGAAAGCCGTCCTTCCCGGGTGGCGATATGCCGAAGCTCCATGGCTTTCTCCTTTCTGAGTGGATATGCAAAAGACCCTGCATTCAGCAGGGTCTTAAATTGCATTTCTTACAGAGCAGCCTTAGCCTTCTCCACGATTGCTGCGAAAGCAGCGGAATCCTGGATAGCCATCTCGGACAGGCTCTTGCGGTTCAGCTCGATGCCGGCCTTCTTTACGCCGTTCATGAACTTGGAGTAGTTCAGACCGTAGGGGGCCACAGCAGCGCTGATACGGGTGATCCACAGGCGACGGTAGTCACGCTTCTTCTGCTTACGACCAGCGAAAGCATAGTTGCCGGACTTCATAACCTGCTGCTTAGCCATCTTAAAGTGCTTGGACTTGGAGCCCCAGTAGCCCTTGGCCAGCTTCAATGTTGCATTTCTTCTCTTGCGCGTCATCATCGCGCCTTTAACTCTTGCCATTTCTGTATCCTCCTATTCTGCCTTATTTGTAAGGAATCATTTCCTTGATGGCGCTGACATTGGTCTGGTCAGCGTAAGCGGTAGCGCGCAGATGGCGGGTACGCTTGGTGGTCTTCTTGGTGAGGATGTGGCTCTTGTAAGCGCGAGCTCTCTTAACCTTACCGGACTTGGTCAGGTTGAATCTCTTCTTAGCACCGCTATGGGTCTTCAGCTTGGGCATAGTAGGTTCTCCTTCCGTATCTTTGGTATTTTACTTACTGTTTTTGGGGGTAAGGAACATCGCCATAAAGCGACCTTCCAGCTTGGGGTTCTTTTCCATGTTGGCTACTTCGGACGCAGCCTCGGCAAAGTCCATCAGCAGCTTCCCGCCAAGATTGGTGTGGGCCATTTCACGACCGCGGAAGCGGACGCTGACCTTAACACGGTTGCCGTCGCCCAGGAACTTGAGGGCGGCCTTGACCTTGGTATTGAAGTCGTTGGTGTCGATGCTGGGGCTCATGCGGATTTCCTTGATCTCCACAACCTTCTGATTCTTCCGGGCATCCTTCTCCCGCTTCTTCTGATCGTAGCAGAATTTAGAATAGTCCATGATTTTGCAGACGGGGGGGACAGCGTTGGGAGAGATCTTTACAAGATCCATACCCTGCTCTTCAGCCATAGCGTTGGCCTCGTCAGCAGACACGATACCCAGCTGGGCACCGTCGGCACCGATCAAACGGATCTCCTTATCCTGGATCTCCTCGTTGAGCTGATGATCTAACTTTGCGATGGTAAGCACCTCCAAAAATGAAACAAAAAAGCGGACGCCAAAGCATCCGCATACTCGCAATTTACCCCTGAGGGGAACTGGAATATTGACCGTTTTGCGATACGCTTACGGTGAGGCGGATGTTTAGCCTTCTTTATTACCCAGCTATATTAGCACCCCTTGCGCCGTTTGTCAAGAGGTTTTTTACAAAAAATGTGCCGCCATGGAAAGTCCACGGCGGCACAGGTGGGGACGATTCTTACAGATACTGCTTCATAGCCTCGCTGGCAAGAGCAGGATCGTCGGAGATGGTCAAAGTGATCTCCATAAAGTTGGCCTCGGCGAAAGCAGCGCACCATGCCACGAACTCCTCGCCGGCAGCGCGGTCAGTACCGATGGTCTTGTAAAGATTGTCGATGTACACATTGGTAATATCGTAATTACCGGCATGCAGACCGCTCAGAAGACCCTTGAGCATATCGGGATTGGAAATGCCGTACTCCTTGGAGTCAACCAGACGGACCTTGTGGGGCAGATCGTAGGTCAGCTTCTGACCGTACTCGATGCAAACCACATCACCGTGAGCGTTTGCGACGGTATCTTTAATGGAATCGACCAGCTTCTTGGTCTTGCCGGAGCCCTTCAGGCCCATAATAACATGAATCATAGGAAATATCCTCCTTTGCTTGCAGCATATCGTTGCTGTACCATAATTCTATCAGCTAACGGCAAATTTTGCAATAGTAAATTGGGAAAAAGGTGATAGAAATTTTACACCTCGTAGCCGGGCTTGCCCAGCAGCTGGAACATATTGCGCTTGTAGAACTCAACACCGGGCTGATTGAAGGGGTTGACATCCAGCATATAAGCGCTTACGCCGCAGCAAACTTCGAAGAAATAGAACATTTCGCCCAGCTTTTCGTCGTTCAGTTCACCCATGTCCATGGTGATGACGGGAACACCGCCGTCCACATGGGCAGCCAGAGTGCCCAGGAATGCCTTTTCGTCAACGAAGTCCAATGTCTTACCAGCAAGATAGTTCAGACCGTCAAGGTTCTTGGCGTCGGCGCCGACAGTGAATTTTTCTGCGGGAGCGTCGAAACGGATCATGGTTTCAAAAATGTTGCGCTCGCCCTGCTGGATCATCTGACCCAGAGAGTGCAGGTCGGCGGTGAATTCTGCGGTGACGGGGAAGATACCCTTGCCGTCCTTGCCTTCACTTTCACCGAACAGCTGCTGCCACCAGCCGCCCATCATCTTGAAGCCGGGCTCAAAGCTTTCCAGCAGCTCGATGCACTTGCCGTTGCGGTACAGCAGATTCCGGACACCTGCATACAGCCAAACGGGGTTTTCAAAAGAACGCAGGTTATCATAGTATCCCTTCGCTTCGTAAGCGCCCTGCATGACCTTGTTGATGTCAATGCCTGCAACAGCCATGGGAAGAAGACCCACAGCGGTCAGAACGCTGTAACGGCCACCGGCATCCGGAGGAATCACAAAGGTTTCCCAGCCTTCCTCAGTAGCCATCTGACGCAGAGCACCCTTGCAGGGGTCGGTGATGGCGAAAATGCGCTCCTTGGCACCGGCAGCGCCGTACTTTTCCTCCAGAATGGACTTCAAGCCCCGGAAAGCGATGGCAGGCTCGGTGGTAGTGCCGGACTTGGAGATGACAGCCAGAGAGAAATCCTTGCCGTCAATCAGGCGCATCAGCTCATTCCAGTGGCGGGTGGAAAGACCGTTGCCTGCAAAGTAGATCTGGGGGTTGCCCTTGCCTTTGCCGATGTTGTGGTTGGGACCCTGCATCAGCTCGATAGCTGCACGGGGTCCGAGATAACTGCCGCCGATACCCACGACGATAAATACATCGGAGCTTTCCCGAATCTTGGCAGCAGCGGCGCGGATGCGGCGCATCTCATCAGTTTCGCTTGCAACGGGCAGCTTCAGCCAGCCGAGGAAATCGTTACCGTCGCCGGTGCCGTTTGCCAGCGTTTCGTGGGCAGCAGCTACTTCTTTCTCCACAGCCAGCAGATCCGGCAGGGACAGCTGACCCCAAACATTGGAAATATCAACTTTGATCATTTTGTTAAGATCATCCTTTCATCTTGTTTTCCTAAATATATGTTACCGCAAAACGGTCATAAACGCAAGGGGCGATATGGAAACTTTTCGTAAAAATTCTGCCGGCAGGATAGATATTGTAAAATCCGGCAGGAAGTGCTATAATGATAAAGTTATTTTGACCGATCCTTTTCGGGGAGGAGGATACATAATGAATATTATCATTGCAGGCGGCGGCAAGGTGGGCACCACCTTGGCACGGCAGCTCAGCGCGGAAGGGTACGATATTACCCTTATCGATTCTAACCGGCAGGTACTCAATGCCAGCGTCGAGAGCATGGATGTTATGGCAGTTCACGGCAATTGCGCGTCGATGGATGTGCTTTTGCAGGCAGGTGTGATGGACGCGGATCTTCTGATTGCTGCCACCAATGCCGATGAAGTGAATCTATTGTGCTGCACAACCGCACACGGTATCAATCCGAAGCTGCATACCATTGCCCGTATCCGCAATCCGGAGTATACGGAGCAGATTTTTGCTCTGCGTGATGTTTTCGGTCTTTCTATGGCGGTCAATCCTGAGCGGCAGGCTGCGGTTGAGATCCATCGGCTGCTGAAATACCCTGGTTTTCTCCGTCGGGATACCTTTGCAAAGGGACGTGCGGAGATCGTGGAGCTGCGCATTGACAAAACCAGCAAGCTGTGCGATGTGGCATTAAGCGAGATGAACAGCATTGTAAAAACGAAGGTACTGGTCTGTGCGGTGCTGCGCAGCGGTCAGGCGGTGACACCCAAGGGCGATTTCGTCCTGCGGGAAGGTGACCGCGTGTTCGCTACCGCGCCGACGCAGAATCTGTCACAGATGCTGCGGAATTTAGGTGTCATTGCCCGCCGGGCGCGTCGGGTCATCCTTTGCGGCGGCGGACGAGTAAGCTATTATCTGGCAAGCCTGCTGCAAAAAGACGGCATTTCCGTGCAGCTGATTGAAAACAATGAAGCGCGCTGCAGAGTTCTGGCAGAAGCGTTGCCGGATGTCAGCGTCATATGCGGCGATGCCACCGATCAGCAGCTACTGGAAAATGAGGGGCTTTCCTCTTGCGATGCGCTGGTCACCATGACCGGCACCGACGAGCTGAATATGATCATCTCCCTCTACGGCAATTCCCGCGATGTCCCTCAGGTCATCACAAAGCTCAGCCACAGCGAAAACCGCAATATTATTGACAGCCTTGCCTTGGGCTCTATCGTCAGCCCCAAGGAGTTGTGCTGCATGGATATTATCCGTTATGTCCGGGCTATGCGCAATCAGACAGGCGCTGCAGTATCTCTGCATACCATTGCCGACGGTCAGGCGGAAGCGGTGGAATTTTTGGTGGATGCCAATACCCATAACTGCGGAAAACCCTTGAAAGAACTGAAGCTCAAATCCAATGTGCTGATCGCAAGCATTACCCACGGTGCACAGAGCGAAGTGCCCAACGGCGACTCGGTATTCTGCGAGGGTGATTCTCTGGTGGTGGTTACCAGCGGACGGGGCGTACTGCATCAACTCAATGACATCTTCGCATAAGTGGTGAGGGAATGAATTATAAAATGATGGGGCGATTTATCGCCCAGACTTTGTTTGTTGAGGCGCTGTTTATGATCCCGGCGCTGCTTATCAGCGCCTTTAGCCGGGAAATGATGGCGGTGCAGGGCTTTCTGTATGCCGTTGGATTATTGGCAGCGGTTATGGCAATTCTGTTTGCCGTTTGCAAAGGCGCGCCCAATGCCTTAAACGCAAAAGAAGGTCTTGTATGCGTGGGCATCAGCTGGATCGTTATGAGTATCTTCGGATGTCTGCCCTTCGTCTTTTCCGGCGAGATTCCGAACTACATAGATGCGCTGTTTGAAATCGTTTCCGGATTTACTACCACCGGATCTTCCGTGCTGGCACGACCAGAGGATCTTTCCAAGGGTATTCTTTATTGGCGCAGCTTCAGCCACTGGTTGGGCGGCATGGGCGTGCTGGTGTTTCTGCTTGCTCTAAGCCCCGGTGACGGGAAGGGCGGCGGCTTTACCATGCACCTTTTGCGGGCGGAAAGCCCGGGCCCCAATGTGGGTAAGCTTGTGCCCAAAATGCGCAAGACAGCAACGATCCTTTATGTTATCTATATTGTGATGACAGCAATCAATGTACTGTTTTTGCTGGCGGGGGATATGCCGCTGCTTGACGCAGTTTGCACAGCCTTTGGTACTGCCGGTACCGGCGGATTCGGCGTAAGAGGTGACTCCATCGCCGGCTACAGTCCTTACATCCAATATGTAACGGCGGTATTTATGCTTCTGTTCGGTGTGAATTTCAGCTGCTATTATCTGATTCTGCTGCGGCAGTTCAAAAATGTATTTAAGGACGAAGAGCTGCGGCTGTATTTTGGCATTGTTGCCGCAAGCGTTGTGCTGATCGTGCTGAATCTTATGGGCACCTATGCAAGCGTGGAAGAGACCTTCCGCCATGCCTTTTTCCAGGTTAGCAGCATCATTACGACCACCGGATTTGCTACGACGGACTTTGATCTGTGGCCCGCATTTTCCAAGGCGATCCTGCTGGGTCTGATGATCGTGGGCGCTTGTGCCGGCTCTACCGGCGGCGGCATCAAGGTGGCACGAGTGCTGCTGATCTTCAAAAGCCTGCGGCGCAATATCCGGCAGGTGCTGCACCCGAGAAAGGTGCAGGTCATCCGCAGCAACGGTCAAACGGTGGACGAGCAGATCGTCACCAATACCAATGCCTATCTTGCAGCCTATGTGATTATCATTGTGGTCAGCGTCTTGCTGGTGTCGCTGGATAATTTTTCTATCACCACCAATATCACCGCGGTGCTGGCATGCTTTAATAACATCGGTCCCGGTTTGGAGGCAGTTGGTCCTACCTGCAATTTTGCAGGCTTCAGCGTATTTTCCAAGCTGGTGCTGATTGTGGATATGCTGGCGGGCAGATTGGAGATTTTCCCCATTCTTGCGCTGCTTACAAAAAGCACCTGGCGACATCCCTAAATAAAAAAGAGGCGACATCGTCGCCTCTTTTCTTTTTCAGAAAAAGCTGGTGATAAAAATCTCCAAACCAATAAGAATCAAAATCACACCGCCAAGGATACCTGCCCTGCCGGCAAGCTTTGTGCCCACCTTTTTGCCTATATAAAGACCCATAAAGCAGATCACAAAGGTTACCGCGGCAATCAGAAATGCTGCCAGGATCGCAGCTGTCAGATCGTAATGGGCAATGGTAAAGCCTACTGAAAGCGCATCAATGGAGGTAGCAACACCTTGCACCAAAAGGGTAGAAAGGGTCAGCGCCACGCAGGGACATTCGCAATCTTTATTTTGTATGCCCTCGATCACCATTTTTGCGCCGATGTAGCTAAGCAGTGCCAGTGCGATCCAGGGGATCAGATCGTCGAAAAAGGTAAAATACTGAACGATGGTATGGATACAGACCCAGCCGATCAGCGGCATCATGCCCTGAAAGGTACCGAATACAGCGGCAATGCCTGCCATTTTTTTGCCTTTCATGCAGGGCTCGTTCAGTCCGTTGGCAAGGGATACGGAAAAAGCATCCATAGCCAGTCCGATTCCCAAGAGAATGCTGTTGAAAAAGAACATTATGTCCAGCTTCATTGTTTTCCTCCGTCGTGCGTAAAAAAACCAGATACGGAAACCCATACCTGGAGCGGTCAAAGTATGGTCAGTTTAGCATATGGGGGAGATTTTGTCAATATGCCTATAAGCGGTGCAAATTGCACCGCACGATTAGAGGAAATCACAAACTTATAAAAAGGCGGAAATATCCCTTGACTTTAGTGCGGTAAAGTGATAAAGTATCACAAAACGAGGAAAGGGGATTTTCCCATGAGTGCATTGCAAACACCGCAGATGCAGGCGCTGTTCCGCGCCATCGCATCCTGCCAAACCATGGAAGAGTGCGAGGCATTTTTTGAAGATGTTTGTACCGTCAAGGAGCTGCAGGCTATGGCGCAACGGCTGGAGGTAGCAAAGCAGCTGACTGCCGGCAAGAATTATAATGCGGTCTGCGCCGATACCGGTGCCAGTACGGCAACCATCAGCCGCGTAAACCGGTGCTTGCAGTATGGCGGTGGCGGTTATCGCACAGTGCTGGAAAGGATGGAGAAGAATGATGGAAATGAATGATTTAAGCCGCAGCGAGCAGGCGGTATTTACCCTGCGGAGTCTTTACCGGCAGTATGGCTACAGCGCTTATAAAATGAGCCGGTTTGAAGAGTACGACCTTTATCTGCGCAATAAGGATTTTCTCCAATCTCAGCAGATCATCACCTTTGCCGACCAGAATGGTCGACTGCTGGCGATGAAGCCGGACGTGACCCTTTCCATTATCAAAAATGCATCCGGTGAGGGCGTGCAGAAGCTCTACTATAATGAGAATGTCTACCGTGTGGATAAGGGCACACATGCCTATAAGGAGATCATGCAATCCGGTGTGGAATGCGTGGGCGATCTGAAGGCGGCGGATATTGCCGAGGCAGTGCTGCTGGCAGCAAAAAGTTTGGATTTGCTGTCTTCTGATTTTGTGCTGGATATTTCCCACATGGGTATTTTGAAAGCGCTGCTGGACGAAACGGCTTTGGGTGCAGCCGGCAGGGAAACCGCACTTCACTACATTCAGCAAAAGAACATTCATCAGCTCAGCGCGCTGCTTGCGGATGTCGGTTGCGATGCGCAGCGAATCTGCGCCATTGCAGATTGCAGCGGCACGGCAGAAAGTGTATTGCCGCAGCTGAAAGAGCAGATCCCTTGCGACGCGGTGGAGGAGCTCTCCGGCATTTGCGATGCCCTTGCGGCAGCAGGCTTTGCCGATAAGATCCGTATCGATCTGTCGGTGGGCAGCGATATGAAGTACTATAGCGGCGTGGTGCTGCGGGGTTATATTGAGGGAATTGCCGACAACATTCTCTCCGGCGGACAGTATGATAAATTGCTGCGCAAGATGGGAAAATCCGGCAGCGCCATTGGGTTTGCCTTAAATGTGCAGCTTTTGGAGCAGCCTCAGAATACCGGCACGGATATGCTCAATATCGCCCTTCCCAAGGGTCGCTTGGGCGAGAAAGTGTACGCCATTTTGAAAGAGGCGGGTTTTGATTGCCCGGCACTGGAAGAGGGCGGCAGAAAGCTGATTTTTGAGAATCCTGAGAAGGGTGTGCGGTATTTCTGGGTCAAGCCCTCCGATGTTTCCATTTATGTGGAACGCGGAGCGGCAGATCTGGGTATCGTGGGCAAGGATATTTTGCTGGAGTATAAGCCCGATGTGTATGAGCTTTTGGATCTTGGCTTGGGCAAGTGCCGCATGGCGGTGGCAGGTAAAAAGGACTTTACCGACAGCCCCGGAAAGACCCTACGGGTGGCTACCAAGTTCCCCAATATTGCTGTGGACTATTATAGCTCCAAGTGCCGGGATATTGATATTATCCACCTTAACGGCTCTATTGAGATCGCGCCCATTTTGGGGCTTAGCGATGTGATTGTGGACATTGTGGAGACCGGCACTACGCTGAAGGAAAACGGTCTTGCGGTAAAAGAGGAGATCGTACCCATCAGTGCCCGGCTCATCGCCAATACTTCTGCATGGCAATTTAAAAATGAACGGATTCGCACCCTGTGTCAGGGACTTGAGGAGAAGCTGAAATGATTCGTATTATGAAATTCGGGGAGATTCCCGACAGCGAAATTTTTGCGCGGGACGAAAAGGGAATGGATGTATCCGCCATTGTCACGGACATCATTGCCGATGTCCGCAGCCGGGGCGACGCAGCGCTTTTTGATTATTGCCGTCGTTTCGACAAGGCAGAACTTACTTCCCTTGCGGTAACGCAGGAAGAGCTTGACGAGGCGATTGCAGCGGTTGAGCCGAAATTTTTGGAGATTTTGGAGAAAGCAGCAAGAAACATCCGGGCTTTCCATGAAAAGCAGCTGCGGCAGGGTTTTGAAAGCAAATCTCCCGACGGCATCATCACCGGACAGAAGATCACCCCCATCGAAAAGGTGGGCGTGTATGTTCCCGGTGGCACGGCAAGCTATCCCTCTACCGTGCTGATGGACACCATTCCTGCTGTCATTGCCGGCTGCAGCCGTATCGTGATGGTTTCGCCTCCCAATCAGGAAGGCAAAATCGCGCCGGTGATTCTGGCTGCTGCCAAGATCGCAGGTGTCACGGAAGTTTATAAGCTGGGCGGCGCTCAGGCGGTTGCTGCACTGGCATACGGCACAGAGTCTGTGCCCCAGGTCGATAAGATCGTAGGTCCGGGCAATGCCTTCGTTGCCGAAGCCAAGCGGCAGGTGTTTGGGCAGGTGTCTATTGATATGATCGCCGGTCCCAGTGAGATTCTGGTGGTTGCTGACGGCAGGAGCAATCCTTCCCATGTAGCCGCAGACCTTTTGAGCCAGGCGGAGCATGACAAAATGGCAAGCGCTGTTTTGGTTACGGACAGCGAACAATTGGCACTGGCGGTCAGCGCGGAGCTGGAGCGGCAGATCCCCTTGCTTCCCAGAGCAGAAATTGCCCGGACATCCATTGACAACAATGGCAAGATCATCGTGGCAGAGGATCTGACCGCGGTGATCGATGTAGCCAACCGGATCGCACCGGAGCATTTGGAGCTGATGGTGGACGAGCCCTTTACTTACCTCGACGGTATCCGCAACGCAGGCTCCATTTTCATGGGTCGCAGCTGCCCCGAGGCTTTGGGCGATTACTACGCTGGTCCAAACCACACGCTGCCCACCTCAGGTACAGCCCGTTTCTCCAGCGGTCTGAATGTGGACGATTTTGTAAAGAAGAGTCAGTATGTTTACTGTACTGAGGAAATTTTGAAAAACATTGGCGAGGACATTGCTTTCTTCGCCCGCAAAGAGGGCTTGGAAGCCCACGCAAGAAGCGTTTTGATCCGTACAGAGGAGTGAAAGAATCATGAGCCGTTATATGAATCCGCGGTATCAGCCGCTGGAAGCCTACACCCCCGGCGAACAGCCCCGGGATATGCAGTACATAAAACTCAATACCAATGAAGCACCTTACCCTCCCGCACCCCAGGTGGTGGCGGCTATGACTGCCAAGCAGGTGGAGGATTTGCGGCTGTACTCCGACCCCACCGGCAAGGGCTTAAAAGAAAAGCTGGCAGGTCTTTATGGGCTTAAGCAAGAGAATATTTTCCTTTCCAACGGCTCGGACGATATTTTGAATTTTGCCTTCATGGCATTCGGTCAAAATGGCGCTATGTTCCCGGACATCACCTACGGCTTTTACCCCGTGTTCGGTCAGCTCAACGGTGTACCTTGCGAGAAAGTGCCGCTGAATGAAGATTTTACCCTGGATTACACCGCCTATTGCGGCAAAAACAAGATGGTGGTCATTGCCAATCCCAATGCGCCCACGGGTCTTAGCATTCCGGTGTGGCAAATTGAGACGATTTTGCAGAAAAATCCCGATAATGTGGTGGTAATTGACGAAGCATATGTGGACTTTGGCGGTCAAACATGCTATCATTTATTGGATACCTATGACAACCTGCTGGTGGTGCGCACCTTCTCCAAGTCCCGCTGTATGGCGGGCGGCAGACTGGGCTATGCGTTAGGACCTGCGGGGCTGATTGCGGACCTTGAAAAGCTGAAATATTCCACCAATCCTTACAATGTCAACCGGCTGACCATGCTGCTGGGCGAGGTTACGGTGGATGCAGACAGCTACTATCAGAAGATGTGCGCCGATGTGCAGGAAACCCGGAATTGGACGGCAGCGCAGCTGAAAGAGCTTGGCTTTACCGTTCTTGACAGCGATGCCAACTTCCTCTTTGCGAAAAGTGATAAAATTGGCGGCGAAGCGCTGTATTTGGAGCTAAAAAAGCGGGGCGTGCTGGTGCGGCACTTTACAGCCCAGCGCATCAAGGAATTTAATCGCATCACCATCGGCACAAAAGCGCAGATGGAAGTGTTTATTGAAACAGTGAAGGCAATATTGGAACAGTAAATTGCGGTTTGTTGGGCAGATGCCTCCTCCGCAGGATGTCATCCCGAGCGACCGAATGGGAGTCGAGGGATCTACGCATTATCGTGTCTGCACAGCAAAAATTCGGTGCGAAGATCCCTCCACGCGGCTACGCCTTGGTCGGGATGACAACATTGTGAGTAATTGTAAACTGCGCGCCAAACTGAAATTTGAAAATCCTTATCGAAGGAGAAAGAAATATGAGAGCAACTGAGATCATCCGCAAAACTGCGGAAACGGATATTGTTTTGAAGCTGAATCTGGACGGCACCGGCAAAAGTGAAATTGCCACCGACTGCGGCTTTTTGGATCACATGCTGACCCTGTTTGCCGCCCACGGCAAGTTTGATCTGACCGTAAACTGCAAGGGCGATACCAATGTGGACGACCACCACACCGTTGAGGATGTGGGCATCTGTCTGGGTCAGGCGTTCCAGCAGGCGCTGGGAGATAAGCGGGGCATTACCCGCTACGGTAATTTCATCCTGCCTATGGACGAAGCGCTGATCCTTTCCGCTGTGGATATTTCCGGCAGAAGCTATCTTGGCTACAATTTGGAGATTCCTGCTTATAAAATCGGCAGCTTTGATGCAGAACTTGTTGAGGAATTTTTCCTCTCCTTTGTTCGCAACTGCCCCATGAGCCTGCATATCCGCAAGCTGGCAGGCAGCAATTCCCACCACATTGCCGAGGGCGCATTTAAAAGCGTAGCCCGGAGTATGAAGGCTGCGGTCGCCATCGATGCGGCTGCTGCGGACGTGATTCCTTCCACAAAGGGAGTGCTGTGATGATCGGTATAATCGATTACGGTGTGGGAAACCTCTTTTCCCTGCGGTCTTCCTTTGATGCCATCGGTGCGGAAACCTTCGTATCCGGCGACGAAAAGGAGCTTGCCAAGGCAGATAAGCTGATTTTGCCCGGTGTGGGCGCATTCGGTGATGCGGCAGACAAGCTGCGGCAGACGGGGCTTGACAAGTTTGTGCGTCAGCAGGCGCAAAAGGGTGTGCCGCTGATGGGTATTTGCCTTGGTATGCAGCTGCTTTTTGAAAAGGGCTTTGAGTACGGAGAGCATGAGGGTCTTGGCTTACTTAAGGGCAATGTGGTTGCCATGAAGGGAAAGCTTCCGGAAAATCTAAAAATTCCCCACATGGGCTGGAACGCGCTGCATATTGAAAATAAGGGTAGCCGCCTGCTGTCGAAAATCAGCGAAGGCGACTATGTGTACTTTGTCCATTCTTTTTATGCCGAGGGCTGCGAGGATTCTCTGGCGGCTACGGCAGAGTATGGCATTACGGTTACCGCTGCTGTGGAAAAGGGCAACATTTTCGGCTGCCAGTTTCATCCGGAAAAAAGCGGCGAGGTTGGCATGAACATTCTGCGTGCCTTCGCGCTGGGAGGTTAATTTATGTACATGTATCCTGCCATCGACTTGTATGACGGCAAGGCGGTGCGGCTTTACAAGGGCGACTATGCCCAAATGACGGTTTACAGTGAAAACCCCGTGGAGGTTGCCTTGGCATTTAAGGCAGCAGGCGCAAAATATATGCACCTGGTGGATTTGCAGGGCGCAAAAACCGGAAAACCGGAAAATGCGGAAACAATCAAAAAGCTGATTGCCGCTTTCGGCGGTTTTGTGGAGGTTGGCGGCGGTATCCGGAATATGGATACGGTGGAAAGCTACCTTGCATTGGGTGTTGACCGGGTAATTCTGGGTACAGCTGCGGTAAAAGACCCTGCGTTTTTGGAGGCAGCCCTTGAAAAATACGGTGAAAAGGTCGCCGTTGGTGTGGATTTGAAGGACGGTTACGTTGCCATCCACGGCTGGACGGAAAAATCCGAACTTACTGCCGAAGCCTTCTTTGATAAAATGGAGCAACTGGGAGTCAAGGCGATCATTTGCACCGACATCTCCCGTGACGGCGCCATGCAGGGCACAAATCGGCAGCTTTATAAGCAGTTGTCAGAAAAATATTCCATGGACATCATCGCCTCCGGCGGTGTCAGCTCTATGGAGGATGTGAAGGCTTTGAAAGCCATGAACATCCACGGCGCTATTGTAGGAAAAGCCTACTACACCGGCGCCATCGACTTGAAAGAAGCGGTTGAGGAAACAGTATGATAACAAAGAGAATCATACCCTGCCTGGATGTTCGGAACGGACGGGTGGTAAAGGGTACGAATTTTGAAGGGCTGCAGGATGTTTCCAGCCCGGTGGAGCTGGGAAAGTTTTATTCCGAGTGCGGCGCGGATGAGCTGGTTTTTTATGATATTACCGCATCCAGCGACGGGCGCAAGCTCTTTACTGATATTTTGACCGAGGTTGCCCGGACGATCTTTATTCCGCTGACCGTAGGTGGCGGTATCAACACGGTAGAGGACTTTGACAGAGTTCTTAAATGTGGTGCAGACAAGGTCAGCGTCAATTCCGGCGCGATTCGGGACCCCAGACTGATTGGCGCGGCAGCCAAGCGGTACGGCGACCAGTGCGTGGTCATATCTGCCGATGTCAAACGGGTGGAGGGCGAATTTCGGGTGTTTGCCAAGGGCGGCAGAGTGGACACCGGCATGGAGGCCATTTCCTGGATCAAGCGTTGCGTGGAAAACGGCGCTGGTGAGGTAGTCCTCAATTCCATCGACACCGACGGCGTGAAAAAGGGCTTTGACCTTGAGATGCTGGAAGCGGTGTGCGATGCGGTGGATGTGCCGGTGATCGCATCCGGCGGTGCTGGTTGCGCCGAGGATTTTGTAAAACTGTTTAAGACGCTTCCCAAGGTGGACGCAGGGCTTGCTGCTTCTATCTTCCACTTTGGGCAGGTGCAGATAAAGGACTTGAAGAAACTCCTGCGGGACAATGACATTGATGTGAGGTTATAAAAATGGATGTGAATGAACTGAAATTTGACGAAAAGGGTTTGATTCCGGCAATCATCGTTGACGATGATACCGACAAGGTGCTGACCCTTGCGTATATGAATAAGGAAAGTCTTGCTGTGTCCATGGAAAAGAAGCTGACCTGCTTCTGGAGTCGCTCCCGTCAGGAGCTTTGGCTCAAGGGCGAAACCAGCGGCAATTATCAGCACATCGTTTCCATCACCGCTGATTGCGACGGCGATGCCCTCGTTGTGCGGGTGAAGAAGGACGGCCCTGCCTGCCATTTGGGCACGGATTCCTGCTTTACGAACCCCGTTTTGGGCGAAGATACAGAAAAGTTCAATCTGGAAGGCTTGTATCAGCTGCTTGAAGGTCGGAAAAAGGATATGCCGGAGGGCTCTTATACCACCTATCTGTTCCAAAAGGGTCTTGACAAGATTCTCAAGAAGGTGGGCGAGGAGTGCACCGAGGTCATCATTGCCGGAAAGGCTGACGACAAAGCGGAAACCGTGTATGAGATCGCGGATCTTTGCTACCATGTGCTGGTGCTGATGGTGCAGATGGGCATTTCTGTGGAGGATATCCGCACAGAACTTGCCGGTCGGCATATTATTGATCATAAGGTCAAGCAGGAGAAGATGACGGGCAGTGCCCGCTGACAATACGAGCCTGGAAGTGCAAACGAATCGATAGACCATTGGGTGTCGCCCGGTTCGTTTTTGCGAAGCAAATATGAAAAATCAAGGAGGCGGTGCTATGCGCATCGTAGTCAAGATCGGAACAAGTACCCTGGCACATGCCACGGGCAATCTGAATATCCGCCGCATCGGCGAGCTTTGCGCTTGCCTCAGCGACATGAAAAATGCCGGTCACGAGGTCATTATGGTCTCCTCCGGTGCCATCGGCATGGGCGTTGGCAAGCTGGGACTCAGACAGCGTCCCACGGATATCCCCACCAAGCAGGCGGCTGCGGCGGTGGGTCAGTGCGAGCTGATGTATACGTACGATAAGCTGTTCAGCGAGTATCATCATACCGTTGCCCAGCTGCTGATCACCGGCGACGATGTTGCCGACGAGACCCGCCATCAGAATTTCAGCAACACCATCAATCGGCTGCTGGAAATGGGCTGCATTCCCATTATCAACGAAAACGATACCGTTGCCACAGCGGAGCTGGGCATTGGCGATAATGACACCTTAGCTGCCATTGTTGCCCAAAGCGTGAAGGCAGAAAAGTTGGTGCTGCTTTCGGATATTGACGGTCTGTACACCGCCGATCCTCACACCCATCCGGATGCCAAGCTGATCGAGAGGGTGGAAAAGCTGGACGAGAATATTCTCGCCCTTGCAGGTGTCAGCGGCTCCAATCTTGGTACCGGCGGCATGGTGACGAAGCTGAATGCAGCCAAGATCTGCATGGAATGCGGCTGCGACATGATCATCACCAACGGAAACGATCCGCAGAACCTGTATGCCATTATGGACGGCAAGTCTGTTGGAACCACATTTACGGAGAAGGCCTATGTTTGAAATGCTGAAAGCCGCAAAAGCGGCGAAAAATGAGATCACTCAGCTGAGCACCCAGCAGAAAAATGCAGCGCTTTTTGCTATGGCGGACGCGCTGGAGACCCAGGCGGATGCCATTTTGGCAGCCAATGCGCTGGATATGGAAGCGGCAAAGGAAACCATTTCCACCGTTATGCTGGACCGCTTGAAGCTGACAAAGGAGCGCATTGCCGGTATGGCGGCAGGTCTGCGGGATGTGGCGGCACTTCCGGACCCTGTGGGGCGCATTGCCCAGGAGTATCAGCGCGCTGACGGTTTGCTGATCCAGCAGGTTGCCGTTCCTATGGGCGTTATCGCCATTATTTACGAGAGCCGTCCCAATGTGACCAGCGACGCGGCTGCATTATGCCTGAAAAGCGGCAATGTCTGCGTGCTTCGGGGCGGAAAGGAAGCGTTCCGGTCTGCCAATGCCATCGTGAATGCCTTAAAAAGCGGCTTAAAGAGCGTTGGTATTACGGAAAATGCGGTAAATCTGGTGCAGGATACTACCCGGGAAAGCGCAACGCAGCTGATGACTGCGGAAAAGTACATCGACCTGCTGATTCCCAGAGGTGGTGCAGGGCTTATCAATGCCTGCGTGAAAAATGCCACCGTGCCCTGCATTGCAACCGGTACGGGCATCTGCCATGTGTATGTGGAAAAAACGGCGGACCTGGATATGGCGCTGAAGATCGTGGAAAATGCCAAAACCAGCCGCCCCAGCGTGTGCAACGCAGAAGAGGTGCTGCTGGTGGACAAAGCCATTGCTGCAGAATTTCTGCCCCAGCTTTCCAAGCGGATCCCTCAGGTGGAATTGCGTTTGGATGAGATGGCTGCGACCATCATCCCCGGTAAGGCGGCAGGAGAAATGGACTTTGACACGGAGTTTTTGGATTACATCTTAGCTGTCAAATGCGTGGAAGATGTCCACGAGGCTGTGGCGCATATCGCAGCCCATTCCACCGGTCACAGCGAAGCCATCGTGACCCAGTCGGAAGAGGCGAAAAAGATCTTTACCGGCAGCGTGGACAGCGCGGCAGTGTATGTCAATGCATCCACCCGTTTTACCGACGGCGGCGAGTTTGGTCTTGGCTGCGAGATGGGCATTTCTACCCAAAAGCTGCATGCCCGGGGACCCATGGGTCTGCGGGAACTGACGACGCTTAAGTATGTGATCACCGGAAACGGTCATGTCAGATAGGAGTAAGGTTATGAAATACGGATTTATCGGCTGCGGAAATATGGGCGGCGCAATTGCAACAGCTCTTTCCAAGGCAACGAAGGATATTTTGCTGGCTGACCCCTTTAAGGCTGAAGAGCTTTCTGCTCAGCTCGGCTGCGCATGTGGCACAAATGAGCAGGCAGTTGCTTGTGACCGGCTGTTTTTGGCGGTAAAGCCTCAGGTTATGGGGGCGGTTTTGGGTCAGCTGCAGGCTGTGCTGGCAGAAAAAAAGCCCACCATCATTACCATGGCGGCAGGCTTGGAAATTGCCACCATCGAAAAAATGGCAGGTGTGAAGCTTCCTATTATCCGCATCATGCCCAATACCCCCGTGGCGGTGGGCAAGGGCACGATTCAGTACTGCCACAATGACTTGGTCGGCGACGAAGTGATTGCAGATTTCTTGCAGGATATGCGGTTTGCCGGTCTTTTGGACAGCATTGACGAAAAGCTCATCGATGCGGCTTGCTCTTTGTCCGGCTGCGGTCCGGCATTTGCGTATCTGTTTATTGAGGCTTTGGCAGACGGCGCGGTTGCCTGCGGCGTACCCAGAGATAAGGCGCTGCAATATGCGGCATCCACGGTTGCCGGCGCTGCGGAAATGGTAAGCGCCACCGGCAAGCACCCGGGTGTACTGAAGGACGCTGTGTGTTCTCCCGGCGGCAGCACCATCGAAGGCGTCAAGGCGCTGGAGGAAAACGGTTTCCGTGGCGCGGTAATGGATTGCGTTGCGGCTGCCTTTAAGCGAAATAAGGAATTGGGAAAGAGCTAATTACTATGCGATTAATGATCATTCGT
The DNA here is from genome assembly GCA_045540575.1 of Faecousia sp. GTDB lineage: Bacteria > Bacillota > Clostridia > Oscillospirales > Oscillospiraceae > Faecousia. The sequence continues at coordinate 779 of JAZQHM010000048.1, read as the reverse complement.
CACGGCGATCCGGACTATTCCATCGATTCTCTGACAGAGCGGGGCTGGAAAGAAGCAGCTCTTCTCGTACCCCGGATGGAAAAAAATGATGTCAAGGATTTTTATGTTTCGCCCCTTGGTCGGGCGCGGGATACGGCTTCTTTGACTCTGAAGGCTATGGGCAGGGAAGCGAAAGTTTTGCCCTGGCTGCGGGAATTTGCCCCCAAAGTTACCATTCCTCAGCGAGAGGGGGAAGGTGTTGCATGGGACTGGATGCCCGGCGACTGGACGAAAGAGCCTCGCTTTTTTGACCGGGATCGCTGGTTTGCGCCGGAGCCTTTTGCGTCTGCCGGTGTGGAAAAAGAGGCAAAGTGGGTCTGGTCGGAGCTGGATCAGTTGCTTGCAAAGTATGGCTATGTCCGGGAGGGCGACGCGTACCGTGTGGAAAAATCCAATACGGATACCATCGTATTTTTCTGCCATTTCGGTTTGGAATGTGTGCTGCTTGGGCATTTGCTGAACATTTCTCCCATGCTACTTTGGCATGGCACTTGCGCAGCCCCAACATCGGTTACCATTCTCAACACCGAAGAGCGCAGAAAGGGTATTGCCTATTTCCGCATGAGTACCTTTGGCGATACCAGCCATCTGTATGCGGCGGATATGAAGCCGGCATTTGCCGCCCGTTTCCGTGAGGTGTTTGAGATTCCGGAAAACTATAAAGACTAAAAAATTACGCAGGCAATGCCTTCGGCATTTTTGTATTTATTGGAATTAGTTAACAAACCTCTCCCCCCACT